>CAMLEO010000243.1 GCA_946478975.1 uncultured Steroidobacter sp.
CAGCGACAATCGTTGGCACGCTCGTAGAGATTGCGATCGAGCACATCGACTGCCAGCGTTGCCAGCAGTGGCGCATCGTCCAGGATCGACGATACGACGGTCTCCTGCAGCTCGCTGATGGAACGCTCGAATGTTTCCTGCGTGCGCCGCCCGGCGTTGCCGATCTCACGCAGCAGCACTTTGGTGAAGTCGCTGCCTGAGTCGGTGCTGCTCGCGAGCCGCACGTTGCCGTTCCAAACGGTGCGATTGAGCTCGCGTTGAATGGCATCGGCCTGGGTCGGGATCTTGCGCAGGGCCGGGGAGAAGATGGTTTCACTCTCGCGCAGCGCTGCGAGCAGGTTGCTCGGAACTGTTTTAGTCACATCGGCGGCGTGGTCGAACGCGTGCTCGATCGGCAGCATGGCGTGCCCGTACCAGCCTGGGCCCATGTAGCCTTGATATCCCTGCGCGCGACGGGTCACGGCGAGATATTCGCGACCGGCAAAGCGAATGATGCGTCCGCCTTCGTCGAGCGCGATTGGGAACGTCGCACCCATCGGCGTCTGCCAGGGATCGCTGCTCGCGATGACTGAGCCCTTCGCATCGAGGAAACAAAAGACCGTCCAATCGTCCTCGGTACGCAGCTTTGAGAAGATGCCGGCGACCTCGTCGTCGAAGCGGAAGCACAGGCACAACACGCCTTCGGTCCGGCTGCCGTCTGCAACGCGAAAGGAATAGATCAAGCTGCGCTCGGTGTCGGGCAGCAGATCCACGCGACCGAAAGTTTCGACATAGCCCTGGCGCGTCGTCAGCGTCTCGCGCAGCAGCTCGTGCGAGGTGGCGGGCACCTGATGTTTCTCATCGAGCCGCACCAGCACTTCGCCTTCGGCGTTGAGCAGGATCACATCGTGATAGACCGAGTACTTGCCGACGTATTCGCGAAAGCGGCGGCGCAAGCGTTCGTTCAGCGCGTCGAGCTTCGAGCCGTCGGCACGGCGCTGGCGCAAGTAATCGCGAATGTCGTCGTCGATCGCCAGGAAGCCGATGTCGGCGGTGCGCTCGAACAAGTTGCGAACGATGACATCGATGGCGATCTGGCCCTTGGCTTTCAGCGCCAGCATGGCCTTCTTATAGGTTTCTTCGCTCAAGCTGCCGACGAGATCGTTGGCGAGCGTTTCGAATGCCTGGCGGGTGCCGCTGACGTCAGTGCCGTCGCCGCGCAAATGAGATAACAACGACAGCGTGTCCCACGAGCCCTGCAGGCCGGCCAGGCGCGCGCGATAGTCCTCCACCGAGGACATATGCCGTACCACCGCTGCTTTGACCATGAGCCGCTGTCTCTGCTATCGAGCCTTGTTTGACATTTGCACTCGGCACCTCCTGTGCCTCGCCCTTCGGGCAGCCTGAAAGGCTGCGCAAAACGGCTCTCCTGCCGATTTGTAACGGCTCGATTGCTGCGACCTTGAAAGCCAAAGTGCGGGCTGGTTCGCGTTTCTTCGCATCCAAAATGGTGCGCAGGGGACTCGTCAACGATAGGTGATCAAGTGCCTCGATTCGGGGCGGTCCAGGTGCGGAAGCGCGTTGAACATCGACAGCGAAACTTTGTCGCTGCTGTAGAACAGCCGCGTGATCGATGCGTTGTGAACCGCCCAGTTCAGTTCGATGCCCGTGTGATTCGACAGGCCCATCACGTGCGCCACGACGGTGCCGATGACGCCGCCCGACGTGCTGACCAGCAGTGTCTTGGAGCGTCCATGCGTGCGCATGATGTGTTCGAGCGCCTTGCTGATGCGGCCGTGAAAGCCGAGCCACGGCGTCATTGCTTCAGCTTCGATCTGCGCTTCTACCCAAGCACGCGCCGCGCGTTCCAGGAAGAATTGAAACTTCTTGCGATCGTGCCGGAGCTCCGGCCAGCCGGCCGCGGCCAGCTGCTCGGGCGTCAATGATTTCGCAAATGTTTCCAGAATGACGTCGCTGTCGTATTCATCGAATGCCGGCTCGATGCTGATCGGCGGCGCCGATGCGCCCAGCTCGGCTGCGACGATCTCCGCCGTTTGTGTCTGTCTGCGCAGCGAGCCGGAGTAGATGTGATCGATGCGCTCGCCCAAGGCCGCGAAATAACGCCCGAGCTCGCGCACCTGTTCTTCGCCGATGGCCGACAGCTGATCGTAATTGGCGGTGCCGAATGAAGCTTGCCCATGGCGAATCAGGTACAGCGTGCTCATGGCGGCAGTGTAACCGCTCTCGTATAGTCGCGGCTTCCACCCAGCAGGAGCGCCTGGCATGACCATGACCCGCATCGACGCCTACGAGGTGTTCTACTCCTCGAACGCGTTTTTCCCGCGCATTGCCTTGAAGGGCGCGGGCAATTACATCGGCATGCTGGTGTTTCTGCCCAACGGGACGACGCTGCCGGCGGACACGGTGACCAAGGGCCAGGTCGTGCTGTACTACCACTTCGACCACTATCAGCACGCGCTCGACATGCTACGCAACGAGAAGCCGATTTATCTGTATTACAACGGTTCCGGCAGCGGCTTCGAGAACGGCATCAAGACCATGGTCGAGAAGGTCGGCGAGGGTGAGATCGCGTCGAAGGACTGAGGGATAAATCAACGCGTGGACCTCTCCCTGATTGGAGAGGTCGATGTGAGATTGAGCTGCGCCCGCTGGACTTTCAGCGAGTGGACGCCGTGCGCTTCTCCGCAGGCGCGGCGTCGGCGGCGCCGAGATCGGTGATCTCGACCGCCCAGGAACGTTCGGAGATTTGTTTTATTTCAACGGTCGCGTCTTTCGGCGGATGGAACAACACCGTCGAGGCCCATACCGCCGCGCCCACCAGCGCGAACGCACCGGCCACACCGACCACATGCTGCGACTTGATGACCATGCTTCAGCTCCCCGGCTTGTAATCACCTGAGGCGAGTCGTCCTGACCTGCCCCTTACGCCCTCAAGCGGCGTTCACAATAGTCTCTTGACGTTTCTAGACCGTGCGTCAGATCACATAGACTCGGGTCTCGCAACGCAAAAACTGCGAAGCGAGACGTGGTTCTCAGCCGAGGGATCGGGCGTTAGAACAGCTCGATCTCGCCCGCTTCGCCGATGCGCAGCGTCTGCGTGCTTTGATGGATGTGGTCGCGGGCTTCGTCGGCCGACGCGCCTTCCACCATCATGTTGAATATTTGTTTTTCTTCTTCAGTGCGGTACAGCCGCTTCAACGTCGTGTACAGGCGGCGCCACTGATCGCGCTGACCGGCCTGCGTGCGATCGCAGACGAACAGTGCGAGCGTGGACAGGCTGTAACGCACGTGGCCGAGCCGCTGCGTCAACTTGTCATAAAACTGGAAGGCCACGATCGCCGCGCTCATCTGGCGCTCGATCGATTCCATTTGTTTCTTCAAGTCCACGCCTTCGAACGCCTTGCGTTGCTCGGGCGTGAGCCTGGCAGCCATGGCGTTGAGCGACTGCGCGCTTTCGGCCAGGCCGGAGAAGGCCTTGATCAGCGAGTCGACCGCGAGATCCGATTCGCACATGGCCGATTCCATCTGCGCTTCGCAGAGTTCGAGCATGTGGGCGATCTGCTGCTCGGGCGTCCAGTCCACGAGCGGCGCCGCATCGGCATTCGCGGCGGCTTCGAGAGGATTCGGCGACATGAGCGTGTTCACCAGGAGCGCGGTTGGGCTCAGAGCACCCGGGCGATGGTCGCCAGCAGCTGTTCTGGATTGAAAGGCTTGACGATCCAGCCGGTCGCGCCGGCCTGCTTGCCACGCATCTTGGTTTCCTGGCCGGCTTCCGTCGTCAGCACCAGCATGGGCGTGAACTTGTAGCTGTCCAGAGCGCGCAGCTCTTTGACCAGCGTGATGCCGTCCATGCGGGGCATGTTGACGTCGGTCAGCACCAGGTCGACGCCGCGAGTCTTGGCGAAGTCGAGGGCTTCGACGCCATCGGCGGCCTGGACGACTTCGTAGCCAGCACCTTCCAGGGTGTAACGGACCATCTGACGCATGGACGCGGAATCGTCCACGGCGAGAATGACTTGACTTGAGGCTCCAGACATTACGAGTCGCTCCAGACTTCTAAGGAATCAGCGAGTCACGTCCATGTGGGCGGACTTGGGCGGTTTGCTGATGTAACGGCGCTGTCCAACGCGAGTTGAGTAAGAGGAACCCGGAATCGATTGGAATGAGTGGCAGGTCGCAATCCACGGGCCGTGCAGCTGAACGGCCGGGTTTTCTGAACGACTTTCTGCATCCACCGCAGCCCGCCGGGTAAGAAACTGCCAACTGTTTGGCAGAGCTGCAAAGTGTGAACCACTACAGTTCCGTCGTTCGCAGACCAGACATAAGGCTGCGTGTCGTCTCATCCCAATCGTCAAAGGATTTCGATGGGTCTTTCGGAAACGATCCTGGCAGCCATGATCGGCGCCCTGGCCACTGTGGCCACCGCCGTTTTTCAGCTGTACACCAGCTTCAAACAGCAGTCGCGCAAGAGCGTGGACGTGCGCCCGAAAAAGGGCTCGGCGCTGCGTTCGGTGCTGGCCGTGCTCGCGTTGATGGTCGCATCGGCGGCGGGCGGTTTTCTCTATTCCGAGCTCATCAAACAACGTTCTGCCGAAGACATGCGCGCTATGCGCAACGAGCTGCAGGAGATGCGTGCGCTGATTGCCAGCGGGCGAGATGCAGTGAAGGCACAAGCACAGGAAGTTGCCGCTGCGGCACCCGAACCCAAGCCAGCGATGACGAGGCCGGCGTCGATGGAACGTTTGTCTGAAAGCGTCGAGTCGGTTGTGTATGTGCCGGCGTGCCGGGCGAGCAATCCAACCGAAGCGTGTCATGAACAGGAAGCACAGCGAATTGCTCTGTGCGGAACGATTCCCGCGTACGCACGCGTCGATCAAATTCAGTTGTTCGCGCAGCCGGACGCCATGCAGCACCCTTGGGACCAGCATCAGGCGAGCCTGGAGCAGGATCTCGGCGGCGCGCGCTTCACGGGCAAATCGTTCGAGTATGCGCAGGGTGCCGATCTCAAAGCGGTGTGCGTGAATTTCATGCAGTGGAGCAGCGAGCATCCGCACATCGCGAGAATCGTCGTGCGATTCGGCGTTGGTGCGGCGCCGGGCGTGCCCGTGGATGAAACCGACGGCTCAACGCCGCCGCCGCAAGCGCAGCCGGCGCAGGTTCCTGCAGTGATCGCGGCGGATTCATTACATCCGCTGCCGGCAACAGCGGCGTTCACCGGACCTGCGACCGCTCAATAACGCTGCGTCGGCGCCCCCCTCCCGAGCAGGGTGAGCGCTGCCGGGAATTGTGGTATCACTTCGACCATTACAATCATTCGGTCGGGGGACGCCATGTTCGGCCAGATGATGGATCGGCCGCTGCTCATCAGCAGCATCGCGCGCCATGCAGAACTCCAGCATCCTCGGCGTGAGATCGTTTCGATCGTCGCTGACAATCCCCGGCACCGCTACTCTTATAGAGATGCCTTTGCCCGCGCTCGCAAGCTCGCGAACGCGCTGAATCGCCTGGGCATCGAGCGCGGCGATCGGATCGCGACCCTGGCCTGGAACGACTACCGGCATTTCGAAATTTATTATGCGGTGTCCGGCTCGGGCTTCGTCTGTCACACCATCAATCCGCGGCTGTTCGAAGAGCAGATCGTCTACATCATCAATCACGCCGAGGATCGCTGGCTGTTTCTCGATCCCGTGTTCGTGCCGCTGTTAGAAAAGCTGCAGTCGCGTTTGCCGCGCCTCGAAGGCGTCGTGGTGATGACCGACGATGCACACATGCCGGCGACCGAGCTGCCGCGCGCACGAAGTTATGAATCGCTGATCGCGGATGAGAGCGACGACTTCGAGTGGCCCGAGTTCGATGAACGCCTGGCGAGCTCGTTGTGTTACACGTCTGGTACGACGGGCGATCCCAAGGGTGTGTTGTACAGCCATCGCTCCACCGTCTTGCATTGCTACGCGTCCGCGTTGCCCGATGCGATGGCGTTGTCGGCGCACCAGGTCGTGATGCCGGTGGTGCCGATGTTTCATGTCAACGCGTGGGGCCTGCCGTATTCATGCGCCATGGTCGGCGCGAAGCTGGTGTTTCCTGGTCCGAAGATGGGCGACGCCGAAACGTTACAACAGCTCATCGAACAAGAAGGCGTGACGTTCTCCGCCGGCGTGCCGACGGTGTGGCAGGGCCTCATCGCGCATCTGGAAAAGACCGGCAGGCGCATCGACAGCTTGACGCACGTGGTCTCGGGTGGATCGGCCGTGCCGCTCACCTTGATGAATCAGCTGCGCGAGCGACATCAAGTGGAAGTGGTGCATGCGTGGGGCATGACCGAGACCAGTCCCATCGGCACCATCCGTTCGCTCTCGCCGGAAGCGAATGCGCTGCCCGAAGCAAGGCGCGAGCCGTTACGAGTGCGCCAGGGCCGCACCGTGTTTGGCATCGAACTGAAAGTCACCGATGATCAAGGCAACGAAGTGCCTCGCGACGGCAGAACGTTTGGTGCGCTCAAAGTGCGTGGGCCGTGGGTTGCGGCCAGTTATTACAAACGCGACACCGACGCAGTGTTCGAAGCCGACGGCTGGTTCAACACCGGCGACGTCGCGACCATCTGTCCGCTCGGCTACATGCAAATCACCGATCGCACCAAGGATGTGATCAAGTCCGGCGGCGAATGGATCAGCTCCATCGAGCTGGAAAATCTCGCCGTCGCTCACCCCGCGGTCGCTCAAGCCGCCGCAATCGCGATTCCCCATCCGAAATGGCAGGAGCGTCCGCTGCTCGTCGTGGTCCTCAAACCCGGCGCCACCGCCACGCGCGAAGAGCTGCTGCAGTTCTTTGCTGGCAAAGTCGCGAAATGGTGGATCCCCGACGACGTCGCCTTCGTCGACAAACTTCCGCTCACCGCGACCGGCAAGCTCAGCAAACTGCAGCTGCGCCAGCAGTTCGCGGACTATCGACTCGCGGGCTCGTGAGCCGGTTCGTTGCTATTCCGCCTTCAGCCCCGCGGCGATTTTCTTGATCTCCTCCGGCGAGTGCTCGCCGGCGAGCGGGGTGCCGGGCATGAGATAACGGCCCATGGCGAGGCCGCCGACGAGCACGGGTTCGTAGCCGACGTCGCGGATCAGTTTGGAAGCGAGCGCGATCGCTTCTTTGTCATCGCTCGCGAACGGCATGCCGACTTTGCCGGGGTCTTCGTTGGCGGAGCCCATGCGAGCGGCGCCGATGGCGTTGAACGCTCGCACGATGCGAGCGCCGGGGAGCAGCTCGGCGGAAGTGCGGCCGGCGCCTTGTTCGCGAGCGCGCGTGGCGATCTCGCCGTCGCGGGCAGGGAAGGGATTGCAGGCGTCGATGACGATTTTGCCTTTGAGCTCGTTCTGCAGGGTCTTGCCGAGGTCGGGCAGCGCGCCGTACGGAACGGCCAAAAGAATGACATTGCCGAAAGCGGCTGCTTCCTTCGGTGTTCCTGCCTTCGCTTTGCCGCCGAGTCTGGCTGCGAGTGCTTTGTCATCTTCCAAGTTGCGCGACGAGAACATCACCTCGTGCCCGCTCTTCAACCAGGCGCCGCCGATGGCGCTGCCGACTCGGCCGGAACCGATGACGCCGATGCGGGCCGGCGTCGCGCTCGCCGCTCGCGTCGACACCGGAACGCCAGCAATCAATGTGACCGACGCGCCGCCGGCGAGCACGATGAAATGACGGCGGCTCAGCGACCCTTGTGAGATTTTCATGGCGGCCTCGCGATTGAGGATTCGACAAACCCGTGCGTCGAAGAGTAGTCCCCGGCGTTCAGGCTGACCAGCTGTCCCGGCACCGCTGAGTTCAGATATCCTGAAGCTCACAACAAAGGGGAGGATGGGGGATGCCGAAAACAGGGAACAGGTTCCCGCTGCTGGTGGCCTTGCTGCTGTTCACCGTCACAGCGGCCGCCGCGCATTTGTTTCCGCCGGGCACAAAGTTCGAGCTGCCAGCGGACGATCCGATCACGGCCAAGGTCGAGGACATCGCGCTCTGGCCGGGCACGCCGCCGGGTTCGGAAGGTGTCACGATTCAGGAAGTCGTGGAGGAATCCAGCGTCAATCCCTCTCGCGGGGTCAAAGGCGTAACCAAACCCGCGGTTCAGGCATTCGTCGCCGCCAAGTCCCAAGGCGTGGCAGTGCTGGTGATGCCCGGCGGCGGCTACTCGACCATCGTGTGGGACAAGGAAGGTGTCGAGGTTGCGCGCTGGCTCAACAGCATCGGCGTCGATGCATATGTTTTGAAATATCGACTTCCGGGCGAGGGCCACAAGAACGGCAGGGCGGTGCCGCTGCAGGATGCGCAACGCGCGATGCGCTTGATCCGTTCGCGTCAGCCCACAGCAAAGATCGGCGCGCTGGGCTTCTCCGCCGGCGGTCATCTCGCCGGCATCACCGGCACGACCTACGATAAGAAATATTACGACGCCATCGACAGCACGGATAAATTGTCCGCGCGGCCGGATTTCCTGGTGCTGATCTATGCGCCGGCAGGCGGTGGCAACGCGCCTCCCATGGGCGATGAGCGTGCGCAACTCTTCGTCGGGCAGTCGATCGTGGCCGGCATCAATGCCAACACGCCGCCGACCTTCATCGTTCAAGGCGCAGCGGACAGCAAAGTGCCGCCGCGAAATGCCGAACAGATATCCGCAGCGTTGCAGAAAGCGGGTGTGAAGTCCGAACTGCATCTGTATCCCGGCGCCGAGCACGGCTTTGCCCTGCGCGGCAAGGGGCCGGAAAAAGAATGGCCGACGCAATTCGCCGCGTGGCTGCAGGGCCTCGGGATGCTGATGCCGGCGAATGTTGCCACGCTCGGCAAGATCGAACGCCTGGATCCGGCGCTCGATCAGCTGATCGATCCCAAGGCCCAGATCGAACTGCTGGCCGAGAAGAAATTCGAATGGGCCGAAGGCCCGGTGTGGGATTTCGCCGCTCGCCGCGTGCTGTTCTCGGACATTCCTCGGAACATGATTTGGGAATGGTCGCTCGCCGGCGGTCTCAAGAAATATCTGCAGCCGGCCGGTTACACCGGCACGCAGCCGTTCACGGGGCATGAGCCCGGCTCGAACGGCCTCGCCTTCAACAAGGCGGGCGAGCTCGTCATGTGCCAGCACGGCGATCGTCGGCTGGCGAAGTGGGTCGACGGCAAGTTCGTCACCTTGGTGGACCGCTACCAAGGCAAGCGGCTCAACAGCCCGAACGACCTCCTGATCAAGAGCAACGGCGATATCTATTTCACCGACCCGCCGTATGGCCTGCCCAAAGGCGCGGACGATCCGGCGAAAGAGCTGGATTTTCAGGGTGTGTATCGTCTGAGTTCGCGCGGCGAAGTGACGTTGCTGACGCGCGAGCTGAGTCGGCCGAATGGCATCGCATTCTCGCCGGACGAGCGCACGTTGTATGTCGCGAACTCGGATCCGGAGCGCGCGATCGTGATGGCGTATCCGGTGAAGGGCGACGGCACGATCGGCACCGGCAAGATCTTTTTCGATGCCACCGACGCCGCGAAGGCCAAGCAGCCTGGCCTCCCCGACGGCATGAAAGTGAGCCGCGACGGCACCTGTCGAAAGTGTCGGCGCTGCTGGTGATCGCACGCAACACGGCCTTCACGTTCAAGGGCAAGGTCATGGACGTGAAGGAGGTCGCCCGCACGCTCGGCGTCAGTCACGTCATGGAAGGCAGCGTGCGCAAGGCCGGCGACCGGGTCCGGATCACCGCCCAGCTGATCGACGCCGATACCGGCGGGCACGTCTGGGCCGACCGCTACGACCGCGACCTCACCGACATTTTCGCGATCCAGGACGAGATTTCGAAAGCGATCGTCGCGGCGCTTCGGGTGAAGCTGTTGCCCGACGAGAAGAAGGCCATCGAAGCCCGAGGGACGTCGAATATCGAGGCGTACAATCTCTACCTAATGGCGCGCCAGCACTGGATCAGCGGCGACCATGGCGACAGCCGCCGCGACCAGACCATCGTACGCATCTGCAAGCAGGCGGTTTCGTTCGATCCGGCCTACGCGCAAGCCTGGGCGCTGATGGCGCTGGCACAGGCAAAATTGCGCCTAATCCACGGGCAGGATGTCGATGCGATGCCGGCGACCGAGCGCGCTCTCTCGCTGAATCCGAGGCTCGCCGAAGCGCATTGCGTCAAGTCGCAACTGTTGGAAGTCCAAGGCGACCAGACCGAAGCGCAAAAGGAAATCGAGGAGGCCCTTCGCCTCGATCCGGACTCGTGGGAGGTCAATCGCGAAGCGGCGCTGCTGATGTACCGCCAGGGAAAGATCCGCGATGCCGTGCCTTATTTCGAGAAGGCCGCGTCCCTGATGCAGAACGATTGGCACGACCCCATGATGCTGGTCGCATGCTACAGGAGCATGGGGGACAAGGACTCAGCCACGAAATACGGGCGCATGTCCGTCGAGCGAGCGGAAAAGGCGATCGCGAAGGACCCGGCCAACACGCAGGCGCTCGCGGGTGGCGCCTATGTGCTGGCCGTCGTCGGAGAGGATCGCCGGTCACGCGACTGGATCGACCGGGCACTACTCCTCGATCCAGACAATGTGATGATGCGCTATAATGTCGCTTGCACGTTTTGCGGCGAGCTCAACGACACTGAGCGCGCGATCGAGGTGCTGATCCCGTATTTCGAGCAGGAAGTGAGCGCGACGCACATCAAGCATGCAGGCGCCGACCCGGATTTCGACTCGATCCGGGACGATCCTCGATTCCAGAAGTCCCTCGCAGCCGCGCGGCAGCGGCTCGGCATCGTGCAATAGCTCCGCAGTGGCGCGAATCTTCCTCAGCTACGCCCGCGAGGATGCCGATGCGGCACGGCGCGTCGCGCAAGCGCTCGGCGATGCCGGACACGAGGTCTGGTGGGACGAGCAGATCCATGGCGGCTCGCGCTTCACCTCGGCTATAGACCAGGCGCTCAAGAACGCCGAAGCGGTGATCGTCCTCTGGTCGCGGGTCTCGGTGGAATCCGCCTGGGTGCAGGATGAGGCCGCCGAAGGGCGCGACAGCGGCCGGCTGGTGCCGGTCCTGATCGGCGAGACCAAGCCGCCGCTGGGCTTCCGCCAGTTCCAGTCGATCGACCTGT
>CAMLEO010000244.1 GCA_946478975.1 uncultured Steroidobacter sp.
TGGAGATGCAGACCATCGCGTCGGCGCAGTGCGCGTTCACCATATATTCGACGCTATCGGCAATCAGCTCGCGCGACGGCAGCGAATACAACATGCCGTCGTGGCCCATGGCGATGCCGTCGTCGACCGCGATGGTGTTGAACTCCTTGGCCACGCCGCCGGCCGCTTCGATCTCTCGCGCGACCAGCTGGCCGAGATCTTTCAAATGCACGTGGCCGGGTACGAACTGCGTGAACGAGTTGACGACCGCGATGATCGGCTTGCCGAAGTCGCTGTCTTTCATACCTGTGGCGCGCCAGAGGCCTCGTGCGCCTGCCATGTTGCGGCCGTGGGTGGTGGTGCGGGAACGATAGACGGGCATGTTTGCTGTCCACGCCAGTCGTCGACCGGCGCGCTCGGTATACAAATGATTCGGGGTGCGCAACTCTACCAGCGTTTTTACGGAATGTGGTCATCGATGGCTCGAATGTCCTGCGGCCTGTCCTGGCTGCCGATGTTTTCTATGATCGGCGTCGCTGTTCGGCGTCGGGCTTCACGCTAGTGTTACCGGTCGCACAGAAAGGGATGCGTGTGAACCAGGAACAATACGAAGCCCTCGTCCACCGGTTGGAACAACAAGCCGAGCGCAGTCCCGGCGTCTATCGCGCCAAGCTCGGTGCCATGGCGCTGCTCGGATACGGTTACATCGCCGGTGTGCTGACGTTGCTCCTGGTCTTGCTGGCGCTGCTCGCATTGCTCGCCGTCCATCGTTCGGGCGCGGTGATCGCGCTCAAGCTCGGCATCGTGCTCGTGCCGCTCATTTGGGCGGTGGTGCGTGCGATGGCTGTGCGCCTGGAGCCGCCGGGCGGCAAGGAACTGTTTCGAAACGATGCGCCCGAGCTGTTCGCCTGCATCGATGCAGTTCGTGCCAAGGCACGCGCCCCCAAAGCTCACAAAGTGCTGGTCACCGACGATTTCAATGCCGCGGTCGTTCAGCATCCTCGCTTGGGAATCTTCGGCTGGCCGCGCAATTATCTGATCCTGGGATTGCCGCTGATGCAGGCCCTGGACCTGCAGGAATTCCGCGCGGTGCTGGGTCATGAGTTCGGGCATTTGTCCGGCGAGCACGGCAAGTTCGGCGCCTGGATCTATCGTTTGCGTGCCGGCTGGGGCCGCTTGACGCACGCCTTGGAGCAGGACGATCACTGGGGCAAGGTGCTGTTCGTGCCGTTCTTCAAATGGTACGCGCCGGCGTTCTCGGCGTTGTCCTTCGTGCAGGCCCGGCGCCAGGAATATGAGGCCGATCAAGTTGCGGCCACTGTCTCAGATGCACGCACCGCTGGTGAGGCGCTGATCCGGGTTCATCTGCAAAGCCGTTTCCTCAATCGAAAATATTGGCGGAGCATCCTGCAGGAAGCGGATATCAAGGCGGAGCCCGATGCGCGTCCGTACGCGATGTTGGGCATGGCGTTCGCCGAGCAGCGTCCGGAGCACGAAGCACGTGGCACGCTGGAAGCGGCGCTCAAGCGTCGCACCGGATGTGACGATACTCATCCATCGTTGAGCGATCGATTGCGCGCTTTGCGCACGACGCCGAATGTTCCCGGGCCGATCAAAGTCACAGCGGCCGAAGCGCTGCTCGGACCGCTCGCAGAGCAGCTCGCTACCGAGTTCGATGCGCAGTGGCGTCAGAGTGTCACCGCGTGGTGGCAGGGGCGACATCAATACGCGATCGCGTCTCGAACCAAGCTTGCGGCTTTGTCCAGCAGCACCGAAGAGCTTTCGGTGGACGATGCTTTCAGTCGCGCCGAGCTCACCGAAGAACTGGGCAACGAAGCGTCGGCTCGCGAGCAGTTCGAAGCATTGGCAGTGAGAGCGCCCGAGCACGCGCCGACACAGTTTGCGCTCGGACGGTTGCGGCTCGCGAGCGACGACGAGTCCGGCATCGAGCTGTTGAACAACGCCATGCGCCTGGATCCGGGCGCGGAGCAGGCGGGCTGCATGCTGATCGTCGAATATTTGCAGCGGCACGGCCGCAACGAAGAAGCGCGAGGTCACATCGATCATTTGAACGATGCCGGCGCACGCGATCAGGCAGCGAGAAAGGAGCGAGGCGAGCTGCGCATCACCGATAAACTGCTGCCGCATGCTCTGAACGAGCAGCAGCTTGCCGAGCTGCATCAGCAGCTGCAGAAGATGACTGCAGACGTTCGTCGCGTTTATTTCGCACGCAAGCAGACGGTGTACTACCAGGAGCATCCGCTTTATATCCTGGCTTACGAGCGCCGCAAGCATTTCTGGAAGTTCGAGTCCGCCAGCGCCGCCGAGAGCATCTCGCAGCGCCTGGGCGCCGATGTCACTTACCCGGGCGAGACCATCATCATCTGCGTCGATGGCGACAACAAAGCTTTCCGAAAGAAATTCCGCGCCGTCGCCAACGCCGAGATCAAGCTGCAACACTGAGCCGACTCGCTGCGCGGGTCGCTAGCTCAATCGTGGGAAAACGCAGTGCCTGCGCTGCATTCCATTACATTACAAGTTACAACACGCCCGACGCACATCGTGAGAATCAGCCTTCATTAATAAGCGTGGTCAGGGTGCAACTCAATCGCGGCACGCCGCGTTTAGCTGCACGATGTAAGGCGCAGCATCGATGTGGGCGAATCCGCCTCATAGAGAAGTCAACCGCGCCAAGCTGAGGAGACTTTGAAATGGCTAATGAGCGTGACAATCGGTCCGACCCCAATCGTCGCAAAGATCAGCAGTTAGGCAGCGACACGGGGCGGAGTCAGCAGTCGCAACAGACCGGATCGGGCAATCGTCAGCAGGGCGAGAATCGGACCCAGGAGCAGATTCGTCGTGACCAGCAGGGCGGCGGCGCGCAATCCGGGCAGCACCGTCAGGAAGGCGGCATGGGCAATCAGCCGGGTTCCGGACAGAGCCGGTCGCCGCAGCAGGGCGGCAACATCTCGCAAGACCGGGATCGTCAGCAAAGCGGCAACCAGGGCAGCAACCAGGACCGCGACCGCAATCGCTGATCGAGTTTGCAGGAGCATGCAGGAGCCAGCCGAGCCCATCGGCTGGCTCTTTACTTTGCGCGCTACTTTGTCCGCAGGGATTGCAAGGTGAGATACGCCAGCAGCAGCGCGAGCCAGCAGCCAGCGAGCAGCTTGGGAATGAACTCCAGGCCTACCCCTTGAGCCGCGAGGCCGCACAGCGCAGGTAAAGTCGCGAGCCCAATGGCGCCGACAGATACTTGTAATCCGACTGCGTTCGCGGTGTGACGCGGCCCCATCCGCGCTGGCGTAATCGAAATCAACGACGGAAAGATCGGTCCCGAAGCGAAGCCCACCAGCGCGATGGCGGCAGCATCCACCGCGGGATGCAGGCTCGTCATCAGGATCAGCATTGCCACAAACGCGACACCGATGCAGATGCCGATCACTTTGGCGGGACGCACGGTCGACGGCAAGAAGGCATAGCCGAGCCGGCTGGCAAACAAGCCGCACCAGTAGAGTGTGACGGCGGTGCCGGCCGAAGTCATTGCGATGTCTCGGGCTTCGAACAACAGCGAGAACACCCAAGCTCCAGCCGATGCTTCACAGCCCGTGTAGATGAAGAACACCAGCAGCGACAGCTGCGTCTTGCCGAGCTTCAATGTTTCCAACAGCGGCGCCGGGCGATGGTGCTCGTGTGCAACCACCGGTGGTGGCCATTGCCGTCGTGACAGCATGAACGCGATTGCGAGCACGATCTCGATGGCGACGATGATGCGATAACCCGTCTGCCAGCCTCGTCCCGAGGTGAGCACGGCAGTCATCAACGCCGGCCCCGCCGCCGCGCCCACGCCGTAGAACGCATGCAGGACGTTTACCAGTCGCGCCGAGTAATTCACCGCCGCGTGTGTATTGATCGCCGCATCGATCGAGCCAGCGCCGAATCCGGTCAACAAACCAAATGCCACGACCACGAGCCAGGACGGCGCGAACGTATATCCAAGCAGCGCGATGCCGGTGAGCGCGCACGAGATCGCGAGCAGATCACCGATGCCGATGCGGCTGAGGACGATCCCCGTCGCACTGCTTGCGATCACAGCGCCCACAGTGGCAGTGATGAACAGCGGCCCGAGCGCGTCCTGAGGCAGCGAGAAATAATTTCGCAGTGCCGGCCATGCGACGCCGATCACCGCGTCCGGCAGGCCCAGTGCGATGAAGCCGACAAAGCTCAGAATCAGCAGCAGAATAGTGGGGCGTGCCGTGGTCACCGCCGTTGAAGTTGAAATGACGCTTGCCTCGTGTCGGTGTTCGCCGTGGTGGATCGTCCTTGCAGTATGGCCCAATGCTTCAGGGCCGCCCGAAGGTCAAATGCGAGGTCACGTGGGAGATCACATGGGAAGCCAAATACGATTGTACGAATTCGGTCCGACGCGTGCGCTGCGTGTGCGCTGGACGTTGCAGGAGCTGGGCGTCGACTTCGAATCCGTGTCGGTGAACATGCGCGCCAGCGAACATCTTCGGCCTGAATTCCTGAAGCTCAACCCCGCGGCCAAGCTGCCGGTGCTGGTCGATGGCGACCAGGTTTTAACCGAGTCGGCTGCGATCGTGTTGTACCTGGCGGAAAAATATCCGGAAGGCAAACTGCTGCCGACCGATCTCGCAGAGCGCGGCCAGGCGTACCGTTGGTTGCTATTCACTGTCACCGAGCTGGAGCAGCCGTTGTGGCGCATGGCGCGGCACGAGTTTTTGTATCCGAAGGACAAGCGCTCGCCCCAGGACATCCAGCTGGCGCGGGAAGATTTTCGGCCGATGGCCGAAGTGCTCGACCGCCACATGCAAGGTCGCACTCATGTAGTCGGCAACGCTGCGACAGTCACGGATTTCGTCCTGGCCTACACGCTCGACTGGGCCGATGAAGTCGATTTGTTGAACGATTTCCCGCGACTGAAGCAATACATGGAAAATATGTACCGCCGGCCGAAGGCGGTGATGCGCATCGGCGCGGCCTCGGCCGCCGCCGGTACGGATCAAACCTGAGAAAATTGCCGCCGGTAGGTCGCGGGGCTCGTGCCCGCGACCCGGCGGAAGTGACGACGGAATGTTTCCTGCGAGTTGAAGCCCACCGCATCGGCGATGTGGGCCAGCGAGTGACGTCCAACCTGCAACATATCTTTCGCCAGCGCGACTCGTTCGCGGATCAGCCACTCATACGGGCCGAATCCAACCGATTCCTGAAACTGGCGTTGCAGCGTGCGCGGGCTCATCGAAGCGCGCTTCGCAAGCGTTGCCAGCGTGTGCGCTTGTGATGGGTGAGCGCGAATCCAATCGATGAGCTTGGCAACGCGGCTGCGCTCATCGCTCGGCAGCGGGCGTGGCAAGTACTGCGCTTGTCCGCCTTCGCGATGAGGGGGAATGACCAATCGTTGCGCGACCTGATTCGCGACCTTGGCGCCGTAGTCACGTCGCACCAGGTGCAGCAGCATGTCCAGCCCCGCCGCTGATCCCGCCGATGTGAGTATCTGGCCCGTGTCGCTGTACAACGAGTTCGGCTCGACCGTCACCGTCGGATAACGACGGCTCAGCTTTTCTGCATAACGCCAGTGAGTGGTCACAGTCCTGGCATCGAGAACACCGGCGGCGGCGAGCACGAACACGCCGGAGCAGATGGTGCAAAGTCGCGCGCCACGATCGAACGCCGCGCGAATCTTACGCAGCAGTGCCGGCGGCGGGATCTCATCCGCATTCCGCCAGCCTGGAATCACGATCGTGTCCGCTTCATCCAGCAGCGCGAGCGAGTTCGGCACGCGCACTTCGATGCCGCCGGCCGCACGCAGCGGGCCGCGCTCTGCGGAGCAGACGGCGAAGTCATACCACTCGACGCCCAACTCCGGCCGTTCGAGCGCGAACAGCTCGACCACGCAGCCGAATTCGAACGTGCATAAACCGTCATAAGCCAGGGCGACGACTTTATGGCGCCGGGCGGAACGCTGCTTCTTGCTCATGGCGCGATATTACCGATCTATGGCGTCCGCGACAGTAGGCCGAAGCGGGGCTATTTCGCACAATGCGCACACCGAAGCCACCGAGGACCGAAGTTATGACCACTGCCGTGACCGCCGTTCCTGCCGCCCCGAGCGATCGAGCGCTGGCGCATTTCGAAGCCGCGCTGACGTTCGAAACCGACTGCTGGGACGTGCACGACGCGATGGTGAGCGGCAAAGCCGATTTCGTACTGCTCGACGTGCGCAGTCACGCGCTTTACGAGAAAGGCCACGTGCCTGGCGCAGTGAGCCTGCCGCACGGGAAGATCATCGAAGGAACATTGCGCGACTACCCCCGAGACACTCTGTTCGTGGTTTACTGCGCAGGCCCTCATTGCAACGGGGCGCACCGTGGCGCGATTCGACTGGCGCGCCTGGGACGGCCGGTCAAGCTGATGATCGGCGGCATCACCGGTTGGCTGGATGAAGGGTTTGCGCTGGAGAAGTAACGAATGATTCGTCGTGCGGTCGCTGCCGATGCGCCACAGCTGTTGTCGTTGATGCGCGGCCTGGCGCAGTTCGAAGGTTATGACGACCGGTTTGCGGTCACCGTCGACGCGCTGTTGGAACGCGGCTTCTCATCGCAGCGGCCGCCCGAGTTCATCGCCTGGGTCGCCGAGCTGGACGGCAAGCTGCTCGGCTACGCTGTGATTTACGTGATTCCATTCACGTTCGATCTGCGCCCGACGCTGGTGCTGAAAGAGCTGTTCATCGATGCAGCGGCTCGCGGTCGCAATCTGGGTCACGGGTTGATGCAAGCGGTCATCGAGCACGGACGCTCGCTGAACGCGCGACTGATTCGCTGGCAGGTCCTGCCGAGCAACGAGCCGGCCAAAGATTTTTACCGTCAGCACGGCGCGAGCGTCGACGCCGATTGGGAGAACTGGTTTCTGGCGCTGGATCGTCGCTGATATTCCGTCGCGACGACTGGCTAAAGTGCCGGCATGCACCTACTCTTTGTGCATGCACAACATCAGCATTCGGGCCGTGATCCTGGCCACCCTCGCCGTGTTCGGCGTCGACTTCGTGACCAGCTCGGTGCTGATCGGCCTGTTCGGCGGCCCGGGCCTGGGTTCAGGAATGTCCGACGATCAGCTGCGCCGTGCATTGCAGGTGCTGTTTCAGGATGCTCGCTACATGACGCTCGCGCTGATCTTCGGCACGGCCTCGACAGTGCTCGGCGGTTATCTCGCAGCTCGGCTCGCGCGTGCCGTTCCTTATTTCAATGCGCTCGCGTTCGGCGTGGTCGGGCTGGTGCTCAGCCTGTTCACTGCGGGCGACCTGCCGACCTGGTCCAAGATCGTTGGCTTCGGTCTCACCTTGCCGGCGGCGCTGCTGGGCGGGCACATCGCGAAAGTGCGTATGCAAGCAAACGGCTCGTGACGGCGGGTTGCGTACACGCGCCAGGAGGCTGAAGATTCCCGGGTCGAGTGCCGCGACCGCAAAACAGAGGTAATCATCATGCCCCGCTACATGGTCGAACGAACCTTTCCCGATGGATTGAAGCTGCCTTCCGATGCGAACGGTGCGAAAGCTGCGTCGTCCGTAGTCCAGAACAACGCCAAGGAAGGTGTGACGTGGGTGCACTCGTATGTGACGCCCGATCGTAAAAAGACCTACTGCATTTATGACGGGCCGTCGCCCGAGGCGATTCGCACCGTTGCGACCGCGAACGGTTTACCGATCGACCGCATCTCCGAAGTGCGCGTGCTGGATCCGTACTTCCTTTACTGATTTTCCAGACTAGACAGCTTTTCTGCTCCGGCCGCGCGCTATGATCGCCGGTCGTCCGTGCGTGCGGGCCGGAGCCATGCAGCTTTTGGAACGCGAGGAGCTGTTGGGGACGCTGCAGAAACTGCGGCAGCGGGCGAGTGCGGGCGATGGAGCGCTGCTGTTCGTCGAAGGCGAGGCCGGCATCGGCAAGACTTCGCTGTTACAAACGTTCTGCCGGCAGCAAAAAGAAACTCCAGTGCACTGGATCGGCTGCGATGCATTGGACGTGCCCCGGCCGCTCGGCCTGTTGTTTGAAATCGCTGCGGGGCTGACGGCCGAGTTGCAGCGTGCGTTGCGCGAGCGCACGGAGCGAATGCAAATCTTCGGCGCATTTCTCAGCGCCGTCGCCAAACCCACGCTGCTGGTGTTCGAAGACCTGCATTGGGCCGACGAGGCCACGCTTGATTTCCTGCGCTACGTCGGCCGCCGCATCGACCGCACTCATACATTGCTGATCGGCAGCTTCCGCAACGACGAAGTCGGGCCGGCGCATCCGCTGCGCATGGTGCTCGGCGATCTCGCGATGTGCGGCGCGCGCCGTGTGACAGTGCAGCCGCTCTCGATTGAAGCCGTCAAACACCTCATCGGCGAAAGAAACATCGACGCCGAGGCGTTGCATCGGACCACCGGCGGCAATCCTTTCTTCGTCACCGAAGTGCTGGCGATCGGCGGAACCAGCGTGCCGCCGACCGTGCGAGACGCCGTGCTGGCGAGAGTGGCCCGCCTCGGAGCATCGGCTCGTGCGGTGCTGGATGCCGCTGCCGTCGCGGGCCCCCGAGTCGAACTCTGGCTGCTGAGCGAACTGGCAGGAACCGACAGCGACGCAATAGAAGAATGTCTCGACAGCGGCGTGCTCTGCAGACGAGGCGAGATGTTTGGATATCGACACGAGCTGGCGCGCCGGGCGGTGATGGATGCAATCACGCCGACGCGGTTGATGAATCTGCATGGGCTCGCGTTACGTGCTCTGCTGACGCAAGCGACCGCGTCGCGCGATCCGACGCGGCTTGCGCATCACGCGGAGGGCGCCGCTTCGGAAGATTCGGTGCTGAAGTTCGCACCAGAGGCTGCTCGCGAAGCGGCGGTGAAAGGTGCGCATCGTGAAGCGGCTCAGCAGCTCGTTCGGGCATTGAGGTTTGCGATGGCGCCTACTGCGCAGCGCGCGGCGCTGCTCGACGACTATGCTTCCGAATGTCAGCTCGGTGGGCTCGTAAACGACGCAATCGATGCGAGGCAGGGCGCCGCAAAGTTGTGGCGAGATCTTGGCAACACACAGCGTCATGCAACGTCGCTGGCGCGGCTGGCCCACGCGCTGGTGATATCTGGTCGCAATGCTGAAGCTGAAGCCATCATGCGTGAAGCCGTTACGCTGATCGGAGCGGAGTCGGATACGGCTGCGGCCGTGACAGTTCGCCGCTGGGCCGCACACCTGCGCATGCTCGATCGCGATATCGAGGAAGCGATCAAACAAGGTGAAATGGCGCTGAGGCTGGCCGAGGAGCATGGCGATCAGGAAGCCATCGTTCATTGTCTCAATACCGTTGGCGTTGCGTTGATCCTCGACGGCCACGTCGATCGCGGTCGAGCGCGCCTGGAGCAGAGTCGCAGGCTCGCGGAGCAGCTTCACTGGGACTGCTGGGTGGCCAACGCGTTCGTCAATCTCGGCGCAGCCTGCGGCGAAGTGTATCGATTCGATCTGGCCGAGCAGGACCTGCGCCAGGGCGTGGAGTTTTGCAGCGAGCGCGACCTGGATTTCACGTGGTTATATCAATTGGCGTGGCAGGCACTGGTGTGGATGTATCGCGGCCGCTGGACGGAAGTTTCCGGCGTGGCTCACGTCGTGCTTGCAGATCAACGTTCGCCGATCATCGCTCGCATGACCGCGTTGATTGCTTTGGGACGTCTGCGGGCGCGACGCGGCGATACGGGTGTGTGGGAAGCGTTGGATGAAGCGAAGGACCTGGTGGACAACGCCGAAAGCTTGCAGCAGGTCGCGTTGCTGCAGGCGGCCCGGGCCGAAGCGGCGTGGTTCGAAGGCCGAACAGCGGAGGCGACCAAAGAAGCGAGTGTGGGTCTCGACCTCGCATTACGCAAACGACATCCGTGGTTCACGGCGGAATTGTTGTTCTGGTGCTGGCAGGCAGAGGGCTCTTTGCCCGGCGGCATTCCCGACTACTGTGCGCGGCTGCCGTTTGCAATGGAAATATCCGGACGCTGCCAGGAAGCGGCAGCGGCATGGCGCGAGTTGAACTGTCCGTTTGAGACCGCGCGAGCGTTGGGAGAAAGTGAGGAGTCTGCGCAGCGCGAAGCGTTGTCAATGTTTGAATCCTTCAGCGCGCGGCCGATGATAGAGCGCGTGCGTTACAAGCTGCGTGCGGCGGGAGGTTTGCACCGGCGGAACAGCCCGGCGGGGCTGACCAGCAAAGAAGTCGAAGTCCTGGCGCTGCTCGCGCAAGGATTGAGGAACAAAGAAATCGGCGAGCGTTTGCATCGCTCGACTCGCACCATCGATCATCACCTGGCGGCGATCTTCACCAAGCTCGATGTGAGCTCACGCGCCGATGCAGTGAGTGCGGGTTACCGCCTCGGCGTCGTGGCGATGAGGCAAATCTAAACTACTGCTGCGGAGTCTTGGGCTGCGTGGTCGTCACTCCGGCTGGCAGATCGTCTCTGGACGTGTCGCGGCGTTCGCATTCGGACTTTTCCAATCCGCGCATTTTGGAGCAATCGGGCCGATTCGCCGTGCCGATGTTTCGCGACGCGGGAGGTATGCGCGTCTGCTGTATCGGAGTGGTCGGTGAAACGTTCAATGGCGGAGTCTCCGTCGTCGTGTTCGGCGGCACGACGGTTGTGTTGGGCGGGACCACTGTCGTGTTCGCCGGAACTACCGTGGTATTGGCTGGAACGACAGTCGTGTTCTGGGGAACGACGGTCGTATTCGGCGGCACCACCGTCGTGTTCGCCGGCGGCACCGCTCGCTGCGTGCTCGTCGTCGGCGTCCGCGATCGCTCAGGCGTCGGTTGTGACGGAGTCCGCGAGGACTGATTGCCCGTCCCTTGAGTCTGCGCACCTTGAGTCTGCGCATCCGCAGTCGCCAGGCTCGCTAAAGCCAGCGCAGCCACTACAAAAATCTGTCGCCGCATGGGAGTCGCTCCGTGCCTCGATGCTTCAGTAACGGGCGATCCGCGGGGCAGTTCCTCTGTGCCACTTTTTTTGGCCCGATCTGCCTCTGTGATGCGACACAGATTGGCCTTACCTTGAGCCCCGAAGTGAACAGGAGCGAGCCATGAGGATTGCCAAACCCCTGC
>CAMLEO010000245.1 GCA_946478975.1 uncultured Steroidobacter sp.
GGGCAAGCGCATGGGCCACGCTGGCGCCATCATCTCCGGCGGCAAGGGCACTGCAGCTGACAAGTTCGCCGCGCTCGAACGCGCTGGCGTGCGCACCGTGAAGAGCCCGGCTGACCTCGGCCAGGCGATTGCGGAGCAGCTCGGCAAGGGTGGCCGCAAGTCGTCCGCGTCGAAGAGCGCGAAGAAGGCTCCGGTGAAGAGCGCCGCTCCGGCTGCGAAGAAGCCGGCCGCTAAGGCTGCTCCGGCCGTGAAGAAGCCCGTGAAGGCTGCCGCAGCCGGCAAGAAGGCTCCGGCGACCAAGAACGCCCCGGCGAAAGCAGGAGCCAAAGCTCCGGCGAAAGGTGCAGCCAAGGCGGCAGTGAAAGCTCCGGCCAAGGCAGCGGCGAAAGCGCCGGCGAAGAAGACCAAGCCGGCCCGCAAGAAGTAAGATGTTCAACAGCTCGCGGCGGCCTGCAAAGCTGCCGCGAGCTGCCTCTGGATACGTTGCAAACTTCGGCGCGACACACGGCAACCCTCTCTCAAGCCATGTCTCTTCGCATCGCGCTCGCTCAGCTCAACCTGTTCGTCGGCGACGTCGCCGGCAATACGCAGCGGATCATTGCCAGCTCCGCCGAAGCGCGGGATCGCCTGCACGCCGATCTGGTGTTGTTTCCTGAGCTCAGCCTCACCGGCTATCCGCCCGAAGACCTGTTGTTTCACAACGGCCTGCGCCAGCAGGTGAAGACCGCGCTGGAGCGAGTGCGCCGGGAGACCAGCGGCATCACCGTCGTCACCGGCTATCCCGAATACGTCGACCTGGATATCTACAACGCCGCCGCGGTGTTGCGAGACGGCCAGGCCATTGCGAACTACCGCAAGCAGGAGCTGCCGAACTACGCCGTCTTCGATGAGAAGCGCTATTTCCAATCGGGCCGCGACAGCTGCATCGTCGAGCTCAAGGGCATTCGCGTCGGGCTGATCATCTGCGAAGACGTGTGGTTCCCGAATCCGGCGCGTGCCGCGAAGGATCACGGAGCGCAGCTCATCGTCGTCATCAACGGTTCGCCGTACTCGTTGGGTTATCAGCAGCGCCGCGAGGAAGTGGTGCGCGAGCGCGTACGCGAAACCGGTTTGCCGATCGTGTATGTGAATTTGCTCGGTGGCCAGGATGAGCTCGTGTTCGACGGCGGCTCGTTTGTGATGAATGCGCAGGGCGAAGTCGTGCAGCGCGTGGCGCCGTACGTGGAAGGATTGTTTCCAGTCGACATCGATCTCGTCGACGGCCGCGCTGTTCCTCGGCCCGCGCACGTCGAGCCGCTGGTGTCGGAAGAGGCGAGTGTTTACAACGCGCTCGTCATGGGCGTGCGCGACTATGTCAGCAAACATCGCTTTCCGGGCATCGTGCTCGGGCTGTCCGGCGGCATCGACTCGGCATTGACGCTGGCGATCGCCGTCGATGCGCTCGGCTCCGATCGAGTGCACGCAGTGATGATGCCGTCGCGTTATACGTCGCAGATGAGTCTCGACGACGCTGCAGCCGAAGCAAAAGCGCTCAACGTCCGTTACGACGTGATTTCCATCGAAGGCATGTTTGCTACGGCGCTGGACTCGTTGAAAGACGTGTTTGCCGGCCGCCAGCCGGACACGACCGAAGAAAACATTCAGGCCCGCAGCCGCGGCCTGCTGCTGATGGCGATCTCCAACAAGACCGGCCGCATGGTGCTCACCACCGGCAACAAGAGCGAGATGGCGGTCGGTTATGCCACGCTCTACGGCGACATGGCCGGCGGCTTCGCGCCGATCAAGGATTGCAGCAAGATGCTGGTGTATCGGCTCGCGAACTATCGCAACTCGGTGAGCCCGGTGATTCCTCAACGCGTGATCGACCGGCCGCCGTCGGCCGAGCTGCGGCCGGATCAGAAAGATTCGGATTCGCTGCCGCCGTACGACGTGCTCGATGCCATCCTGGAGTTGTTCATCGAGGACGATTTGTCGGTGGACGACATCACGGCGCGCGGCTTCGATCGAGCGACCGTCGGCCGCGTGCTGGAGATGGTGAAAAGGAACGAATACAAACGACGGCAGGCGCCGCCGGGAGTGCGGATCAGCGCCCGGGCGTTCGGGCGCGATTGGAGATATCCGATTACTTCTGGTTACAAGACACGCGGTTGACCCGCGACGGCCTTGGCCGCGCCAGTTCAACTATTACCAGAACTTCCACCAGTGATCTTTCTTTTTCTGCTCGGGCTCGACCGGCGGGTTCAGGGCGACGTAGTTTTCGTTGAGCACTTTCTCGGTGTCGGCAGCCAGGTCGGTCATGCCGAGGCGGCGATACGATTCCGCCATGATCAGCAGCGCCTGGCGAATCTGCGGTGAGCCGTCGTAATTCTCGACCGCATACTTGGCGCGATTGATCGCACCGACGTACGCGCCGCGCTCCAGGTAGTGGCTGGCAACGTAAACCTCATAAGACGCCAGGCGGTTGCGCAGGAAGATCATGCGCTGGCGCGCGTCTTCGGCGTATTCGCTGTTCGGGAACCGCTGCACCAGGGTCTGGAACGATTGGAACGACTTGCGCGCGTCGATCGGCGGACGCTGCGACAGGTCGGCGTTGAACCACCGCTCCAGGAAATTCGGATTGCGCTCGAACTGCACCAGGCCCTTGATGTAATAGGCGTAGTCGACGCGCGGATGGGCCGGGTTCTCGCGAATGAACTGGTCCGCCTGGTCGATCGCCGCTTCCGGCTCGCGGTTTTTGTAATAGGCGTACATCAGGTCCAGCTGGCCCTGGCGCGCGGCATTGGTGAACGGAAAACGCGCTTCCAGCTGCTCGTAATACTTGGTGGCGTCGCGATAATTGCCATTGTCCGAGGCGTGCTTGGCCATCTCGTACAGCTTGTCGGCGTTGCCAACCTGCTCCTTGGCCTTGTTGCCGCAGCCGGAGAGATTCAGCGTCAGCAGCACCGCTGCCGTGGTCAAGAAGAGGATCCGCATGCGAGAATTCAGGCCCTTTGCCAGCGATTCTAGTACTACGAGTTGAGCCCCGGTGCGCCGGGGAATGGCCGGCGAGTATAGGCAGCTTCCGAGTCGACAGCTATCTGAGGCGGCATCTGGCACATTAAGTTCCCGCAAAGTCCCCACACAGAATGTCCGAATCCGTCCATCACCGACTGACCATTCCGCTCGAAAATGCCGGCCAACGCCTGGACCAGGTGCTGGCGGAACTGCTCGACGGCTATTCCCGCACCCGAATCAAGGAGTGGATCGACGCCGGCCAGGTGCTGGTGAACGGCTCCAAGCTGCGCCCCAAGGACAAGGTGATCGGCGGCGAAAACGTCGAGGTCAGCGCCACGCTGCCGGACGTGGTGGAGGTCGAGCCCGAGCAGATCGGGCTGAACATCGTTCACCAGGACAAGCACGTGCTGGTGATCAACAAGCCTGCCGGGCTGGTCGTGCATCCAGGCGCCGGCAACGCTGCGGGCACGCTGCAGAACGCGCTGTTGCACTTCGATCCGAAGCTCGCACAGGTGCCTCGCGCCGGCATCGTGCATCGGCTCGACAAGGACACGAGCGGATTGATGGTCGTCGCGCGCACGGTCGAAGCTCACACCGCGCTGGTGAGTGCGATCGAAGCTCGTGAGGTCGAGCGCGAATATGAAGCCGTCTGCGTCGGTGTGATGACGGGCGGCGGCGTTGTCGATGCGCCGATCGGTCGTCATCCGGTGGATCGATTGAAGATGGCGGTCCGCGAAGACGGGCGCGACGCGGTGACTCACTATCGAGTGTTGCATCGGTTTCGAGGTCACACGCACGTGCGGTTGAAGCTGGAGTCCGGCCGCACTCACCAGATCCGCGTGCACATGATGCACATTCATTACCCGCTGGTCGGCGATCGTGTGTATGGCGGACGCATGCTGTTGCCCAAGGGCGCGGCGCCTGAGCTGATCGAGGCGATCCGGAATTTCAAACGACAGGCGCTGCACGCCGCCCGGCTGAAGTTCGATCATCCCGTGACCGGCAAGCCGATCGAGAACGACGCGGCCCTGCCTGAAGACATGCAGGCGTTGCTGGATGTGCTCCGTCGCGACTCCGTGAAGAGCTCATGACGTATGCGAACGCTGCATCACATTCCTCAGCGCGAGCCGGATCCGTATCTGGTTTCTTTGCGCGACGAGGCGCGGCACCAAGGTTGCGACAGCATCGTGAATGCAATTGCGGTGCGTGGCGGAGGTGAGATCCTGATCCTGCGCCGTTCGCCCACCAAGGCTTTTCTCCCCAACTGCTGGGACCTGCCGGGGGGGCACGTGGAGCCGGGCGAGTCGCTGGAGTCCGCGCTCCGGCGCGAGGTCGACGAAGAAATCGGGGTTGGCATTGCCAGCATCCACGCTCTGATCGCGATCTGGGATTGGCAGATGCCGGCCCGCACCGGCGCTGCGGCGAAATCCATGCGTCAGTTCGAGTTCCTGGTCGGCCTGTCCAGCGAGGAGCTGCGACTGAATGCCGCCGACTTCACGGAGTATCGCTGGATACGAGACAGCGAAGCGTCGATTTTCATGGAGAATCGCAGCCCGGACGACACCCAGATGCTCACGGTGCTGCGGCTTGCGCAGCGGGCGCAGGCCAGAAAGTTGTAATCGATGCTGCCGCGCTACGTCACCATCGAGGGAGTGGATTCTGTCGGCAAGACGGTGCTCGCCCAAGCATTGGGGGAGCACTATCGATCGGTCGGCCGTAGCGTTGCGATCAAGCCCGAATTTGTAGCCGATCCGGAGATCCGGGGGCGCATCGAGCGGGCGCTCGAACACTCGATCTTTGTTGGCGAGGGCTTTGCGGATGGCCCCGCGGCAGCATTTTTCTTCATGATGTACGCGGAAATGGTGGCCATGCGCTCACTTCGAGCCACTGTCGACATCATCATTAGCGACCGTGGCCTCGACTCGCTGTGCCTGTATCAAGGATTCTCGGTGCGCGGCAAGCAACACTTCAATGCTCACGAAGTGCTGAGTAACATGGAAGCGTTGTATTCGCATCTGGGCCTGCAGCTGCCGGAGCGGACGTTGCTCATCACGCTGCCCGACGCGGAGCTTGCCGTGCGCTTTCGCAGCCGCAACGGACGTGAGCCCACCGAGGATGAAATCGGCACGCTGGCGTGGCTGCAGGAACAGTACATCGAGGTTGCTTCGAGCCGGCCGAGATTTGTATTGATAGACGGTCACTGCCCGCGTGAAACGGTGCTGACGAAGGCGCTTCAACAACTAGAACGATAGTCCGTCGGGCGAGAGGGGCGATGAGCAATTCGAACACTCAGCAGGACAGCTCGTTTATCTGTTCGCCCGATCCCGCGGCCCTGATCGACAAGCTCGGGGGCAGCGCGCCCAACATCGAAGTGCTGACTTTCTGGAGCCTGGAACCCGCCTACCCCAAGGACCGGCTTCGCTATCATCTGGGCCAACTCGCCATGTTGAATCTCATGAACGAGCTTGCCGACCGGGGCTGCGCCGTCGAGGCGCTGATTTGTGACGCGCAGTCGCGTTCCATTTTGGGCGTGCAAGCGGACGAGCTGCGGGACGATGTCTCCGTCACCGAGAAGTTCATCCACAGCCTGCGTAACAACGCAGTATCCGTGCGCCGCATGAGTCAGCTCATGGAGCAATTGCATGCGCACGACGCTGGCGCCGCGGCGCTCGCCGACTTGGTGGTGAAGGGTGCGCTTCACTTCCGCAATTTCATCCAGAAGGAACGGCCGCCGGACGACGTCATCTCGCGATTGGAGCGCTTCCGTACGCTGCATGAGGTTGCGTCCTTCGATCCTTCCGTCAAAGCCTATGTCGCTAAGCTGCAGAAGGAGTTCCCTACGGCGCAAGCGGTGGAGCTGTTGGCCGCGCTCTATGCCTCGCGGCGGCGACCATCGTGGTTCGACGCGTTCTGGCTCGGCGACATGGCCGCCTGGATTTCGCGCAAGGCCGGCACCAACAACACCGTAAAAGTCATCCTCGAAGCCAATCGCAGCGCATATGCGTGGCTGACGCATACGTGCTTTCTAAATATCGGAAGCATGAATGCACGCGAACCCGGCAGCACGCATTGGCCTCGAATGTGCTTTGTCGATCCGGTGCTCGCGACCGGCGGCGCTTTGCCGATGCAGCTCGGCATTCGCGATCAAGCCGTGTTTCTGTACCACAAGGACGGCGGGTTGAAGGTTCGTTTGGAAACAGCCGCCAACGATGCGCTGAAATCCTACCGTCGATGGTTCATGCGAGATCTGCCGGAAGACACGGCGCCCGCGACGCTGCGCAATGAATTGATCAAACGCGTGCAGGCGCTGCGCGCGAAGTTCGATGAAGACTTCTTGGAGCGAGAGTCCAAGGTGGATGTTGCGCCGGCCAAGCCGCCGGCGAATGTCAGCATCGGCCTGTGTCTTTCTGGCGGGGGATTTCGCGCCATGTTTTTTCATCTGGGCGTCGTCCGTCTGTTGCAGGGCCTGGGCCTGCTTCAGCACACAGCCGCCGTCTACTCGGTTTCCGGCGGCAGCATTCTCGCGGCAAATCTTGCGAAGCACTGGGCGGAGTATGCGCAGGGCAATCAAGAGCAGGCGGCTTTCATGCGTACCTGGACTCCGCTGCGCCGGCTGGCTCAATCGGATGTCCGTGGTCGTATTATTCGTCGCGGCTTCCTCTGGAGCTGGTTCAGCGCCTGGGCGACGCGTTGCCTGGAGCGCTATTACCGGAGGCTCGCCGAGTTCGACTTCGAGCTGCAGAACTTGCCGGAGTCGCCCAAGTTCGCGCTGTTGGCGACGAGCATGCGCACGGGCAAGGCGGTGGCGTTTGTTCGCGAGGGTTTTGATGACGGAGATGGGACCCGCAAATATCCGGATATGCCCGTGGCCCGCGCCGTCGCCGCATCTTCCGCGTTTCCGCCGGTATTCCCTGCCGTGCCGATGCCAGCCAAGTTGTTTTTGCGCGATGGCCAAACCAGCAACAAGGTCGACGAGCTGCTCACGGACGGCGGTGTTTATGACAACCTCGGCCTCACGACGCTGCTGAGGGATGCGAAGCAGCGCGCCGATGAGCGATGGTGCACGGTGATGATTGTGAGCGATGCATCCGCGCCGTTCGCCACACCTTCGTCGGAGCGCTACCGCACTGTAATCAACAGGGGAATTCGCACCACCGACATTTTGATGAAACGCGTCAGTGACCTTGAAGCTCGCGCCAAAAGTGCGGAAGAAGATCCGGATGCTTGTCCGCTGGTCGTGCGAGCGAAGATCGATACCGTCCTGGAGCAGGACGCGCTGGCGTCCTGCGAGGGCTTCAAGGTGCAAGACAAGCGCGTGCAAGAACTGACGGCCGGCATCCGCACCGATCTCGATACCTTCTCTGACGAGGAGATCGCCTCACTCATGCGGCACGGCTACGAAGTGGGGTTGGATGCGCTCCAGCGAGCGGGCATGGTCCCGGCCGGTTTTGTTCCGGAGGACCCGTGCGGCGTGCCGTTTCCCGCGATGGTGAATTTCAGCGGCACTGACGCGGAGCAAGCCAGCGCCCCCAACGAGCAGCATCAAGTGGAGCATTTGCGCCAGCTGCTGCGGGACTCCGCCAGACGGCGACTCGGCATGTTCAATCGAGCCGATGGATTTAGTTGGTGGGTGCTGGCGGCGGTTTTGGTATCGGTGTATTTCATCATCGGCTAAAGAGGCTGGAGCGCCATGCGAGTCGCGATCACGGGAAGTAGCGGCGGAGTCGGCAGGGAAATCGCGATGCGCTATGCCGCTGCGGGCGCGATCGTCATCGGCGTCGATCGTGCCCGGCCCATCGGCGATGTTCCCTATCGACACATCGAGTGTGATATCGCGTCCGAGGCGGCGGTTGCGGAGGCGGCCCATCAGATTGGCCGAGCCGTGGACGCGCTGGATCTCCTGGTGCACGCGGCAGGCGTATTCCATGCGGATGAAACAGCTTCCAACTCCTCCGAGCAGATGTTCGAGCTCTGGCAGGTGAACTATGTCGCGCCGTGCGATCTATCGGATCGACTGCTGCCGCTGCTCAGCAAAGGCACTGATCCCCTGATCGTATTCATCGCATCGACGGATGCCATCGTCGCGAGTGGCGGGCAAAGTTGTGAGATCGGCGTGACTCATGACGTCCGCTACGCGGCTTCCAAGGGAGCCTTGGTGACCGCTACACGTGCGCTCGCGATGCGCTGGGCGCGGCAAGGCATTCGGGTGAACGCCGTCTGCCCGACGATCATTCGCTCGCCAATGACTGAAAGCCTGCTTCGCGTCGCTGGCAAGGAAGCGCAACTGGCGGCGCACATTCCACTCGGACGCATCTGTGAGCCCAAAGATGTCGCGACGGCGGTGGAGGCGTTGTATCGCCTCACCATGACGACCGCGCATGTGTTGCCTGTGGATGGTGGGTACCTATGTCAGTAAATCGTTCCTCGCGGGACGAGCTGGCGTTGCTCGGCGGCGTGCCGTTGTGCCGTTTTTCTGAGTTCCCGCGCGATCGCGTCGTGCCGTCAGCTGAGGCGCTTGCCGCCGCTGCCAGCGCGCTCAGTTCCGGTTCGTGGTCGATGTTTACTTCGCCGGAAGTTGCCGCTTTCGAAACTGAGTTCGGCTACTTCGTCGGTGCGAAACACGTCGTGCTGGTGAATAGCTGCACCACCGCCATTCTAGCGAGCCTCATGGCCGCCGGAGTTCGCGCGGGGGATTTTGTCGCCGTCCCCGCATATACATACATCGGCTCATGCATGCCGATACTGGCACTGGGTGCGCGGCCGATCCTGGTGGACATCGACCTGGCGACGCAATCGATGCACGTCGGGGCACTGCAAAGAGTTCTGAAGGCTTATCCCGTCCGCGCGGTCTTGCACGTCCATTTGTTCGGAGCTTGTGTGAGCGCGGCCGAGATCAGCGATCTGTGTCGTCAGCACGGTGCGTCATACATTGCGGACTCCGCCCAATTCCTGGGTGATCGTGGCGCTACATCACTGTTAGCGGAGCTGGGCGCCGTCTGCTTCAGCTTCGGCGAGAGCAAATTGTTGCGATTGGGGGAGGGCGGCGCGATCGCGACGAATTCCGCGGAGCTTGCCGAGCGCCTGCGAATGGCGCGTCATGAAGGGGAGCAGTGGACGCGCCTCAACTCGTCGCGACTAGCTGGCAAGCGACCCACCACGAGTGACGTCCTTGCTCATCTCGCGAGCGTGCAGCAGGGTTTGAATTTTCGACCGCTTTCGATCTCCGCCGCGATCGGGCGCGTGATGTTGCGGGAATTACCGGACCATCTGCGCGTGACGGCGGCGAACGCAGCCACGCTTTCGGACGCGTTGGCAGGCATGACAAACATCGCGTTGCCTTCCGAGCAGCGTCGCACCTGGTGGACCTATCCGTTGCGCCTCGTAGACGAGGATGTGGATCGCGATTCGGTGCTGGCAGCTTTGCTGGCCGAAGGCGTCCCCGCGGGCGTGCACTTCCCGAGGCTGCTGGTCGATCATCCGATCGTGAAGCAGTCGGACGCGGTGGAACCGGAGGAGCCCATCGCGGCAAGGCAGTTCGCCCGCGCGCATCTGGTTCTGCCCATCTACGATCCATTGCAGGCCGAACACATGCAACGCCTGAGTATGGCGTTGACCAAGGTCCTTGGTAACGTAGATCGGCTGCGATCGTCGGCAGCCCGTACGCGAGCGCATCACCTGCTGACAGCCTTGCCCATCGAGGAGTTGTGCGACGGCCTGTTCCTGTTTCTCGCCGAGGAACATGAATGTTGGACACCCATCCGCACCCCGGCTTGCCTCCAGTGAGCATTCGCGGCGGTGGATCGGCACCGCGCTTGTTTTGCTGTATCTTCTGCGCCGCGCAGGTCCCCGAAACCGCTGAATGACTCACTCTCCACGTTGGATCACTCCTGATTGGCCGGCGCCCGCTCGCGTCAAGGCGGCTGCCAGCCTGCGCATCGGCGGGCGCAGCCAAGGGACATTCGACAGTCTCAATCTGGGTTCGCACGTTGGGGACGAGGCGGCCGCGGTTGCGGAGAATCGGCGGTTGCTTCGAGCAGGGTTGCAATTGCCGGCCGAGCCGACGTGGTTGAATCAAGTGCATGGCACGACGGTCGTGAATGCGCTCGAAGCGGCGACGTTGAGGCCGGCAGCGGATGCTTCGGTTGCATTCAGCCCCGACGCCGTTTGTGTCGTACTCACGGCGGACTGTTTGCCAGTACTGTTTTGTGATCGCGCCGGAACGCGAGTGGGCGCAGCTCACGCGGGTTGGCGAGGGCTGGTCGGCGGCGTGCTGGCGGAAACAATCGAGGCGCTCGGCGTGCCGCCGTCCGAGTTGCTCGCCTGGCTCGGCCCGGCGATCGAGCAGGAGGCGTTCGAGGTGGGGCCGGAGGTGCGCGAACAATTCGTCGCGCGCGATCCGAAAAACAGCAGCGCGTTTCAAACCAATGCCCGCGGCCGCTGGCAGGCCGATTTATATCAACTCGCTCGCAACGAGCTGGCGCGGCTCGGCGTCACTTCCGTGCATGGCGGCGGCTTCAAATGTTTCGCCGACAGCGAACGTTTCTATTCCTACCGTCGCGACCCGCGCACGGGCCGGATGGCGACGCTGGTGTGGCTCGCTGGCTGAGCGTCCCTTACAAATAAGATTTCCCGCATGCATCTTCTGACCTGGATTGTCCTGTTCACGGCCATTGGCGGTGCCCTGAGCGCGCTCGCGGCGTCGGCGTTTCTGGTCGTGTCCGATCGCGTGCGAGCGCGAGTGCTGCCGCATCTGGTGAGCTTCGCCACCGGCGCTCTGCTGAGCGCGGCGCTGCTCGGTTTGCTGCCGCATGCGATCGAGTCCGCCGGCCTCGCCGACGCTCACAAGATCGGCATGACGCTGCTCGGCGGCCTGCTGCTGTTCTTCGTGCTCGAAAAGATGGTGCTCTGGCGGCACTGTCACGAAGACGTGTGCGAGGTCCACGTCAATCCAGAGCCGCACGGGCATCACGGCCAC
>CAMLEO010000246.1 GCA_946478975.1 uncultured Steroidobacter sp.
GTTCTCGCCCAGCGACTCGCCATGATCGGACACGTAGATCAGCATGCTGTCGAGGCGCGCCGAGGCGCTTTGTAACATCACAATCTGCCGGGCCAGCACGTGGTCGGTGTACACCAGGCTGTTGTCGTAGGAATTGGTGATTTCCTGGGTCGAACAGTGCTGCAGCTGGTTGGAGCGGCACGCCGGCTGAAACTTTTCGAACGAGGCCGGATAGCGCTCGAAATATGCCGGGCCGTGGCTGCCTTTCTGGTGGAACACGATCACCGTGTCGCGGGTGATCTTTTCCAGGCGCGACGGCAGATCGGTGAGCATCACGTCATCGAAACAATTGCCAGCGCTGCAGTACTGCGGATCCTTGCTGTTGTTGTAATCGATGCTGGCCACTCGCGCGCACACGCCTTTGCAGCCGGAGTTGTTGTCGCGCCATTCCAGGTCGAAGCCGGCCTTGGTCAACGAGTCGAGCAGGTTGGTGTAACGGCCGGCCTCGTCGACTTTGAACTCGGTGCGCGGCAGGTGAGAAAACAGGCAGGGCACGGAAATCGCCGTCGAGGTGCCGCACGAAGCCGTGTTCTTGAAATAGGTTATGCCAGCGATGCGGCTGAGCTCGGGATTGGTTTCGCGAGCATAGCCACCGAGCTGGAAGTTCGCGGCGCGAGCCGTTTCACCGATCACCAGGAACAACACCAGCGGCTTCGGTGCCGCCGCGGCCGTGCGTTGCACTTTGCCGCCCGGATCGATCGATGGCACGCCGGATTTGCCTTTGGTATCCGCCAGCACCTGGGTCATGCTGATGACTTCCGAAGACGGGCTGAGCGTAAAGCGCACCGGCTTGTGCTCGCGAAAGTACGTCGCGTAATTCGCCGAGCTGGCGAACACGCTGGCCACGGAGATCGCCAGGATGCCGAGGATCGACAGCGCGCGATGGCGCAGCTGACCTTTGTAAGGAGTGTTCGGGAACCGCACCCGCCACACCAGCACCGCCGGCACCAGGCCGAACACGGCAACGTGCAGCCACAACTCCGGATTCAGCAGCGCACTGACTTCGGCACTGTCTGTTTGTAGGACATTGCGCATCATGTCCTTGTTCATGATCACGCCGTATTCGCTGCAGAAATACGACCCGAACGCCGCAATCAGGAACAGCAGGGTGGCGGCAATACGCATCAGCAGCCGCGACGGCCAGATCAACAGCAGGATGGCTTGCAAGCTCAACGTGAGCGCAAACAGCGTCACCAGGAACAGCACCGAGCCGGCGCTCGGATGCCACATGGCCTCGACCGTCATCCCCCAGAAGCGCGTGTTGTAAAACACCAGCCACAGCAAGGAGATGCCGAAAGCGAAAGCCGCATCGGAGCGGCAGGGAATGCCGGCGCTCCAGCGCTCGCGCAGGCGCGAGTACGGAGAGACCGAAGCGGCAGGCAGGGGTGAACTCAGCATAGGCTGTTGGACGACATCTGCGGCGAATACCAATCGCTCGGCGTCCAAAATAAAACCCGGGCTTTCGCGGATGATCTTGCGGTGTTGCCGCGTCCAACCCTAATTCGGCCGCGAAAGGCATAATTCTGCTTCACGACGAGGTAGGCATTCGAATGACGCAGACGAGTTGGGCACGGGCGCTGTTTCGCAGCGGCAGCAATACTTCCCGCGATGTGCGACTCGACTACTTCTGGCTGCTCGGCTTGGCCCTGGTGCTGATCGCCACCGGCATCGGCCTGCGCGATCCCTGGCCGGCGGACGAGCCGCGATTTGCCTTGATCGTGCGCGACATGGTCGCGAGCGGCGAATGGCTGCTGCCCCGAGTCGGCGGCGACGTGTACGCAGACAAGCCGCCGCTGTACTTCTGGTTGATGGGAGTCGCGTTACTTGCGACCGGCTCGCTGCGCATCGCGTTCCTGCTGCCGTCGTTGTTCAGCGGCCTGGCCTGCCTGGTGATGATTTATGACTTGGGCCGCCGCCTGTGGAATCGCGAGACCGGGCTCGCCGCGGCACTGGCGCTGCTGTTCACGATTCAATTTGTATGGCAGGTGCGGCAGGCGCAGATCGATGCGACGCTGCTGTTCTGGGTCGTGCTCAGTTTGTATGGATTGCTTCGCCACGTGCTGCTGGGGCCGGCGTGGCTTTGGTACGCCGTGGGCTGGGCCGCTGCAGGTTTCGGCGTCATCACCAAAGGCGTCGGCTTTCTGCCGCTGTTGATCCTGATTCCGTTCGCGATCCTGCGCCAGGAGCGATGGTCGCCACGAACGCGCAATACCAGCGCTGCGATGTGGGCGATCGGCTTGCCGGCGTTTCTGCTCGCGGTCGCCACCTGGCTGGTGCCGATGCTGCTGGCGGCGAAGGCGGATCCGACCTTGGCCGCCTATCGCGACGAGATCCTGTTTCGTCAAACCGTCGATCGTTACGCCAGCGCGTGGCATCACCGCGAGCCGTTCTATTATTTCATCGTGCAGGTGATTCCCGGCCTGTGGCTGCCGCTGACGCTGCTGCTGCCGTGGCTCGTTCCACAATGGCGCAAGGCCTGGCAGGAGCGCGACCTGCGCATCGCGCTGTTGCTGTCGTGGGTGGGGCTCGTCGTGCTGTTCTTCAGCTTCAGCACCGGCAAGCGCGGCGTTTATATATTGCCGGCCTTGCCTGCCGTCGCGTTGGCGAGCTCACCTTATTTGATCGAGCTGACACAGCGGCGCACCGTTCAGCGCGCTTTGTTTGTTTTGTCGGCGCTGATCGCGGCGGTGTGTCTGCTGGGATCGATCTTCGTGATCCTGCGGCCGGACCGGCGCAGCGCGATGCTGGCGGACTATGACATCGACGTGTTCGGCCCGCTGCTGACGATCGGCATCCTCACCGCGCTCGTATGTTTGCTCGCGCGTCCGCGTCGTGCATTTATTGCCTGGGCGGGCGTTCTGACCGCCGTACTAATGGTCATCAGCTTCTGGGTGAACCCGGCGATGAACACGCCTCGCTCCGGCGAGGCCTTCATCGATACGGTGGAAGCGCACGACGATCCGAACGCAGAGCTCGGCTTCGTCGCCTTCAAAGAGCAGTATTTGCTCAACATACATCGACCGATCGTGCATTTCGGCCACGCACGTTGGCGCGAGCCGGAGCAGGAAGCTGCGGACGCTGCATTGTGGCTGAGCGGTTCCGAGCAGCGTCAGCTGGTCGTTAGCGACAACATCCGGCGGATGTGCTTTCCCGATGCGAGCGCGGAATCGCTCGGCTCGGCGAATCGCTCCGACTGGTACATCGTGCGCGGTAAGGCGAAGGAAGATTGCGTCGCTCGCGGCAAGGCGGCGGCGGTTTATCACTACGCGCCGCCGCCCCGAGCGGCTGACTAGTTCGTCTGCACCGCCACGACACCGCAGGCAATACGATCGCCTGAATTGCCGGAAGGCTGCGTCTGGTAGTCATCGGGCTTGGCGTGCATGACCAGCGCTTTGCCCAGCACATCGTTCGGCTGACCGGTGTGCAACGAGACATCGGGATTCTCGATGCTCACCTCGGCCACGCCTTGCGCATCGGATTTCACATTGGGCATGTCGCCGGCGTGATGCGGCTGAGCCCGCGGATTGCCGTGCTGCTGGCTGCTGGGATTGAAATGAGCGCCGGCGCTGGTCGCATCGGGCGCGCTGCAATCGCCTTTCTCGTGGAAATGAAATCCGAACTCGCTGTCGGGCTTCAGGCCTTGCACCATGCCTGAAATGCGCACTCCGGTGCCCGCGGCAGAAACTCTCAAGCCGCCATTCGCTGTGTTTCCTTTGGTCGCCGCCAACTGCACGGTCGCTTGCGCCGTCGTCTCGCCCATTGCGCTGCTGCCCGCCGCGGTTTCCGATTGAGTGGCCGTTGCAACGGTGGGGCTGTCACCTGTGGGCGCCGGTGCCTCACTCGCTGGCGATCCGGCCGGCGCGACCGCGGCGTCATCTTTTCTACCACAGCCCGCGGCAATCGATGCGATGAACAGCGTGAGCGCGACCCAGCGGATTTGTTTCATTCGAAGCTCCTCGTGGCTCAACGTGAAAACGTCGAGGTGACTAAACGTAAATAAAGCAATGAACGCCTGCCCGCGTTCCGACTTGTAACCTCGCGTTCACTTCATTGTCATCGAGTCTTCATGCCCTCGGATGAGCATGCGCGGCCGTATTTTCCGCAATACATTCAGCAGTCGCTCACTATGTCCACACTTCGTCACGCGATTCGTTCGCAACTCGCTCCGGTCGTCCTGACGCTGCCGTTGGTCGCGATCGGCACAGTGCACGCGCACGACGCAGATGGCCCGGCCGCGAAAGATATCGAGACGGTGATCGTCACCGGTCGCGCCGGTGTGGAAGAAATACGCAAGGTCGAAGTGAGCTACGCGATCACGACCATCGGCGAAGAGTCGCTGCGCATGGATGCTCCGCTCGGTGTCGCGGACGCGCTCGGCTCGGTGCCGGGATTCTGGGTGGAATCTTCCGGCGGCGAGGCGAGCGCAAACATTCGTGCGCGCGGCATTCCGGAGGAAGGCTTTTCCACCGTCGGCATGCTCGAAGACGGGCTGCCGATTCAGCACGACCCGGGGCTGGGCTGGTTGAACGCGGATCAATCGTTTCGCATGGATGACACGGTCGATCGCATCGAAGTGGTCCGCGGCGGTCCGGCGTCGATGTTTTCTTCCAACGCGCCGGGCGGCGTCGTGAACTTCATCACTCGCAAGCCCGGCGATGTTGCAGGCGGCGACATCAAGGTCGAGAGCAGCGATTACGGTTTGAGGCGCGTGGATGGCTGGTACAGCTTGCCGATCGGCGACTGGCGCCTCGGCTTCGGCGGCTTTTATCGTGAAGACGATGGCGTGCGCGATCCGGGTTACACGGCGAACAAAGGCGGGCAGGCACGATTTGCAGTGGCCCGTTCGTGGTCGGGCGGCTCGGTCGACTTCAACATCAAGCGCATCGACGACAGCGTGATTTTCTACACCGGCCTGCCGCTGACGCGCGACAGCGATGGCGACATCGTCGGCGTGCCCGGCATCGACGAACATTCCGGCACGCTGTCGGGGCCCGAGACCCGGCGCGTCACTCTGCGCAACGCGAACGGCACGTTCCCGCTCGACATCGATCGCGGCACTGACGTGGAGCTCACGCAGTACACGTTGAAATTCGAGTTCGAGCTGCCCGGCGATTGGCGCATCACCAACGGCACGCGTTACCGCGACTCGGACAGCTCGCGCATCGGTCTGTTCCCGAACACGCCGGTGACCGGCCAGTCGCGTCTCGATTCAATGCGTGCAGCGGCGCTCGCTGCCGTGCCCGGCGCGACCAACGTGCAGCTTCGCTATGTGACTTCGCCGAATCAGGTGTTCGACACCGTCGCGCAGAACGGCAATGGTTTGATCAGCGACGGCTCGCTGCGCCAGGTGCGCGTGCCGCTGCAAGAGTTGATCAATGACTTTCGTTTGATGGGCAATCTCGACATCGCGGGTCAGCGGCATGACGTTGCTGTCGGTTTGTATCTGGCGCAGGCGGACGAGGCATTCCAGCGCTACTCCGCGAACTCGCTCATCGATGTGCGCGATCGGGCGCGACTGCTCAATGTCGTAGCCGTCGATGCGGCCGGCAATCCGCTCGCTACGATCACGGAGAATGGCATCACGCGTTACGGCTCGGAGTTCGCCAACGGCGACGGCGATTCGTTCACGCAGGCGCTGTATCTGTCGGATGAGTGGCACGTGACCGATCAGTGGCGCATCGATCTCGGTGCGCGTTATGAGAAGGTGGAAGTCGACGGCAAGGTCGAGCGCTCGGCGAGTCGCAACCTGGGCCGCCCCGGCATCGCCGACGACAACGTGCTCGCCGGCACCGGTGTGTTCGACCGCTTCGACACCGACTACGATCATTTCGGCTGGACGACGGGCGTGAACTGGCAGTTCGTCGACAACGCCGGCGTGTTCGCTCGTTACACCTCGACGTTCCGTTTGCCGAGCGTCGGCGACTACATCACCAACGCGAGCGCGACGCCGGTGATTCGCACCATGGATTTCATCGAAGCCGGCTTCAAGTTCGCGAACGAGCGCTGGTCGTTGTATGCGACCGCGTTCCAGACCAACTACGACAAGTTCCGCTTCGGCGATCGTCGCTTCAATTCCGCTACCGGATCGTACGAAGACGTCAGCGTGTTCACCGATACGAAGACGGTCGGCCTGGAGCTCGAAGGCAGCGTGAACGCGACTCGCTGGCTGGAAGTGGGCTACAGCGCGACATGGCAGAACGCCGAGTTCGGCAAGTTCGTGCAGAACGTGCAGGTGGGCAGCACGCTGCAGACCTTCGACTTCACCGGCAACCAGCTGCTGCGCGTGCCGGAATTCAGCGCTCGCGTGACGCCGGCGATCAAGCTCGGCGAGGCGGTGAGGTTCGAAGTCGATTATCAGTACTTCGGCGATCGTTATTCCGACGCTGCGAATTTGTTGAAGCTGCCCGCTTACGATGTGCTGAGCGCGAACCTTCGCTGGTCGCCGGTCGAGCGGCTCACGTTGTATGTCCGCGGCGAGAACTTGTTGAATGAAGTGGGCCTGACCGAAGGCAACCCGCGCGCCGGCTCGTTCGTCAGCGGTGAAGTGGGCTCGCCGTTCTTCGTCGGCCGCCCGATCTACGGCCGGAATTTCCGCTTCTCGGCATTGTGGGATTTCTGAGGCATGCGCCTGCTATCTCTCATCGCAACGCTGCTACTTGCCGCTTCGGCGGCCAGCGCCACCGAGCGCGCACCCGATGTCACTTTGCGTGACACGATCTCGGACTCCGCGTTTCGCACGTATCGTTTGTTGCCGTTCGATGTTCCGGAAGGCGTAAAGGCGCTCGAAGTTCGCTTCGATTACACGGGGCGCGAGGCGCGGACGACGATCGATGTGGGGTTGCTCGGGCCGGGAGAAACGTTCGAGCAGGCTTTCCGCGGCTGGAGCGGAGGAAACAAACGTTCGTTCATCGTCTCGAAGGCCGATGCGACGCCGTCGTATCTGGCCGGCCCGGTGACGCCGGGGAAGTGGCAGCTCCTGCTCGGCGTGCCAAACATCCGCAAGGGCCAGACTTCGCAGTTCACCGCGGAAGTTTATTTTCAGCGCGACGGCGCCACTGAGCTGCCGACGCAGTCCAAGCCGCTGCGAGCGGAAGCGGGTTGGTACCGGGGCGATCTTCACATGCACAGTGGCCACAGCGACGGCTCGTGCGCGACCAAGAGCGGCGAGCAGCGGGCGCCGTGCCCGTTGTTTCTAACCTTAAATGCGGCTGCCGACCGCGGCCTCGATTTCGTCGTCTTCACCGACCACAACACCAACTCGCACGTGCGCGAGCTGACGGCGTTGCAGCCGTACTTCGATCGTCTGTTGCTGATCCCGGGCATGGAGATGACGACGTTCCAAGGTCACGCCAACGCGTTCAACCTGCGCGAGCCGGTGGATTTTCGCGTCGGCAGCGCGACGGTGCCTGACTGGAACACTCTGCTCAAGCAGGCGGCGAGCAAAGGCGCAATCGTTTCAATCAATCATCCTCGCGTGCCGACCGGCGAAGCCTGCATGGGCTGCGGCTGGTCGCCGGATCAAGCAGTGGATATGTCGCTGGTGCAGGGTGTGGAGGTCGTGAATGGCACCGACGTGGAAAGCCCCACGGCCGGCCTGCCGTTCTGGGAAGAGCAGTTGAAACAAGGCCGGCACTTGACCGCGATCGGCGGCAGCGACACGCACGATGTGACTTCGACAGCGACCACTCAACCGCCGCAAGGGCACATCGGCGTGCCGACGACGGTGGTCTACGCGCGCGAGCTGAGTGCTGAAGGGATCATCGCTGGCATTCGCGCTGGAAACGTTTTCGTGGACACCGCTGGTACGCGCGATCGAATGCTCGAATTCAGCGCGCGTCAGGCGGGCAAGCAAGCGAGCATGGGTGAAGTATTGCCGCTCTCAGGCCGGCGCAATGTGACTTTCAGTGTGCGCGTGGCGCAGCTCGCCGGTGGAACGATCGAGATCATTCGCGATGGCGCGGTGACCCGACGCGTGCCGGTGACCGATTTGGATCATTCGCTGACGTTGGAAGAAACATTCGACAACGAGCACCACTGGGTGCGAGTGAATGTGCGCGATTCGCAAGGCAAGCTGGCGCTGATCGGCAATCCGGTCTATCTCGAATAGCATCTGTCCTGGTTTCGCTTACGCGCTTCCTCCAGGCTCGCGACGTGCGCGCCGCAGGAACGATTTCGCTCGTGCAACGTTGGCTTGCTCAGGAGATGCCGTTGAAGCCTGAGCGAAGATGTTGATTCTGGTCGTAGAAGACGAGCCGATTTGCGCGCTGAGCACGATTGCCGAACTGGAGCATGCCGGGCATCAAACATTGGGCCCGGCGCGGACGCTCGAGGAAGGGTTGGAACTCGCGCGCGCCGGTCATCCTGTGCTCGCGCTGGTCGATATCGACCTGGCGCACAAGGGTGACGGTCTGGAACTCGCGAGGCAGCTGCGAGAGATGCACATAGCGTCGGTATTTGTCAGCGCCCAGAGTCGGGACGCGCTGGAGAATTGTTCCCTCGCGCTCGGCTTCATCGGCAAGCCCTATAACCCCGCCGACCTCGCACCCAGCATCGAAGCAATCTCCGCGATTCTGGAAGGGCGCGAACCTGCCCGGCCCGCGCCCCAGACACTCCAGCTCTTTCACTAAGCGTCATTCGGTCGCTTGCGACACCTGCGCTTTCGGCGCCGGAGCGTTGCTCTCATCGACGTATCGGTAGCGCACGACGCCGTAGAGCATTTCATCCCAGGTCTGCTGGCCCCACGGCACCTCGCGATTCGGATCGGGATTGGCTTTGTTTTGTGCGGAATTGTCCCACGTCGTGCTGTGCGTGACCTTGGTGCCTGCAGGCAGCAGTTTCGGCGTCTTCAACTCGTAGGTCGTCTGCCAGTTGAAGTTATAGTTCGGCACCGACAGCAGCACTTCCTGGCGGCCGTCCGGATAAGTCGCGATGAAGTTCGAGGCCTTGCCGCGGAAGTGTGAGTGCGGCAGCAGGCTATAGACGATCACGTCGTGCTCGAATGTTTTCGAGGCGGATTCGGTGTGAGCCTTGGTGTTGGCCGGAATCTTCAGCTTCGGATTCAACAGGACGGCGCTGCGCAGCTGATATTTCGGTGCGTCCTTGCGGAAGTAGAGACCCATGCGGCTCGCATCGCGCGCGGGTTTGCCGCTCACCGTGTAGTGCATCTGGAAAAAGAACTTCGAGTCCTTCCTGATCAGCACGCCGGCTTCCGCAGGCACGATCATCGGCCCGGCACCTGGCACGTAACCACCCAAGCTGCCGCCGTCGCGCACGCTCTCGGCATTCGTTCCCATGGTCGCGATGATGTGATGGAGCACGGTGCGATCGCCGGGCTGGAAGTCGACCGCACGCACCCACTTATCTTCTTGCAGTGGGTTCTCGGCCATCGGCGTTTGATACGGAATGACACCCGAGGCCGGCACGTCGAACGGCGGAATCTCGACGATCAGGTCCGGCTCGCCCAGCGCCCACTCCGGCCATTGTTTCTTCAGTTCGGCGAGCGGATCGCTGCCGGTGCCGCGAGGCGAGCCCGCTTCGATCCAATGCACCAGCGTTTTGATCTCTTCCTTGCTCAAGGAACGATCGTTGGAGAACACGTTGTAGTGCGGGTCCGCATGCCACGGCGGCATGCGCTCGGTGCGCACGACTTCGCGGATCATCGGGCTGAAGCCTTTGATCATGTCGTAATTGGTCATTTGCCACGGACCGATGCCGCCCTGGCGATGACACGTGACGCAGTTGTCGATCAGCAGCGGCGCAATGGTCTTCTCGTAGGAGATCTTCGCGTGCGCTGCTCTGTGGCCGGCTTCGGGGAATTTCAGCTCGCAGCCCTTGGCATTCGTGGGCTCGACCTTCGATTTCGCAACCGGCTGCGCGTTCAGCACTGCGTCGATGGCATTCGCGGCGTAAGGTGTGCCGCCTGCAGCGAGCGGGCCGCGATACGCGACCTTCCATCCCCTGGTGTCGATGACCAGCAGCTCGCCGTTGCGCTTCAGGCCCAGCGATTCGCCGATGATCTGCGTTTCATCGAGCAGGATGGGAATGTCGATGCCTTGCGACTTCGCGGTCTTCTCGATGCTGTCACGCGAGTCGGCAAGGTTGGAGTTGATCATCAGCAGCTCGACGCCTTGCGAACGATATCTGTCACGCAGCGCCTCGATCTCCGGCACCGACTTGCGCACGGCTTCGCAGCCGTTGCCTTGTGCCATGAGCACGACGGCTTTCATGTCGGAGAGGTAGTACAGCTCGCGCGAAGCGCCGGTGTGGTCGAGCAAACGAAAGTTGTCGACGGTGTCGCCCGGATTGAGCGCCAGTGCCGGACTCGCTGCGCACATCGCCAGCACTGCAGTCGTAGCCGCGCCGAGCAAACTGAATCCGTGTTTCGAGCTGGATTTCATGGCCATCCCCTGACATCACCATCGAGCGTGCGACGTTTGCAGTCTGCGGCTCGTAGCGTCGCGCTGTCCATGCGCCGAGGTCGGAATGCGGCGTAAAGAATGCAAAGAAATCTTTGCATTCTGTAACCGCATGCCGTCACGCGGAATTATTTTGGGGCGGCCAGCGATTCACGCTTGATCACGTCACCGTGCAGAATGACCCTGTCGATGCTGGCCCAGGCGCGCACCGTTTCCAGCGGATTGGCGGTGAGCAGCAGCAGATTCGCAACCTTGCCCGGCTCGACGGTGCCGTAGTCCTTGTCCATCTTGAACTGCCGTGCGTTGTTGATCGTCCCCGCGCGGAAGATCTCGGTCAGAGAAATACCGGACTGCGCCATCATGCGCATCTCACGATACGTGTCGTAACCGGGCTGGCTGCCGAACGTCGGCGCCGACGGTGTGTCGCTGCCCAGAAGCATCGGATGGCCCAGGTCATTCAGATACTTTGCGGCGCGCATGCCTTGCGAGCCGACCTTCAGGAAGATATGCATC
>CAMLEO010000247.1 GCA_946478975.1 uncultured Steroidobacter sp.
ATATCTTCCGCATGGGCATGCCGTGGGGCGTCGAGTCGCTCAGTGTGAGCGAGCGCTTTGCCAAGGCGCTCGATGCCGGTGTCGATCAGTTCGGCGGGGTGATGAACGTCGAGATCATCATCGACCTGGTGAAGCGCGGCGCGGTTCCGGAGCAGCGGCTGGACACCTCAGTGCGACGCATCCTGTTGCCGCGGTTCGAGCAGGGGCTATTCGAAAACCCGTACTGCGACGCTGAGTCCGCGAGCAAAGTCGTAGGCAACAGCTATTTCCGCGCCGAGGCGCTGGATGCGCAGCGACGCTCGCACGTGCTGCTCGAAAACAAGAAACACGTGCTGCCGCTGGCTCGCTCGGCGCGCAAAGTCTATCTGGTCGGCATTTCGCCGCAGGTGGCCGAGCGGTATGGATTCGAGGTTGTGACTAAACCGCAGGATGCGCAGATCGCGATCGTTCGCATGTCATCGCCGTATGAAACCCATCCCGCTTATTTCTTCGGCAGCCGTCATCACGAAGGCGACTTGTCGTTCTCCGACAGGCAGGAAGATTACCGGGCGTTGCTGTCGATCCCCAGAAACGTGCCCATCGTTGCATCCGTGTATCTGGATCGCCCGGCGATCTTGAGCAACGTCAAAGATCGCGTGGCTGCGCTGCTCGGAAACTTTGGCGCTTCGGATGAAGCGCTGTTCGATGTTCTGACCGGCAAGGCTCAGCCGGAAGGTCGGCTGCCGTTCGAGTTGCCATCGTCGATGGCGGCGGTTCTCGCGCAACATCCGGGCGCGGCGCACGACTCGAAGGCGCCGCTTTATCCGATCGGCTACGGGCTGCGTTACTGATGCAGCTCGCGTCGCTCGTGTAACTCGATTTCATCGCCACGGCGTTCGGCATCGATCTCGAACGCCGTGCTCAATGCGCGCAACAGTGCGTCCGTCTCGCCGATGCGGAACACACCAGAGACGCGCACGGCACCGAGCGAGTCATCGCCGAGGACGATCGGCGTGCCGCCATAGCGATTGAACTCGTGCAGCGCCCGCTGCAGATCGACGTTGTCGAACGCCACTCGACCGGAGCGCCACGCGTTGATGCGCGCTGTGTCGGCGTGCTGAATCTGGGAGACGCCCGAGTTGTTATAACTGACTTCTTCACCTTTGGTAACGACAGCCGATTGCGTTCCGCCGATCACCTGCACCTTGCCCGAGAGCACGGAGACGGTCACGTCATTGGCCAAGGCCATCACGTTGAACTCGGTGCCGAGCGCTCGCGCCATGCCGTTGGCGGCATGAACTTCGAACGGACGGTTGACATTGTGAGTCACCGAAAACGTCGCTTCGCCATATTCGAGCTGGATGGTTCGTACGTTGCGTTCGAACGCGACCCGCACGCGTGTGGCGGTGTTCAGCGTCATGCGCGATTGATCGGGCAACACAACCGTGCGCTGCTCGCCGACAGCCGTCATGTACACGGCGGTGCTGCCAGGCGACTGCCACTGAACGCCAACATAAACTGCTGCAATCAGCACTGCCGCTATGGCGGACCAGGTGAGAACGAGTGTGGTCGCACGCCGTGGCTTGACCGTGGCCCGCTGCGCATCGGCGAGCATCTGCTCGATTTCTTCATCTCGCGCCAGCTCGCCGGCGAGTGCCCACGTCAGCTCGTGACGTTCATAATCCACTTCATTGGTGGCATCGGACGCCAGCCAGCGCCGGAACCTGGCATCCAGCCGTGGCGTCACCGGCCCGGACCGCAAGCGGACGAACCACTGGGCGGCATTCTTGCGCAACCAACCGAATGGCCAGCAGGTGCTCATGGACGTTCCCTCAATCGTGCAGCAAGGACCTGCATCGCTTCACTCATCTTGCGTTCGACCGTGCGAGTGCTGATTCCGAGCAGCTGCGCGATCTGTGGATAGGTCTTGCCGCGGAACCGGCTCAATAAAAAAATCCGGCGTGTCGTCGTCGGCAGCTCTTTGATCCCTTCCTTGATGGAATCGATGGTCGTGTCCCACACCAGGCTATGCTCGGGCCCGGCGCGTTCGTCCGCGATTTCCAGCTCGTCGACATTCATGGTCGCCGTGCGACGAGTCGCGCGGCGCCGATAGTGATCGCGCGCCAGGTTGGTCGCGATCTGAAACAAATAAGTGCGGCTCACCGCTTCGAGGTGCGCCACGTCCTCGTGCTGGAGCAGCCGCGTGTAGCTTTCCTGCACCAGCTCGGCGGCGTCGTCCGGCGAGGACACGAGCCCGGTCAGGTAACGAAACAACGACGAGCGATATTTCTGGAACAGCGCCGTGAAATAGGCCCGGCCGTGATCGACCATGCGATCCGGACCGAGGCCAGCGTCGTGCGACTGGTTTTCTTCGGAAGACTGGATCATGACGTTGCGGCGGCCGACTGGCCGCACTCCCCCTGGGCACTATAGACGCAGCTCAGAGCCGGACCCGACAAAATTTTTCGTCGGGCGCTTTTTGTCGGGATCGGACCTGCCGCGCGTCTTAGGGAGTACTTCGAACCAAGGACGATACGGGCGCGCTCAAGGAAGACGCAGCAAGCATCCTATTCGACCGTCAGGGGGAAAACATGCCACACCGGCAATCGGTTACGTTGCGGAACAGGATTCGACGCGTATTGGGGGGAGGATTGTTGGGGGCCATGATCGCGGCCTCGGCGCACGCTGGCGACGTGAACAGCAAGGTCCCGATCGATATTCCGCAACAGAACCTGGGCAGCGCCCTGGCGACGCTCGCCTCGCAGGCCGACCTGCAGATTCTGTTCGCTCCGGAACTGGTCGAAAGCCTGCGCAGTACCAAGCTCTCCGGCAGCTACTCCGGCATCGAAGCCTTACAACAGCTGCTCGCCGGTTCGAACCTCGAATATGTCGTGAGCGGCACGGATACCGTCGTCATTCGCACGCGCAATGCGGCCGTTCAGCCCACCAGTCACGCTGTAGAAGCGTCGGCGAGCACAGGCGAAGCGGCTGCCGCGGCTGATTCGGAACGAGATGCTGGCTTGGAAGAAGTCGTCGTCACTGCGCAGAAGCGCGTCGAACGCCTGCAAGACGTGCCGGTGGCCGTCACCGCGATTTCCGGCGAGGCGCTCAGCGCCGCCAATGTGAATCAAACGACGGACCTGGTGAATCTCACTCCGTCGCTGACCTTTGCCCAGGGCGCCACGCCCAACAACACCAACCTGCGCGTGCGTGGCATCGGCACGGCGTTGTTCGGTCAAGGCACCGAGCCGTCGGTGTCGGTCGTCGTCGATGGCATCGTGCTGGCCCGATCCGCTCAGGGTTTCTCCGATCTCTCCGACATCGAGCGCATCGAAGTGCTGCGCGGGCCGCAAGGCACGTTGTTCGGCAAGAACTCGGTGGCCGGCCTGATCAACGTCGTGACCAAGCGGCCCTCGGATGCCTTCGAGGCCAACGCCGATGTCACTGTGGCCGAGGAAGAGGAATATCGCGTTCGCGGCAGCGTGTCCGGCCCCCTCAACGACTCGATGGGCTATCGCCTCACCGGTTATTACAACGATGTCGGTGGGCACATTCGCAACGTGACGCTCAATCGCGATGTCAACGGCAGCGAGAGCTGGGGTGCACGCGCCAAGTATGAATGGGACGCGACCGACAAGCTGAATCTGCTGTTCATGGCCGACTATCGCAAGGCCGAGACGGAGTGCTGCTCCAGCCAGTACCTGGCCGTCGTGGACAATCCGCTGCTGACGCGAGTGCTGCTGCCGGTGGTTGCCAGCTTCAACAATCGCAAGGAAACGGAAAACGAGCTGACGTACTTCAACACCGACCAGAAAACCTTCTCGGTGGAAGGCAATCTCGATCTGGGTGCCGTGACTGTCACGTCGCTCACCGCGTACCAGGATTTCTCGGTGATCAACAATCAGCCCATCGACCGGCTGAACACGCCGACGCCGCTGTGGTTTCCGAACACCAACGGTTACTTCGACATCAACGGCGGCACCATCGATCTGAATCAGTTCTCACAAGAGCTTCGCGTCACCTCGCCGGGCAGCGAACGATTCAACTATGTCGCGGGCCTGTATTACCTCGACATGAGCCTGGATCGCACCTTCCAGCGCCGCAGCGGCAACTGCGCTCCGGGCGGCAATCCGCCAGTGCAGGGACAGCCTTGCGTCGTGCCTCAGTATCGCTCGCAAGCGGGTTTCCATTCCGAGACCGGCACCAGGAACGCGGCGCTGTTCGGCCAGATCGATTATGAGCTGGTGGGCAATCTCTCCGGCTTGCTCGGCGCGCGCTACCAGTGGGAAGAGATTTCTTATTCAGGCACGCGCACCGACACGCGCCTGGTGCCGGGCGATCTGCCGTTGGTGGGCTTCGGGCCGTCCTCCGGCAGCGGCAAGAGCGACGACACGGTGCTGACGGGCAAAGCGGGTCTGCAATACAAATTCAGCGACGAAGCGCAGACCTATCTCACCTGGTCCACCGGTTACAAAGGTCGCGGCTACGAAACCGAGTTCTCGGGCACGTTCGAGAACCAGGTGCCGGTCAATCCGGAAACCGCCAAGGCCTGGGAGCTGGGCATGAAGGCGCAGCTGTTCGACCGCACGTTGATCCTCAACACGGCGCTGTTCTACGCCAAGTACGACGATCTGCAGGTGCAGGCGAATCGCGGCGATCCCGACACCGGCCTGGTGCGCTTCGTGACCACCAACGCGGGCGACTCGACCACGCAAGGTGTGGAGCTGGAATTCACCTGGCTGCCGATCACCGGCTTTACGCTCGGCGGCGGTGTGACTTATCTCGATACCGGTGTGGACGTGGACGGTTTGAACTGCGCGTTGTCGGATCGCGCGACTGCGCCCGTCATCACGACCAATGCGCCCTACAACACTTGTTATCTGCCCACGCCCGGCGGCACGCCCATCCAGAATGTGAAGGATGGCGATCTGCCGAACGCACCCGAGTGGCGCGGCTCGTTGACGGCACGTTATGAGTTCCCGATCGGCAACGGCGGCTGGGAGAGCTTCGTGCAGCTCACCGGCACCTCGCAGTCGAAATTCAATTTCGTGATCGAGCAGGATCCGCTGCTGGAACATCCGGGCTACACGCTGGTGGATGCGTCGCTCGGCTTGCGAGCGCCGAACAATCGCTACCGGATCACGTTCTTCGCCAAGAACATCTTCGACGAGCACTACGTCACATTGATGGCGCGCGCGTCGACGTTGACCACGGCGACGTACAGTCCGAACAGCATCACCGGTAACGTGCCGAAGGACGCGAATCGCTACTTCGGCGCCACCATCGGCGTGTCGTTCTGATCGTGAGCGAACGGCTTTCCAGGCGGACCTTCCTCGCAGGAAGCGCGACGGCGGCGGCCATCGCCGCCTTCGACCGAGGCCTCGCGGCCGACAATCGAGCGCGCTCGCGTCCGAACATTCTGTGGCTGGTGAGCGAGGACAACATCCCGCTCATCGGCGCATACGGCGATCGTCTCGCGCATACGCCGGCGATCGATGGGATTGCGAAGCAGGGCGTGCTGTATGCAAACGCATTCAGCAACGCTCCGGTGTGTGCGCCCACTCGCTTCGGGATCATTACAGGAATGTATGCGGAGAGCTGCGGGCCGGCGCATCACATGCGCGCGGAAGGCCGTGTTCCGGCCTTCCTGCAGGGCTATCCCAAGTACCTGCGGGACGCGGGTTATTACTGCACCAACAATTCCAAGACCGATTACAACGCCACGCTCGACATGGCGATGTGGAACGATTCGAGCCCAACCGCTCATTGGCGCAACCGACCCAAGGATGCGCCCTTCTTTGCGGTGTTCAATTTCATGACCACGCACGAATCCCGGCTGTTCAAAGAAACACCGGGCAGGGTGCAGCCGAAGGATGTGCGTGTGCCGCCGTACCTGCCGGACACGCCCGAGGTGCGGCAGGACATCGCAAGTTATTACAACTTGATGGAGCAGATGGATGGCGAAGTCGCCGCGCATCTCGCGGCCTTGGAAGCGGCGGGGCTCGCCGAGGACACGATTGTTTTCTATTACTCCGATAACGGCGGCGTGATTCCGCGCTCTAAACGTTATTGCTACGACTCGGGGCTGCACGTGGCGCTCATGGCGAAGTTTCCGCCGAAGTGGGCGCACCTGGCGCCGGCGGCCGCAGGCTCGACGATTTCTTCTCCAGTGAGTTTGGTGGATCTGCCGCCGACGGTGCTCACGCTCGCCGGCGTCGATCCGCCTGCTCACATGCAAGGCGTTTCGCTCGTGCGCGCCAAGGTGAAACGTTCACCGTACGCGTTCGGCATGCGCAATCGCATGGACGAGCGCTACGACATGGCTCGAACGGTGCGCGACGAACGCTATCGATACATTCGCAACTACGCGCCGCATCGGCCGTATGGCCAGCACCAGGCGTTCGAGTGGCAGATGGAGTCGTATCGCTCCTGGGAGACGCAGCATCTCGCCGGCCGGTTGAACGCCATTCAGGAGCGGTTCTTCCAGGAGAAACCCGCCGAGGAATTCTATGATCTGGCCGCCGATCGGGATGAGATCAACAATTTGATCGACGCTCCCGAGCATCGCGAGCGCATTGCCACCCTGCGGGCTGCGCTCGATGCTCACATGCTGGAGGTCAACGATAACGGCTTCATTCCCGAGTCATCGCCGATCGAAGGCTACGACGCAAGCCGTGCGCCAGGCGCGTATCCGCTGCAACGAGTGATGCAGGTGGCGGACGCCGCGATTCGGCGTGATCCACAAAAGGCATCGCATTTTGCCGAGTTGCTCGGAGATGCGAACGAGGTCATCCGCTACTGGGCAGCGCAGGGACTGTTAATACTGAAGGCTGGGGCGGAGCCTGCCAGGGCTGCGCTCGAAGCATGCTTGCAAAAAGACAGCTCGCCGCAGGTCCGCATCGTCGCCGCCGAGGCGCTCGCGTGGCTCGGTGCGCCGGCCCCTTCGGTTCAATACCTGGGCGAGGTGTTGAATACGCACGCCGATGCGCGCGTACGTCTGCAGGCATTGAATGCGTTGACGTTCATTGGCGCGCCTTCGCGTGCCGTTCTGCCCATCATCGAACGTGCGATCGAATCGGATGGCGACGAGTACAATCGCAGCGCTTCTCGATATCTGAGCTTGGTTCTACGGGGCACGTATACGCCGTCGTCGCAGGTGTATCACGGCAGGGCGGCGAGGCAGTCATGAGAAGCTCGGCGCTCCGTGCCTGGCTTCGCGAGCCGTTGGTTCATTTCATCGCCGCCGGCTTGGTTTTATTCATTGCCGGCGAAGTTCACCGCGCGCACGTCGACGCTCACCGCATCGTCGTCACGCCTGAACGCGAAGCTCACCTCGCGGCTCGTTACGAGTTGCAGTTCGGAGCGCGGCCGGATGAGCGAACGTTAGCGCTGCTGGTCAAGCGCGATGTCGAGGAAGAAATGTTGTTCCGTCGCGGCATCGCGCTGGAGCTGGATAAAGACGATGAGATCGTCCGGCGCCGGATCGTGCAGAAGATGAGATTCCTGCTGGAGGATCTCAGCGCGCCGGTCGAGCCGAGCGATGCCGAGCTCAGCGCCTACTATCAATTGCACGCCGCGAGATATGCCGCGCCGGTGCGGCTCACGTTCAGTCATGTTTACTTCGCGGCTGATGAGGAGCGTGCCGCCCGGGCGCTGCAGCTGTTGTCGAGCGGGAAAAAGCAGGCGAGCGACCTCGGCGCTCCCTTCCCCGATCAATATCACTTCTCCGGTTACGAGCCGGAACAAATGTACCGTCTGTTCGGACGCACCGAATTCTCCGAGGCAGCGTTATCAGCGCCGCTCGGACGTTGGGTGGGGCCGTATCGATCGGCCTACGGATGGCATCTCGTCCGCGTGGACGCTCGTTCCGAACCGCAAACGCTGCAACTCGCGAGCGTGCGTGATCGGGTGCGCACCGACTATCTGCTGGATGCGCAGGCTCGCACCAACGCCACGGCGTTCAACGCGCTGGCACGCGAGTACGCGGTCGTTCGCGAGCGGTCATGAAGCGCCTGGCCGCACAGCTCTGCGCGGTTTGTTTAGTTTTGATCCTGAGCGCATTGATCGCGCCCGCCGCCTCGGCGCATGAAGTGCGTCCGGCGTTTCTCGAAATCACCCAATCCGACGCGAGCAGTTATCGCATCGTGTGGAAGCAGCCGACGCTGGGCGACCGCGCCGTCCGCCTGGTGCCGCACATCTCCAACGGCTGGCTGGAACAGGATCCTAAAGATCAGTACGCCTCGGCCGGCTTCCTGATTCGCACCTGGAACATTCACGCGTCCGATTCGACGCTCGCCGGCAGCTCAATCTCCATCGAAGGCTTGCAAGACACGATCACCGATGTGCTGGTCCGCATCCGGCTGCTCGACCAGCAGCCGATGGATGTGATCCTGCGGCCGGAGAATCCGCAGGTGCAGGTGTCACCGCAGATGCGAGCTTCCGTGCCGGTGTTTTTCATCCACGGCATCGAACACATCCTGGCGGGCTTCGATCATCTGCTGTTCGTGCTCGGGCTGCTGCTGATCGTGCGCGATCGCTGGATGTTGTTGAAGGCCGTCACGGCGTTCACTGCCGCTCACAGCATCACCCTGGCGACCGCGATGATTGCGAAGGTGAGCTTGCCCGGTCCGCTGGTCGAAACACTGATCGCGCTGTCGATCTTGTTTCTGGGTGTCGAAGTTCTGCGCGCACAACGTGGCGGGTCGAGCCTCACCGTGCGTCATCCTTGGGCGGTGGCGTTCTTTTTCGGTTTGTTTCATGGCATGGGATTCGCGAGCGGGCTGGCGGCGCTGGGTTTTGCATCCAACGATCTGCTGGCCGCGCTCGTGTTCTTCAACTTGGGTGTGGAAGCCGGGCAGCTGGCATTCATCGCAGCGGTGTTCGTGATCGAGCGCGCGCTGTCGTTGCTGCGATTCAATCAGCCCGCGCTGCGCGTAACGGTCCCTGCCTATGTCGTGGGGATCGCAGGCGCGTATTGGACTTTCCAGACCGGGGCAGCACTGTTGGGTATTTCATGATGAAAACATTTGGTCTGCGGCAGAAGCTCGGCTTTGGGATCGCGACGGCATTGTTTGTTACAGCAGCCGGCGCTGCGGATACGAACAGCCAGGGTGCACCGGACCAGCGCCGTGTGTTTTTCGGTGAGCTTCATCTGCATACGTCGCTGTCGTTGGATGCCTGGGGATATGGTTCGAGACTGCTGCCCGCCGATGCCTATCGCTTCGGGCGCGGCGAGACTGTGATGGTGCCGGCAACGCAGGTCGCGAAAGAGCAGGGCCTGCCTGTCACCGAGGACGTGCCTGCGAAGCGTCCCTGGGCGCTGGACTTCATGGCGGTGACCGATCATTCCGAAAGTGTCGGCACGCTGGTGCCGCTGGAAGATCCGAACAGCGAATTCTCGAACAGCGAGGCGGGCAAGAAGATCCTCGCCGATCCTCCGCTGGGGCATCGTCTGAAGATCCAGTCGCGCAACGGCAAAGCCGTGCTGCCGCCGGAAATGAAGGATGCCAAGGTGATTGGCGATGCGTGGGAGCTGACCAAGAAGGCGGCGAACGATTATTACCAGCCGGGCAAGTTCACCACCTTCATCGCCTATGAGTGGTCCTCCAACCCCGACGGCAAGAACCTGCATCGAAATGTTATTTTCAACGCCGACCATGCGCCGCTGCCGTATACGGCCGACGAGTCGACTCGTCCGGAGGATCTGTGGTCGTATCTCGACAGCGTGCGGGCGCAGGGCATCGACGTGATCGCGATTCCTCACAATGGCAACGCGTCGGGCGGGCTGATGTTCGATTGGAACATGAGCGACGGCAAACCCATCGACGAAGCCTATGCGCAGCGACGTGCGACCAACGAGCCGCTGACCGAGATCGTGCAGATCAAAGGCCAGTCCGATACGTTGCCGATTCTCTCGCCCAATGATGAGTTCGCCAGCTTCGAAATCTTCGACAAGCTGCTGGGCCCTTCGGGTACGCCGGGCACACCGCCGGGCAGTTACATCCGCGATGCATTCGGCCGCGGGCTGCTGATTCAGTCGCGTGTCGGTGCCAATCCTTTCAAGTACGGTCTGGTCGGCTCGGCGGACATTCACAATGCGCTGAGCACCAGCGATGAAAACACATCGGCCGGTGGCCAGTTCGGCATCGATCCGGCAACGATGCTGCCGCGTGGCGAGCGGGCCCGCGCATCGCTCGGCATGCGTTCGACCACTGCCGCATCTGACGCGACGCCGCCGACGCGTGCTTCCGAAGCCGAGCGCATGTCCATCGTCGAACGCAGTTCCGCCGGACTGACCGGCGTGTGGGCGCAAGAGAACACGCGCGACGCCATCTTCGCGGCGCTGAAGCGGAAGGAAACATTTGCCACCTCCGGTTCGCGCATTCGGGTGCGGATGTTTGGCGGCTGGGACTTCCAAGGCGACTTGATGAAACACAAGCAATGGGTCACGCAGGCTTACGCGCGCGGTGTGCCGATGGGCGCGGACCTGCCGGTGAAGCCGAAGAAGGCGTCGAAGCCGCAATTCGTCATCGAAGCGTTGAAGGATCCGGAGGGTGCCAACCTGGATCGCATTCAGATCATCAAGGTGTGGCTGGACGGCGCGCAGTACAAGGAACGAGTGTTCGATGTCGCCGTCGCCGGCGATCGCAAGATCGATCCAAAGACCTATCGCGCGCCGCCGATCGGCACGACGGTCAATCTGCAAACGGCCACGTACGAGAACCGGATCGGCGCGCCCGTGCTCAATGCCGTGTGGTCGGATCCCGAGTTCAACGCCAGGCAGCCTGCTGTTTACTACGCGCGAGTGCTGGAGATTCCGACGCCGCGCTGGAGCACGATATTGGCAGTGAAGAATGATCTGCCGATTCCGTCCGAGGTTGCAGCAACGATCCAGGAGCGAGCATGGTCATCGCCCAGAGCGCCAG
>CAMLEO010000248.1 GCA_946478975.1 uncultured Steroidobacter sp.
TGCCCATCGATTCAGCGCTCGGTCAGCGATTGTCCGTACCATTACCGGCGGCGCGCTATACACTCACGCCGCCGGCCAAGGACAAGTGGCGCGTGAATGAAGCGCAGATCGAGTCGGTATTGCCTTCGGTGCAAGCGACATGGCGCCGGCTGCAATCGTTGCAATAGTTGCGAGGATCAGGGAGTCGTCATGGAGTTTCGTCGAGCTTGGTTGATTGCGGTCGCGGCCTGCGTCGCGGCTCCGGCCTTTGCCCAGGAATCCGCACCGGTTCAGCCGGCCAAGGCCGCGGCTCCTGTGCCGGCCACACCGGCAGCGGCGCCGTCGGCGCCTGCCGATCCGAAGGGCAGCGATTCAGCAGCGCCCGCCAGCGACGCCAAGACGAGCGCTGCGTCGGCCTCGCCTGCGTCGCCGCTGGAAGGCGAGCTGGATGCGGAGAAGATCATGGCCGCGCAACGCGCCGGCTATAAGATTCAAAACGAGAACGGCCAGCAGCTGCTTTGCCGCCGCGATCTGCAAACCGGCTCCCGCGTTCGTTACAAAACATCGTGCCTCACGGCGCGCGAATGGGCGCAGCTGCAGGAAGAAAACAAACTGCAGCTGAAGTCGATGGAGCGCATGCCGATGAAGGTCGAGGGACGTTAATCGTCCTTGGCGCCGAAGGCGTAGCCGTGCCGCTCGATGACGAATCGATCGCGCTCGGCCACCGCCCGCGCCAGCTCCTCGTCATAGAAAGTCGTATACGCGCCGTGCTCTGAAGTATTCAGAGCCGGCGCCGCGTCGATGTATTCGCGCAGAGCTGGGCTCACAGGCTCGCCGGCCTCAGCAAGAAGTTTCGGCACTTCGTCGCGCAGCTGTTCCATTCGCCCGAGCCTCACCGCATCCACGGCCGGCCCATACAGATATCGATACAGATAGGAATAAAACCCCAGGCCGCTGCCGCGAATGGGGCTCAGCGCGAAGCCAGGCAGGTTCAGACCCTGATTGATGTAATCGGCCGGCAACACCGCGATCAAACGATCGAGCAGCGCGTTGTCATTTCCCAGGCTCAGCAGATTGCGAACGGTGCCGGTGAAATCCAGCTTGCCGCCGCCGCTGACGGTTTGAAACAACGCATTCGGCCGCGGCCGCGAGCGTTGGAAGCTGTACCAGGAAACGTAATAGCTCCATGGATTGCGCACCAGCCCGAGCAGCGGCAGCGTCGAGAACTGCGGCGGCAACATGGATCGCGGCAGGTGATAGCCGAGTTGCCGGGCGCCGGCGATGTGACGCATCAGGCCGGTGTTCACGAACGTGCCGCCCGACTTGTGCAAATGAAGAAAGACGAAACGGGGAGTGACGATCATCCCGCGGACACGGCGGCGAAATGTTCTTCAACGGCGGGAACGCGTCGGCCCAGGTCGCGCTCGCCGGTTGCCATCAATTGCAACAACGCCGGCGTCGGCAGGAAGTCGCAAATCATGTGAGTGCGCGAGCGCTCCGGATCTGCATTCCAGACCGCGTGCGGCGAGCTGTTGTTCAGCACCCAGATCTCACCGGGCTTCATGAAATAACACAGCGGCCCCGCCATCATCCAAACCTGCTCGTGCGACTGGATCGGAAAGTGCAGGCGCAGGGTTTTGGCGAAGTAGGGCGCGCGATCGATATGAGGAGCAATCGACGCGCCGCCGGGCAGGCGCGCGATCAAACATCGCTGCGCCGGTGCCGGAATTACTTGCTCGATGATCTCTCGCGCGTAGGGCAGCAGCGTCAGCGGTTCACGATCTTCGATCGGCAGCGCGCCTTGCGCCGGCGCGTAACCGCGTAGAAACAAAGCTTCGGCCGCACGATGCACGCCAACCCGTCCGCCGGTGGTACCCCAGACGGACGCGGGCAGCGCGTCGATCTCCGCAGCCAGCCTCGACGCATTCACCTGCAATGGCAGGCGCAAGCAGCCGCCCACCAATGCGGTTTTGTCGATGACAGGTTGGCCGGGCAGATCGAGCATGCGGTTCAGGCCCGGCTTAGTTGCAGCCTTCGAAACACGGAATCTTTGTATTCACACGTTGCGCCTCATCCATGTCACCGCGCGCGTTGTTGGTGCGCTCCGCCCATTGATCCTCGGTCAGGCAGACCTTCTTGTTCTTCAGGCGAGTGTTGGTCACCGACTCCTGCTTGCAAATCATTTTCTTGCCGTCGGCGGTGTGGATGGGCTCGCCGCTCTCGACCGAATAATTGATGAGGCGCTGGGCCCGCTGCGCATCGGTCTCAGGCGCGGGAGTGGCACTGGCCACAGTGGCGGCCGGCTTCGGCGTGGCACAGCCGAGCAACGCCAGCAAACAAAGCGATGAGCAGATCGATGAGCGGAGGAGCGGACGCATGTGACTTCCTTGGCAGGCTACTGTTTGGATTGAGACGCTGAGAATGCAGGATGAATGACTTGCGCGCCCGGCGCGATCTTCAGGCGCGACGCTGTGCCGGCGGCCAGCTCGATCACGCCGAGGACCATGCCGCCGGACTCGATGGTCTTCAGCGACTGCGGCTCGGTATTCTCGACCACTCGCGTCACCTTGCCATCGGGCGCAACAAACAACATATCGAGCGGGATGAAGGTATTTTTCATCCACATTGCAATCATTTGCGGGCGTGGATAAACGAACAGCATGCCGTCGCTGGCGTTCATGTGCTTGACGAACATCAGGCCGTGCTCGCGGCGCGGCTCGTCATCGGCCAGCCAGATGTTGAAACGATGCAGCCTCGCATCGGGCGTCGCCACCTGCAACGTGGAGCGCTTGAAGATCTGGTCCAGCTCCTTGGCATCCGACGGCTCGTCCCTGGCGCTGTCGGCGGCGGCGGTGCCGAACGCCAGCAACAACAGGCAAATTGCCGAAAACCACAGTTTATGGGTGCGCGGATAGGTCATGGTCCATTAGCTCTTGCGTTGCGCCGTCATGGGATCGCCGCCCTTCTTGGCCGGGTCGGCGTCGTCGGATTCTTCGCTGTCGAAATCGACGCGGCCGACAAAATCAAATCGCGACAGCAGGATCACGCCGTCGCCTCGTACTGCCCGCGCTGGGTTAGTACAAAAACCGCGGGCTGTAATACGGTATGAGCGAGAACGATGCGGAATACCGACGAGCGGCTCCTGTTTCACTTCGTCGAGCGTGCATTTGTTATCGCCCTGAGTGCTGTAAAACTCGCCTTTGCCTTCGCGGATCACAGTGACATTCACCGGCAGGGCCTTGGCCGCTTTGCCTTCACGCAGTCCTGCAATGCCAAACAGCAGCACCAGGCGACCGCCGTCGGCGGGATCGTTACGACTGAAACGAACGCGTATTCCGCCATCCGGTCGCACGGCGCCGGTGCATTCGGTGCCTTCATTGCCCCAATCCAGCTCTGCTTTCACTACGCCGGAGAGCCGGGCGCGCAGATTGCCTCGCCCGTCAGGCAGGCACAGCACCGCCGCGGCGGGCTCGTTTTGGCTGCTAGCGTTGTCATCCGCCGTGGAACTCTGCTGAGCATGGACCTTGCAGGACAGTCCCAACGTTAACAGCCCGATGACCGTTTTCGTGAACAGGCATCGCTGCCTGCTCGCGGAGGAGCCGTAGCCATGGCCGGGGACGATGTCATTAGTGATCCGTTGCGGCATGCCGATATGCTTACCATCGAAGGGGGCTTCCGGCAGACTGTGGCACCGGAGCCTCACCGTCAGGAGCCCGACGGCGAGCATCCCACAATGCCGAAGCCGCGCCTGTCAGGCAAGCGGCGGCGTAACCTGCCGACAGTGGTGTCGGCCAACTTAACCGGGCGTTGGGTCGAATACGGTTCGATCGCACGCGAAGCGAGAATTCCTGGTATGGACGATAGAGTCATCCCCGCTCGATCGAAGGAAAGCGTCGCACGGAGAAGCGGAGAGCCGCACATGCGCACGCGGCGCTATGTCAGTCGCATTACGCGCAATACGCTGGCCGTCATCATGGCCGGCGGTCGCGGGGAGCGGCTCAAGCACCTCACCGATTTCCGCTGCAAGCCCGCCACGCCGTTCGGCGGCAAGTTCCGCATCATCGACTTCGTGCTGTCGAACTGCGTGAACTCGGGCATCCGCCGCATCTCGGTGATGACCCAATACAAGGCGCATTCGCTCATTCAACATATCCAGCGCGGCTGGGGCTACCTGCGCGGCGAGTTCGGCGAATTCGTCGAAGTCATTCCAGCCCAGCAGCAGATGGGCGACTTCTGGTACCGCGGCACCGCCGACTCGCTGTATCAGAACATGCAGATCATCAAGCTGCACAACCCAAAGCTGGTGCTGGTGCTGGCCGGCGATCACATTTACAAGATGGATTACGGCCCGATGCTCGCGTCGCACGTTGCCAAGCGCGCGGACATTACGGTCGGCGTCGTCGAAGTGCCTCGCGAAGACGCGACGGCGTTCGGCGTCATGAGCGTCGATCCCGAATATCGCATCACCAAGTTTTCGGAGAAGCCCAAGGACCCCGAAGGCATTCCCGGCCGGGAGCAGTTCGCGCTCGGCTCCATGGGTATTTATGTATTCAAGGCCAGCCTGCTGTACCGGCTGCTGGAAGAGGCCGCCACTCGTCCGGGCACCTCGCACGACTTCGGCCGCAACATCATTCCCGGCGCGCTCACCACTCACAAGGTGTACGCCTATCCGTTCACGGATCAGCAAACACGCGTGCAGCACTACTGGCGCGACGTGGGTACCGTCGATGCCTTCTATGACGCGAACATGGAGCTCATCTACGTCAACCCCGAGCTGAACATCTACGACGAGACCTGGCCGATCTGGACTTATCAGCGCCAGTATCCACCTGCGAAGTTCGTGCTCGATGAAGACGGCCGCCGCGGCGTGGCCATCAACTCCATGGTGTCCGGCGGCTGCATCATCTCCGGCGCGACGGTGAATCAATCGCTGTTGTTTTCGAATGTGCGCATCGAAGAGCGCAGCTATCTCGAACGCGCGGTGGTGTTCCCGGATGTGACAGTGGGCGCCGGCAGCGTGATCAAGCGAGCGATCATCGATACCGGCGGCGTGGTGCCTCCGGGCACGCAGATCGGCGTCAATCCGGAAGAGGATGCCCGGCGCTTCTACCTGAGTGAGAAGGGGGTCGCACTGGTGACGCGAGACATGCTGGCGCGGTTACAGCGATAGTTTATCCTTCGCGGCCTGCTCATCACTTGAATGGGGATCGGATGAACCGGGTCGCTGCTCGTCTGGCATTGATCGTCGCGCTGCTCGCTGGCCTCAGCAGCTGCAGCGCGCTGCGTCCCAAGCTGGACGCCCCGCACCTGGCGCTGGTTCACATCGCCATGACCTCGGCGGACATTTTCAACCAGCAGTTCCTGGTGCGGGTGAACGTACAGAACCCGAACAAGCAGGCCCTGAACATCAAGGGCCTGGACTACACCTTGTTCCTGGAGGGCGACGGCTTCGCCGAAGGCACGCTCAACAAGCCGTTCAAGGTGCCGGCCGAGGGCGAGACCGATTTCGACATGACGGTGAAAACCAACTTCGTCAGCGGCATCGGCCGCCTGCTGTCGCGCCTGAACGGCCGCACCCAGGTGAATTACAACCTCGAAGGCAAGCTGATGACCGACATCCGCTTCCTGAAGACCATCCCGTTCAACGAAACCGGCACCGTCAACCTCGCGGTGCTGAAGTAATCAGCTCCACTTGCCGGTCAGCTCGCGGTACAGCTTGACGTACTCGCCGGTCTGGCGATCCCAGGAGAAATCCTGCGCCATGCCGTTGCGCATGAGCTGCGTCCAGGCCTCCTGGTTCTTGTAGAAATCGAGCGCGATGTGCATGGCCCATTGCACGGCGGGCACATCGAAATCGTTGAAGACGACGCCGGTGCCCTGGCGCGAATGCGGGTCCCACATCTGCACCGAATCGGCGAGGCCGCCGGTGCGACGAACGATCGGCGGTGTGCCGTACTTCAGGCTGTACATCTGATTCAAGCCGCACGGCTCGTACTGCGACGGCATTAGAAACATATCGCTCGCAGCTTCGATGAGATGCGACAGCTCTTCGTTATAGCCGCGGTGAAACACCACGCGCTCGGGAAAACGCTGCTGCAGGTAAGCGAAGAAATCTTCGTAGCGCGATTCGCCGCTGCCCAGCGCTACCAATCCCAGCTCGCGCGTCGACAGGATCTGCGGCAGGGACTGGAACAGCAGGTCGAAGCCTTTCTGCGCCGTCATGCGCGACACCACACCGAGCAGCGGCGTCGACTCGCTCACCGACAGGTTCATCCAGTCCAGCAGCTGCATCTTGGTTGCGCGCTTGCCCGACAGGTCCTCCGGCGTGTAGTGATGTTTCAAATAACGATCGGTGGTGGGATTCCATTCGCTGTAATCGACACCGTTCAGGATGCCGACGACACCGTCGGCTCGCGAGCGCAAGGTGCCGTCGATGCCGTGACCGCCCTCGGGCGTGCAGATCTCTCGTGCGTACGTCGGGCTCACCGTAGTGACGCGATCCGCGTGGCGCACGCCTTCGCGCAGCCAATTGAACGCACCGCCGACCAGCGTCTCCCACGACACGAGATGACGCACTTCACCGCCGATGTCATACACCGTGCTGGAATCGAACATGCCTTGATAGCCGATGTTATGAATCGACAGCACCGACTTGGTGGCCGAGAACAGGCTGTCCCAGGCATAGATGGTCTTGAGCATCATCGGCATCAGCGCCGTGTGCCAGTCGTTGCAATGAACGATGTCGGGCGCGAACTGCATGCGCTGGCAGCCGTCGAGCGCGGCGCGCTGAAGCACCAGGAATCGCAGATGTTCGTCGACGCCGGAGGTATAGATCGACGGGCGGTCGTACACCTCGGGACAATGCACTAGAAACAAAGGCACATCGGAGTTCGGCAGGCGCGCTTCGAGCAGCGTGTACCAATATCGATGCGGGCCGAGCGCGAGCGGCACGTGACGAACTGTTTCGAGCGGCGTGCTCTGGCTCGCGAAGTTGCCCATGCTCGAATATAGCGGCATGAAGACGCGCACATCGTGGCCGAGCGCGCGCAAGTGCTTCGGCAATACGCCAGCGACATCGGCGAGCCCGCCGGTCTTGGCGAGAGGTGCGATCTCGGAAGCGACGAAACAAATGTTTAACGGCATGCGCAGTCAGTTCTTGTTCGGGAGCGGCGCGCGTCAGGTGGAGTCGGCGTCGTTGCTGTCGGGTTTTTTGTTGGGCTTCGTATTGGATTGGGCGGGCGGTTCCCGCGCAGGATCTCGCGGCGGCGCAAATGCTGCCAGCAGGGTTTCCTGCATCTTGGCCCACAGCTCCAGGTTCTGGCGGGTCAGCTCGGCGAGCGGCCGGGCCTGCAGCGCTTCCTGCTGGCGCATGAACGTCTCGACGCTTTTTTCCAGGTAGGAGCTGAACACGCTTTGCATGGAGTTGCCGTAGAAGCGGATCATGGATTCGAGCAATGAGGTCGAAAGGATCGGACGGCCGAATTGTTCCTGGTCGGCGATCACCTGCAGCAGCACCAGCCGCGTGATGTCCTCGTTGCTCTTGTCCTCGACCACCTTTACGCGTACGCCGGCGATCACCATGTTGCGAATGTCGTCGATCGTGATATGACGACTTTGCGCGGCGTCGTAGAGGCGCCGGTTCGCGTATTTTTTGATCAGTCGTTCTTCGCTCATGGCTTAAGCTCGACGAGGGCTCGCGGCTCACCTGGCGTTGTAAGTAAGTAGCGGGCTACTGTAGCGACGGCTATTTGGCGGTGCAACACAATGACGGAAAACACGGGTCCGGGGAACAGCTCGGCGAATGGGGCGGGGGATTGGATACAGGCCTGGATCGAGCAGCAGCGCGAGCTGTTGCGCCAGCCCGGCACGCCCGGCGATCAATCCGCCGACAAGTGGGGCATGCGCTGGCTGGAGGCCGGCCAGGCGTTCCTGCAGTCATGGATCGGGTCCGCTGCGCGCATGCCGCCGCTCGGGCTCGCTCGGGAACAAACAGAAGCCTGGCGCGAACTGCTGGCGGCGCAGGCCGAATGCCAGGCGCTGGAGCAGGAGCTGCGAGGCGTGTGGGCGCAGGTGCAAGGCGACGCGCTCGGTTTGCTCGAAAAGATGCTTCGCGAGCGCAAGTCGGGAGAATGAATAAACAATTATCGGGAGATGTACGACCTGTGGGTGGACTGCGGCGAGAAGATCTTTGCGCAGGTCGCGCACAGCGAGTCTTATGCAAAACTGCAGGCACAGCTCGGTAACGCTGCCATCAAGCTGCGTGGCAAGCAGCAGGCGATGATCGAGCGCCACTTGAAACAATTCGATCTGCCGACGCGCTCGGAGCTGAACACGGTTCACAAACAAATGCGCGAGCTGCGCGAGCGTATCGCGACCTTGGAAACACAATTGGCCGAAGCCCGCGAACGGGAGTAACGATGAGCGACAGCATTCCCGGTGCCGCGGAGCTCAAAGCCGCGGCCGATGAGTTCATGCGTCGGATGACGAACGGCCTGGCGGCGCTGGCCAACGTTCGCGATGTGACGATCGGCAGCGTCGCCAAGGATGCGGTGTTCACGGAAGATAAAGTCACGTTGTATCGCTACCGGCCCTCGGAAGTGGTCGCGCCCGATCTGCGCGTGCGTACGCCGCTGCTGATTTGTTACGCGCTGGTGAATCGCCCGTACATGATGGATCTGCAAGCCGACCGCTCGCTGATCCGCGGCCTGGTGCAGCGGGGCGTCGATGTTTATTTGATCGACTGGGGTTATCCCGACGGCGCCGATCGCTACCTGGGGCTGGAAGATTACGTGCTGCGTTATCTCGACCATTGCGTCGACTTCGTGCGCGCCGCGAGCGGCCACGAGCAGATCAATCTGCTCGGCGTGTGCCAGGGCGGCACGATGAGCTTGTGTTACGCCTCGTTGATGCAGTCGCGCCTCGAGAATCTGATTACGATGGTGACGCCGGTGGACTTTCAAACCCCGGACAACCTGCTCACCAAGTGGGCCCGGCACGTCGATGTGGATGCGCTGGTGGCAACCGCCGGCAATGTGCCCGGCGAGATGCTGAATGCGCTGTTCGTGAGCGTCATGCCGTTCCGGCTCAACAGCCAGAAGTATGTGGACCTGCTGGATCAGCTCAACGATCCGAACGGCAATGCCGCGGCCATCGAAAATTTCCTGCGCATGGAAAAATGGATTTTCGACAGCCCCGACCAGGCCGGCGAAATGTTTCGCCAGTTCCTGACCGCCTTCGTCAAAGAAAACCGACTGATGAATGGCGGGCTGAAAATCGGCGGCCGGGATGTGGACCTGAAGCGCATCACCCTGCCGCTGCTGAACATCTATGCGCTGCAAGATCACCTGGTGCCGCCGGCGGCGAGCAAGCCGCTGCAACAGCTGGTCGGAAGCAGCGATTACAGCACTCACGAATTCCAGGGCGGTCACATCGGGATCTATGTGAGCAGCACCGCCCAGCGGCAGATTCCAGAGCGGATTGCCGGCTGGCTGCGGGAGCGGGACAGCAAGTCGTAGCATGGTCACATGCCCAAACGGCTGTTGACCTTGGCGTAGCCCGCGCGCACTCTGCCGTCCCGGTATTTTTTCGAGTCCCCGCCATGATCTACGAAAACATTCTCGGCACCATCGGTCGCACCCCCATCGTCAAGATCAACCGGCTCGCGCCGTCGCATGTCACCTTGTACGCGAAGTGCGAGTTCTTCAATCCGCTGTCCTCGGTGAAGGATCGCCTGGCGATCGCGATCATCGAAGATGCCGAGCGTCGCGGCACGTTGAAGCCGGGGCAGACCGTCGTTGAAGCCACTTCCGGCAACACCGGCATCGCATTGGCGATGGTGTGCGCCGCCAAGGGTTATCCGTTCGTCGCGGTGATGGCCGAGAGCTTCTCGGTAGAGCGTCGCAAGATCATGCGCATGCTGGGTGCCAAGGTCATTCTCACGCCGGCTGCCGAGCGCGGCTCGGGCATGGTGCGCAAGGCGAAGGAGCTGGCGGAGAAACATGGCTGGTTCCTGGCGCGTCAGTTCGAGAACCAGGCCAATCCCGAATATCACCGCAACACCACCGGGCCGGAAATCCTCAGCGACTTCGCCGGCCGCCGGCTGGATTTCTGGGTCACGGGCTGGGGCACGGGCGGTACGCTGACGGGCGCCGGCGAGATGATCAAAAAGGCTCGTCCGGAGACGCGCGTGATCGCGAGCGAACCGGCGTCGGCATCGCTGCTGGCCGGCGGCGAGTTCAAGCCGCACAAGATTCAAGGCTGGACCCCGGATTTCGTACCCGCGGTGCTGAATCGCGCGGTCGCGGATGAAATCGTAGCGATCGCCGATGAGGAAGCGATTCAAACATCGCGTTTGCTGGCAGCGAAGGAAGGCATCTTCTGCGGTATCTCTTCCGGCGCGACGATGGCCGCGGCGTTGAAAGTCGCACAGAAAGCTCCGCAGGGCTCGGTCATTCTCGCGATGCTGCCGGACACCGCTGAGCGTTATCTCTCGACGCCGCTGTTCGAAGGCATCAGCGACGCGTCGGACGCCGAGCCGCAGACGGTTATTTGAAGCTCCAATCTGACATTTCTGTCAGCTAAGCGCGGGCTCGCTTCGCGAGCCTTGCGCGCGACTCCCTGATTCACCATTCTGTGCGGCCGCATTTCACGCGGACGCAGGTTTGCTCGTGAATCGAAACAGCATCGTGGTCGTGGCTCTCGTCGTCATGGCCGGCATCGCCGCTTGCTCCCAGCCCGACCGGCCCAAGCAGGCAGGCGCACAGGCGCGAGAGGTGGTGGTCGCCGCCGCG
>CAMLEO010000249.1 GCA_946478975.1 uncultured Steroidobacter sp.
GCGTCACACCAGCGTGAAAGAAAATTCCGATTTGTTCTGGGCGTTGCGCGGCGGCGGCGGCAACTTCGGGGTCGCGACCAACTTCGAGTTCATGTTGCATCCGATGCAGCGTGAGGTGGTCGCGGGCAAAGTGATATTCCCGATCGAGCGGGCGCGCGACGTGCTCTCGATGTTTGCGGACTACGGGCCATCGGCGCCGTACGAGTTGTATCTCGATCCAATGCTGGCGCTGCCGCCGGGCGGCGCACCGGGTGTCGCGCAGGTCGAAGTTTGTTACAGCGGCCCGGTCAAAGATGCGGCGGCTGCGCTCGCTCCGATTCGCAAGCTGGGCACGCCGCTCAGCGATACGATCAAGACCATGGACTACGTGGAAGTGCAGCGCTCCGGCGACTGGACCGACGCACGCATGCTCGGCACGTATCTCAAAGGCGGCTTCATCGCATCATTGCCGCAGAAATTGATCGCGGCGGCGGTCGAGGGTTTCCAGGGCGATCCGAATCGCGTCACGATGCTGTTCTTCCAGCACTGCGGTGGCGCTTGTTCCCGCGTGCCTGAAAACGCGACTGCGTTCGCGCATCGATACGCATTGGCAAACATGATGACGTTGAGCGGCTGGCCCCACGGCAAGGAAGATCCGGCCAGGCACGTGGCGGCGACGCGCCGTTACTGGTCGACCCTGGAGCCGTTCACCAAGGGCTTCTATGTCAACGACGTGCCGAGAGAGGCGACCGCACGCGATGTCGGCACCAACTATCGCGGCAATCAGTCGAAGCTGGTGACGCTCAAGACCCGGTACGATCCCACCAACTTGTTTCGTTTGAACGCGAACATCCAGCCGGCGAAAACCTGACCAGCTTTTTTTAGCGCTTCAGCATGTCGAACAGCAGCAGCCGGGCCTTGTCCCACTGCCGCTGGATCGTTCGCTGAGTCACTCCGCGCAGCATGCCGATCTGCGCGAGTGACAGGCCGCAGAAATATCTGAGCTGCACCAGTTCGGCGAGCGCCGGATCTCTGGCTTCGAGCGTTTCCAATGCGTCGTTGATGCGCAGGAGCTCATCGTCGCAGGCTGCGGCGTCATCGCGTTCGTTCTCGACTTCCTCGTCGAGACTGGTGATCACAAAAGCGCCGCCGTACTTCAGCGCGCGTCGGCGACGTGTTTCGTCGATGATCAGGCCGCGCATGGTGCGCGCAGCGTACGCCAGAAATCGTTGCGAGTCCGAGAAATCGGCCTTCGCGACGCTGAGATACGATTCATGCAGCAGCGTCGTGGCGCTGATCGGCAGCAAGCGGCCGTCGCGTCGGAGCGCCCGCTGCGCGAGTCGATGCAGCTCGTGATACAGGCCGGCGAACAACCGTTCCTTGGCGAGCTCGTTCGGCTCCATCCCAGTCCTATCCATGCGGGTCGTGTTCATCTGAATCCTTTCAGAGTGTCCGGGCCTGCTGCTGAATCACGGCAAGCTCATCCCGGCGCTGCCTCGCCAGCTCTGCGTCGCCTTTCAGCTCGTACAGTTTGATCAAGCGCGCCACGGCGAGGCGCCGATCGTAATGCAAAGTCGCGCCGAGTTGCTGAAGACTATCGACGAGCAGCGGCTCGGCATCCGTAAGCTTGCCCTGTAAAAGCAGGGATTCACCTAATGCGCTCTCCGCCGCGGCAAGCGTTCGATGTCCCGGCGGATACACTTTCCGATAGCTCGCAATGGCCTTGCGGATTTCCGTTTCCGCCTCGACGGCCTTGCCGGTGCGCATGAGCAGCAGCGCGTGACCGATCTCGCCGACGGCGATCTCGTAGTGATCGCCGATGCGACTGTGACGATAGATTGCGAGCGCGTCGTTCAGTGCGGGCCCGGCGGCGTCGATGTTGCCCAGCTCCAGTTGCGTTTCGCCATACGCCTGCAGGGCTTGCGCATAGTCGTCGTGCTGAGTGCCGACCAGCTTGCGACGCAGTTCGAGGGTGAGCTGCAGCTTCTCCAGCGCTGCATCGAGCTTGCCTTGGGAACGCAATGTTTCTGCGATGCCGAGCAATGCATGCGCTTCGAGACGATCGCCGGGCCCGGTGACGCGTCGCTGACTGTCGATCGCTTGCTCGAACATGGCGAGCGAGTCTCGCAGGCGGCCGGTGTATTGATACAACAGCCCCATCACGACCCGCCGGATATTGATGCTGCCGTGATCCGGCCCGTAGAGGCGTTGATAGATCTCGATGCTGCGCTTCAGCTGTTGCTCCACGCCGTCGTATTCGCCCAGCTCGATGCGCACGTAGCCGAGATTGCCGAGCGCCGCGGCGTAATTGCGATGATTGGTGCCGAGGCTGCGTTCGATTTTCGGCAGCAGCTGCTCCCACTCGTTGCGCGCCCGGCGCAGGTCGCCGGAGTCGATCGCGGCAGCGGCGAGGATGTTGGTTGCGCTCAGGATGCGCTCGTCGTCTGGGCCGACGTTTTGTTTGTAGATCGCGATCGCTCGTTCGGACGAGCGCATGGCCGACGGTGCGTCGCCGAGTCGTGCAAAGGTGGAGGAGAGCGCAGACAACGTATCTGCGACGGCAACGTGATCGGGTCCGAGCGTTTGCTCGCGAATTCGCAGCGCTTCCTGGTAGAGGCTTTGTGCCTTCGGCAACTCGTCACGATTGCGAGCGATGGTTGCCAGAGCTGCGATGCTGTCCGCAGCTTCTTTGCTGTTGCGACCGAAGAGCTCGGTGTTTTGTTTCAATGCGTGTTCGAGCAGTGGCTGAGCCGCGTCTACGAGATCGTACTGAACGTACACATCGCCGATGACATTCAACAGGCGGGCCTTGATCGCAGGCTGACTGGCAAGCTCCGTCTCGATGCGTGCCGCGCCCCGATCGAGCAGCTCACGTGCCGTCGTGCCACCGTTGGCGATGCGTGACTGCGATCCTCGAAACACGCTGGCAAGAAATTCCGCCACCTGGGTCGCACTCGCTGCTTCGAGCTGCGCGCGATTTCTCTCGTTCGCGAGTTGGATCGTGTACCACGTCGTCAGTGACGCAATGGTCAGGACCGCGACAGCAGCGACAGCGAGCACCTTTGCATGACGACGCAGGAACTTCGCGGCCCGATACGCCCAGACGCCGTCATAAGCACTGACGGGAAGGCCGCGTTGATGCCGGCGAATGTCATCGATGAAAGTTTCGATGGACGTGTATCGCTGCGCCGGCTCTTTGCGCAGGGACTTCAACAAGATGGCGTCGAGGTCGTTGCGCAGTAAACGTCGCAGCCGATTCGTGCTCGGCAGCACCGGTTCGGATTCGCAGATGACGCGGAATGCTTCGATGGGAGTACGGCCACGGACGGGGTAGGGCTCGCGGCCCGTCAGCAAGAGATACAGCAACAAGCCGAGTTGATAGATATCCGTTGCGGTGGTGATCTGGCCGCCGCGGACTTGCTCGGGGCTCGCATACTCGGGCGTCATCAATCGCAGCCCGTCGAGAGTCGGCGGCGCCGCGTGCTCGAAGCGGCCCGGTGCCAGCAGCTTGGCGATGCCGAAGTCCAGCAGCTTCACGGTACCTTCGCCGGTGACGACGATGTTCGACGGCTTCAAGTCCCGGTGCACGATCAGGTGACGGTGCGCATAACGGACCGCATCGGCAACTTGCAGAAACAAATTCAAACGCGCGTCGATGGACAGCCGCTGCTCGTCGCAATAGCGATCGATCGGCACGCCTTCCACATATTCCATCACCAGGTACGGCAGACCCGTCGTGGTGATGCCGGCGTCGATGAGCCGGGCGATCGATTGATGATCCAGCGACGCCAGGATCTGCCGCTCCTGCGCGAAGTGGAATTGTGCCTGGCTGCCTTTGAGGCCGAATCGCAGGACTTTGAGCGCGACGCGTTGTGAATATTGTCCGTCGGCTCGCTCCGCCAGGTACACGACTGCCATGCCGCCCTGGCCGAGCTCGCGCAGAATGCGAAAGCTGCCGAGCAACTCACCGGTGACCGCGTGTGCAGTCGGAGCCGGCGCGACCGGTTCGTTCAGGAACGAAGCGAATCTTTCCGTGGACTCGGCCGCGAGCAATCGGCGCACCTCAGCGGCGACGGCCGGCTCTTTCGACTCCAGCTCCCGCAGCCAATCTTCGCGATGTGCGACCGGCAGTTCCAGCGCCCGATCCAGGTAGGCATCCAAGCCCGGCGGCAAAGTCCTTGCTTCCATGTTCTATTCGACCAACCACTGTAGCAGGCTTGGGAGCAGTGGTGGTTTCGGCGCGTGGCGCCGGTCAGATGTTGCAACAGGAGACAATCTGCCGGAGGACAGGTCTCATCGAGACCTGCCTCCGGGAGAAAATATGGACGATCGAGCTAGCGGCGGACGATCGGATCGATGGTCTTGATCGTCCCATCGGGGTTGTAGAACAGCTCGGTCACTTTCACGTTACGCAGACGCGTTGCTTGCGACAGCTGCGAATCGGCATAGAACAACCACCAGCGGCCCTTCCATTCGACGATGGAATGATGCGTGGTCCAGCCGTCGAGGGGTTCGAGGATCCGCCCCGTGTAGGTGAACGGGCCGTACGGCGAGTTGCCGATCGCGTACACGAGGTAATGCGTGTCGCCGGTCGAATAGCTGAAGTAGTACTTGCCCTTGTATTTGTGCATCCACGACGCTTCGAAGAAACGTCGATCGTGATCGCCGCCGAGCAGCGGCTTGCCGTCCTTGTCGACGACCAGCACATCGCGCGGCTTCTCCGCGAACTCCAGCATGTCATCGCTCAGCATCGCGACCTTCGAGGCCAGCGCCGGCTTGTCGTCGGCCTTTAGATCGGTCTTGGAGCCTTTCGGATCGTACGTGCCCGTGACATTTCTTTGCAGTTGCCCGCCCCAGATGCCGCCGAAATACATATAGGTCTTGCCGTCGGTATCGGTGAACACCGCCGGATCGATCGAGAAGCTGCCCTTGATGGGCTGCGGCTGCGCCTTGAACGGACCGACCGGCGACTTGGACGTGGCGACGCCGATGCGGAACGCGCCTTGTTTGTCCTTGGCGGGGAAGTAGAGATAGTAGGTGTCGTTCTTTTTCGCGGCGTCCGGTGCCCACATCTGCTTCGAGGCCCACGGCACCTGGCCCACATCGAGAGCGACCGGATGCACCGTGACCTTGCCGCCGATCTTGTCCATGCTCAGCACGCGATAGTCGCGCATTTCGAAGTGCGCACCCAGGTCATCTTCCGGCGTCGGGCCGTTGATATCGTGGCTCGGATAGATATAGATCTTGCCGTCCCAAACATGCGCCGACGGATCGGCGGTGTAGATCTCCGAGACCAGCGGCTGGGACAAATAGCGGGCGGGGTCGACTTTCTTGGCCGGCTCGGCCGAGACGGAAGAGCAGGCGAGCAGGGCGCATGCCGCGCTCATTGCGGTATGCATCGGACCCCATCGAAAAAACCTGTGCATGGACGCTCCTGGTAGCGGTAACCTGAGCGCGAATTTGAGCCCAGCTGGCCCTCGCGGGGCAAGCATCATTTTCGTCGATCCAGGCTAGGGAAGGGGTCACCATGCCGATTGGACGCTCGAACTCGCTGCTCCCATGGGTTTTAGGGCTGTTTCTGCCGCTGGCGGCTCTCGCCGGGCCGCTCGGGGTGTTCGAGGATCACGCGGATATTGGTAAACCGAAGCTCGCCGGTCGCGCGAGCTGGAACGCGGCCTCGCAGGAATACGTCGTTACTGCAAGCGGCGCGAATATGTGGGCAGAACGGGATGAGTTCCACCTCGCCTGGCGCAAGCTGGAAGGCGACTTCATCCTGCAGGCCCGCGTCGAATTCCTCGGCAACGGCGTCGATAAGCATCGCAAAGCCGGGCTCATCGTTCGCAGCAGCCTCGATGACAACTCACCGTACGTCGACGGCGCTCTGCACGCCGGCGACGGTTTGACCTCGCTGCAGTTTCGTCGCAGCAGCGGCGCGATCACCGAGCAGATGGAAGCGGCCGTCAAAGGTGCCGATGTGGTCCAGCTCGAACGTCGTGGCGATACATACATTTTCTCCGCCGCGCGTTTCGGCGAGCCGTTCGAGACGCGCCAGGTCATGGGCCTGAAGCTGGGTGACACCGTCTACGCCGGCCTGTTCCTGTGCTCTCACAATGCGGACGTAAAAGAGACCGCGGTATTTCGCAACGTGCGCGTCATTCGTCCTGCCAAGGCGGACTTTGTTCCTTATCGCGACTACATCGGTACGACGCTGGAACTGCTCGACGTGAACACCGGCGTGCGGCAGGCGATACATCATTCCACCGACCCGTTCGAGGCGCCGAACTGGACGCCCGACGGCACGGCGTTGATCTACAACACCAGCGGACGAGGCGAAGGGCGGGGCCGTTTGTATCGTTTCGATCTTGCGACCCGGCAGCCGACGCTCATCGACACCGGCTTTGCGACCCGCAACAACAACGATCACGTGCTGTCGGTCGACGGCACGATGCTGGGCATTTCCGATCAGAGCACGGACAAAGGCCAGTCGACGATCTTCACGCTGCCAGCCATTGGCGGCACGCCGAAGCGCATCACGCCGCTCACCCCGAGTTATCTGCACAGCTGGTCGCCGGATGGCAAATATCTGCTGTACACCGGCGGGCGCAACGGCGAGTTCGATATCTATCGGATCGCGTCCGATGGCAGCGGCACGGAACAAAGACTCACCAGCGCAGCGGGCGTCGACGACGGCCCGGAGTACAGCCCCGATGGTCAGTACATCTATTTCAACTCCGAGCGGACCGGGCGCATGCAGATCTGGCGCATGCGAGCCGACGGCTCGGAGCAGCAGCAGGTGACGAACGACGAGCACAACAACTGGTTCCCGCACTTCTCGCCCGATGGCAAGTGGCTTTCGATCATCAGCTACATCGACGACATCAAGCCCTCCGATCATCCGTATTACAAGCGCGTCTATCTGCGGCTGCTGCCGATCGAAGGCGGCACGCCGAGAGTGATCGCTTATGTGTATGGCGGGCAGGGCACGATCAATGTGCCCTCGTGGTCGCCCGACGGCCGCATGCTGGCGTTCGTGAGCAACACCGCGCCCTTGTGATAGGGTTGCGGCATGAAACAAATCGCAATCGTCGGGCCCGGGGCCATCGGCGGCACGTTGACCGCGTGGCTGAGCCAGAATCCGGAACATGACATCACCGTTGCCGCGCGTTCGACGTTCGAGAGTTTGACGCTGCAGGTTCCGGACGGCACGACGATCACCGCGAAGCCGCGCATCGTCACGAATCCCGATGCGGCGGCTCCGGTGGACTGGGTGCTGGTGACGACCAAAGCCTACGATGTCGTCGGCGCGGCACAGTGGCTGAAAAAACTGGTCGGCCCGAGGACGCGAGTCGCGATCATCCAGAACGGCGTCGAACACGTCGAACGTTTCGCGCCCCATGTGCCGGTCGAGCAGTTGCTGCCGGTGATGATCGATCTGCCGGCGGAGCGGCAGGCGCCCGGCCGAATTCGGCAACGCGGCCCCGGGCGCATGGTGATTCCAGAAGGGGCGCATGCAAGCGAGTTCGTGCAGCTGTTCGCGCACACGCCGTTGAGCGTCACGCCGGATGTGAATTTCAAGACGCAAGTCTGGAAGAAGCTGTGCCTCAACAGCGCCGGTGCACTCTCCGCCGTGCTGCTCAAGCCTGCAATCATCGCTCGTCACGATGGCGTCGCCGACATCATGCGCGCGATCGTTCGTGAATGTGCCGCAGTGGGTCGGGCGGAAGGGGCGCAGCTCGATGACTCAATCGCGGATCAGGTCGTTACCCACTATCGTTCATCTCCGCCCGATTCGGTCAACTCGCTGCACGCCGATCGCGCCGCGGGCCGGCCGATGGAATCAGATGCTCGCAATGGCGTCATCGTGCGTTTGGGCCGCAAGCACGGCATCCCAACGCCGATGAATCAGATGATCGTGGCGCTGCTGGAAGCCTCGACCCTGAAATAGCGCGCTAACATTTGCTATTGCGCGCGCCCGGCGCGGCGGGCAGGATTTCGCTCCGTGAATGCCGCGTCGTCCAACCAAAACACCGGAGCAAGCTCGCTGACCTTGGGCGAGCTGCTGTACGCCGACCCTTCCATTGCCCTGGTCTCCGAAAAAGATTGGATCGCCCTGGTGCGCGCCGTCGCAACGGGCGACGAGGCGGCGCTGCGCGTGCTGTACGAGAAAACATACGCAGTGGTTTTCACGTACCTCATCCGCTTGACCGGCGATCGCGAATTGACTGACGAACTGCTCGTCGATCTCTATCAGGATATCTGGTGCGAGGCGCCGGTGTTCAATGGCACGGATGGGCCGGTGCTCGGATGGATCATGCGCCAGGCGCGTGCCAAAGCACTGGCAGCGCGAAGCCAGCGAAGCCATCTTCCTTAAAGGTTTGTCATATTCGGAAATGGCCATGCAATGGCAACAACCTGTCGGAACTATCAAGGGCCGGATCCGTTCAGGATTAGCGAAGCTTCAACGAGCGTTAACGGCAGGAGGTGACGAAGCATGAGCTCGTCATCGGACAATCAGCGATGCGACCGCCGGGACCTGGTGGCCTCGTATGCGCTGGCCGCTCTGGAGCGGAGCGAAACTGAATTGATGAAGGCGCACCTGCCGACCTGCGCCGAGTGTCAGCGCGAGTATCAGGCGCTGAGCACGGTGACCAACACGCTGTCGGCGTGGCGTTATCAAACGATGCCGCCGCTCGCGCCGTCATGGAACCGGCTCGCCGAGCGCATCGCCGGCCAGCCGCAAAAGAAAGCCGATGTTCCTTCGTTGGTGACGCGTACGCCAGTGCCGGTGTGGGCCGAGCCGCGTTGGAAAGAAGTCGCGCCCGGCATCAGCTGCAAGCTGCTCTCCACCGATAAAGACAGCGACCGCGTGAGCATGATGGTGCGGCTCGCGCCCAACACTGCCTATCCACCGCATCGTCACGCCGGCGTGGAAGAGTTGTATCTGCTGGAAGGCGAGCTGTGGATCGAGGACCGCAAGCTCGAACCCGGCGACTACAGTCGCGCCGCTGCCGGCACGTCCGATCAGCGGGTCTTTAGCGAGACCGGCTGCATGTGCCTGCTGATCACGTCGCCGTCGGATCAGCTCAGCTAGGCCGCGGCGCCATACAGCGCACGCACGAAGTCCGACTGCGTGATGATTCCAACCAGTCGATTGTCCGCCCCGATGACGGGAATGTGATGGTGTCCGTCTTCGGAGAACAGCGGCATCAGCTCCGCGACCGAGCGGTTGGCACTGACGACTCGCACCTGCGCGCACATGATCTGACCTACCGCTTCCGGCTTGGTCGTATGTGACGTGCCGCTGCGCTTGATCAATGAATGCAGACGTTCGCGCAGCTCGCCACGGCTGCGATCCACATCGGCATGACGCATGAAATCGGCGAGCGAAATGATGCCGATGATGCGCTTGTGACGATCGACCACCGGAAGCGCTTTGATGCGTCGGCTGCGCATCAGCTGCCACGCATCTTCCAGGTCGGTGCCGTACTCCACCGTGACCACATCGCGAGTCATGATGTGCTCACAACGCAGCTCTCGCAGGCGGCGCTCGACCGCACGCATCTCGGTCTGATGCAGGATGTCTTCGAGCTCATCGCGGCTGACGTCGAGCACCTGGTTGTAACGTGCCAGGACCGCGTCGAGATCCGCCGGGCTGAACCGGCTTCTCGGCGGCGCGTTGGTGCGATCGATGATTTGGTTATGCGGATAGCGACGGCCGGTGGCGGTGTTGTATGCGATGCCGGCTGCAACCAGCAGCACGCTGTTGACGAGCACTGGAAACAACGCGAAGTCCAGCGCGCTCGCATGGCTCAGCACGGCCAGCAGTGCCGCGGCACCGCCGGGAGGATGCAAACAACGCAGAGCAAACATTGCTCCGATCGCGGCCGACACCGCAACAGCACCGGCAACGGCTGGATCGGGAATGAAACGAATGCTCAGCACGCCGATCAATGCAGAGACCGTGTTGCCGGCGACCACCGACCAGGGTTGTGCAAACGGGCTGGCCGGCGCAGCAAACACGAGCACGGCACTGGCGCCGATCGGCGCGACCAGCCACACAGTCGAAGGCGAGCTTGCCCACAAGCGACATAGGACCGCTGCGGTCAGGATGCCGAGCGCGGCACCGGCAATCGAGCGCCAGCGCTCTGACGCATTGACCGCCATCGGAGCGGGCCGGAAGCCTTTGAGCCACGTCGAAACATGAGAAAGCCAGGCGGCGCTGCGAGGATCGACCGAAGTCTGTTCGAGTGACTGCACAAATGTCGGCAAACGGTGGGCACAAAGGCCGCGCAATATACGGGCGCCCCCGTCGCCTGTCACGGGACTAAAGTCAAATGTTGACGCGCCAACGCGCCAAAGAGCGCGTTATGGGGCGCCTTTCTCGCGCAGTCGGTCGCGGGCAGGGGCGACCCGATCCGCCGCTGAGGCATTCGACTCAACGTCTTCGACGGACTTCACCGGAGTCTCGCCGATTCCCAGGGCACGCTCGATGACCAGGCCGCCGCCGTCCGCCGCAATTTGTTCCTGCCATCTTTCGTGAACTTCAGTTTTTCAATGGGCAAATGCTGTGCATCAAACGGATCTTTTACAATTTTGGTGATCTCTGCTGCAAGTTTTGCATGATCAAACAAAGCACGCTTGTTTCCTTTTGCTGCATCAACAATATACCAGGTCTTTCCTTCACGTGTTTCGTACACATACCAGAAACGATCGCTTAGTTTCAGCCAGCGTGGATCCACGGAAGTGCTGAACAACATTT
>CAMLEO010000250.1 GCA_946478975.1 uncultured Steroidobacter sp.
CTGTGGTTTACATCCCCATGAACATGGGGATGATCAAAGCGGTGCTGAAGCTCAAGAAGTGAGCTTCACCCAAACACTCGCAGCAGCAGGTTCTTGACGAAGTTGGATGTGCGGAAGCGCGTGTTCCGGTCGCCCTGAATGTTCGACGGAAACACGTTGTTCACGCCGACCAGTTCCGGCCACATGCCATACGCCTGCAAGCCCCACTGGTCGATGCGTCCAAGCAGCGAGTCCGCCGGATAACGAATCGGTAGCGTGTTCTCGGCGAGCACGCGCGCCGCTTTCTGGCTGATCAAATAAGCCGTGGCTGCGACCGGCAGCGAATTTCCAAACTTGAAACGCACGAGCCCAGGCGCGGCGTCTTCGAAGTTGCGGCAGTCGAACCGTAGTTGAATCACACCCCAATCCGCAGGCGCAGCCTGCACAGCCGCTTCGATCCGTTGGCGCGCATCGGGGCCGAACTGCGCATCGTCCTCGCTGACCAGCGCGTACGGCGTGCCGTCACGAACCATGCGTTGATAGATCGAAAGATGGCTCAAACCGCAGCCGATTTCCGCCATCGACAGCGAGCGATCGAAGCTGCGCTTGGAAACATCGTCGTCGTAGCGGCCGTCCTTGATCACTTCATCGAGCGACAGCTTCTTGCCATCGAACGCCGGCACAACCGTGGGCTCGATACCGACGTGCCGCAGGTGACTGGTGATGTACAACCGGCGCTCCGGGCTGCGCTCCAGATTGATCACATACGCCGGATACGGCTGCTGAGAGATCGACAGCGGCTGATTGCGCATGCGGCGCAGCCGGCGGTACTCGCGATAGTTCTTCGCGACCCGGAACAGCATCGAGGAGCGTAGATCGGCCATGATTTTTATTGTCGTTCGAGGCGGCGCTGATCGGTGTCGATGAGCTCGATGTTGAGTCCGGCGCCGAGAAAGGCGAACGCGATATCGGCTTCGTCGAACGCTTCGCCAGGCTGCGGCGGAGTGAGCACGCGTGCGCCCTTGGACTCGAGATCCTGCACGCCTTCGGCGACGTTTTCAGTCTTGAACGCGAGATGATGCAAACCGCCGCCGCGCTCTTTGATGAACTCCACCAGCGGCGAGGACAGCGAGCTCGGCTCGATCAGCTTGATGTCGATCGAGCCCGGCTTGCGCATGAACTGCACGTTCACTTGCTGGCGCGTGTTGGTCACAACCTCGGTGCGAGCCGCGTAGCCGAGCATCTTTTCCAGCATGGCACGCGCCGGCGCAATCTTGCGTACGGCCAGGCAGACGTGATCGAGCTGGTAGTCGCTCATGCTCGCGGCGCTCCGTGCAGCGTCTGCAACCAGTTGCGGCTCACAGCGACCATTTCCTTCTGCCAGGGCGTGAAGGAGAGGACGTGATTCGCTTCGGCGACGACGTGCTTGTGCAGTTGTGACTCGTACGGCTGCAACTGGGCGGCGAACGGTGCTGCGAACTTTTCTTCGTACTCCGACTGCAAGCGGTCCTTTTCGCTGAACAACATCAGCGCTCGTCCGCCGCGTTTCAAGAAGGCAAAGAACGCGGGCGGGAACAAAGGATTCGCATTGCCGCGCTGTTCGATCGTCGCAGCGACAGGTGCCGCCTGTGCGGCCGGCTTTTCTTTGATGACCAGTCGTTTCATCGAGCGCCAGATCACGCCGTATTCGCTCTGGCCGGTCAGCAGCCGCCACCACGAAATCGGCGACAGCAAGCGACGGTAGTAGCCTTTGCGCCGATGATCCAACTGCTGACGGGTGAGGAATTTCGCCGGCGTCGCCGCGTTGCTGGCCAGCGTTACCGTCATGCCGAGCGACAACAATGCTTCCACGTCCGGCTCACGTTCGGCAGTCAGCAGGGCCGTAATGGCGCCACCGCACAGGCCACCGAGGACGAACTTCTTTGCGCCAGTCTGCTGACGCAGCCACTGCAAGGCGCTGCGAGTGTCGGCGACGTAACGGCCGACTTCGATGTTGTTATAAACATCGGCCAGCATGGTTTCCTGCAGCTCGCCGGTGGAATCGCCGAGACCGAAGAAGTCGAAGCGAAACACGCGGTAACCCATTTCCACCAGCGTGTCCGTCAACGGCACATACAAACGACCGGGCCCGACGCGCATCTTCACGCCGGGAGAAAGCAATACGATCACCGGCAGATCCGCGCGAACCTTGGCTGGCGAATGCAGCGTACCGAACAGCGTATTGCCTTCGCTGCTGTTGAACGTGACCGCGGTGACGTCGCCCATCTGTTGCATGCGTGCGAATTCCAACTAACGATTGCTTCAGCCGCCGGATGCGGCAGCAGTCAGCGGCGCGGCGGCTTGGCCGTTTTCCAGTTCGTCGAGCCAGCGCAGTGTTGCGTCCTGAAGCTGGCTGGCGCGCGGATAGAAAGGTTTGATCTCGCGCCAGAACGGTTGCTCAGCCGCGCGCAGCAACGTGCCTTGTGAGTAGCTGGTCGCAAGTGCCTTCAGCTCAGGACGTTCTTTTTGCGCTTCGCTGGCGGCGATTTGCACCACCAAGGTCGGGCCATCGTGACGCTTGGCTTCGGTCGTGAGCAGCGTGTTCACGCCGCAGCTTTCCAGCAGATCCTTGCCGATCTCATATCCGTCGACGTTCACGGTGCCGCCGGATCGAATGCGAGCGGTGAGCACTTCACGGTTGTCGACGACCTTGCCGTACACCGCCAGCTGCGTGCTGAGATTCGAGCGCAGCAGCTCCTGAAAATATGCATCGCCGTCGAGAATCGGATCCCACAACACCAGCGGTGCGGAGCGCAGGCGAGGGGACTCGTGCGACGACTCCAGCAACAGCGCTGCGAACGATGCGCCCAGGCGCAGGCCGATCAATCCAATTCGTTGCACCGACGGCATACGCTGTTCGAGCGTGCGAATCGCGGCCCGCAGGTCGGCGCGATGGCTTGCGAGACTGGTGTCGCCGCTCATGCCGCTGCTGTCGCCAGCACCGCAATAGTCGAAGCGCAGGACGGCGTAGCCACGCTCGGCCAGGGCTCGGGCGCAGCTGACGAAGACGCGGTGGCTCCAAAGCTTTTCTTCGCCGAACGGATGGCTCATCACAAAGGCCAACGGCTTCGCCGTGCCTTCGGGCGAATGCAGGATGCCGAACAGGCGGGCATCCTCGCGGGCAAAAAAGAAAGGTGTCTCGGCCACGAGATTAGGTGTGTTTAGCAACGGATTCAGGACTGCGAATCATACCCTGACTGCCAGGTGCGAGATGCCGGCTGGTTCTCAGGCCGTCCGCGGCCACAGCCGCTGGCGGACCGGATAGGTTTGATCCCACAGCCACAGCAGCAGCCGGCGCCATTCGCGTTTGCGGTTCTCACCGACCTTGGCGAACAGCCACACGGACAGCAAGGTCACGCCGACCAGCAACAGCGCATGACGGGGATCCGTCGGCTGCCAGGGCGACCACGATGCGACGAAATACAACATCGGAAAGTGAAACAAGTACAGCGTGAACGTATGCTCGGCGCACCACTTGATCAGCGCGTCGGCGCGTTTCCCCAGGAAATACGCTCCCTGCAGGACTGCGTAAGCGCCGATGAAATTCGCGGCGACCAGCAACGCGACCACGTAGCTGTGCAATACATAACGGGCTTTGTGCAGGTAATGAATATCGCCCGTCAGACCCACGGTCCAGACATCCGTGATGCCGGTGAGCACGTGCTCCCAGCCGGTGGCCCGATACATCAGGTACAGCGGCAAGGGCAAAACAAACAGCGCCCAGCCGAGCGGACGTGAGATCGGCAGCCCCTGTCGCGTCCAACGATATACAAGGACGCCGAGCAGCCAGATTGGCAGCAGCAAGACGATGCCGGCACCGACCAGCAGCGCCCACGACGTGACCAGCACGACCCGCGTGCGGCCGCTGGTAAATACCAGGCACGCGAACAGCGCGTAGTACCAGAATTCGTACGAGATCGACCAATACGGCCAGTTGCTCAGGAAACGAATGTCCAGGCTCCACAGCTGATTCAAGAACCCGAGCGTGAACAGCGTGCGCAGCAGCAGGTGGTCGTTGTCGGAAATCTTGTACAACACCGGATCCAAGCTGCGGCCGACAGAATCCAGCACCAGCGTTGCGGCCACTGCGGGCACGACCACCGAATACAAACGCGCCAGGCGGCTGGTGGAATAGTCGAGCAGGGTGTGTTCCCGCTGGTCGGTCACATACGCGATGACGAAGCCGGAAAGCACGAAAAACACCATCACCGCATCTTCGCCGTAGGCGCCGATCGCGTCGTACTTGCCGCCGGTCAGCGCCTGGAAAGCGAAGTGATGCAGGAAAACCAGCAGCGCGGCCGTGAACCGCGTCAGGTCGAGATAGGTGGAATAAGCGGGCTTCACGGCGCGGCGGTCTCGGGTCGGTTCTAATGGGTCCCAAATACATCGACCAAGAGGTCATTGGCCGTGCCCACGGCCTCAAGTACGCTAGCGCACCCTTTCCGGACCTCAACAGCGGCCGAAAGTACTGACCGCCCACGGTGCTCGCAAGCAGCCAGGTCGCAAGTTGGGGCCGATCCTAATCGATTTGCGGGCGCCGCTCCGGCCTAATTTTCGAGTGTCGAAGCGGCTGACAGACCGGGGTCGGCGTCTGGGGCGTGTATCACAGCCGGCAGCGGCAAGGGCCGGTTACAGTGCCCGGTCACAAGAGAGGATGAGAATGCCCAAGCGCATATTGTTCATCGAAGGCAACCGCGACGGCACGGTCGGCGGCTCGTATTTTTTGCTGCTGGACCTGATCCGCGGCCTCGATCGCTCGCGCTACACGCCGATCGTCGGCTTTCACCGCGAAAATTATCTGATGGACGCGTTCCGCGCCGCCGGCGCCGAAGTGGTGCTGTTCGATAACTTGAAGCCGGTGGAGTTCGGCAGCGCGTTCTTGAACGCCGCGCTGCTGCCGATCAAGAAGCTCGGCAACCTCTATCGCGGTTTGTTTGCTCAGGCGCGCATTCATGCGAAGTATCTGCGCGAGCACAAGATCGACCTGGTGAATCTCAACAACTCCATGACGCGCAACCAGGCCTGGATGCTGGCGGCGCGCCAGGTCGGCATTCCGTGCATCACGCACGAAATGGGCATCAACCAGAGTTACTCGCCGCTGTCGAAGTACTTCGGCAAACGGCTCGACCGCATCATCAGCCTGTCGCACGCGATCTGCAAAGCGATGCGCGACAATGGCGGCATCGATTTTCCCAACATCCAGGTCATCCACTGCGGCATCGACCTGACGCGTTATCAGATCAAGGAAACGCCGGCGCAGCTGCGCCAGAAGCACAACATCCCCGACGGTGTGCCCATCATCGGCGTGGTCGGCAACATTCGCGAATGGAAAGGGCAGGAGACGCTGGTGCGCGCCACCGCGATCCTGAAACAGAAATATCCCGAGATCCGCTGCGTACTGGTCGGCGACTGCGGCAAGGCCGACAAGGAATATGGCGAGCGCCTGGATCGCATCGCCAAGGAGCTGGGCGTCACCGGCAACATCATTCTCACCGGCTTCCAGCGCAACGCCATCGACTACATGGAGCTGATGGACGTGGTGACCCACACTTCGATTCACCCCGAGCCGTTCGGCATCGTCACGCTGGAAGCGATGTCGCGTTCCAAGCCGCTGGTGTCGACCACGATCGGTGGGCCGGCGGAAGTGGTGATCAACGGCGAAAGCGGCTTGCTGGTCGATCCGGGCAAACCGGCGGATCTTGCTGCTGCCGTCGATCGTTTCCTGAGCGATCCCGAGTATGCGCGGCTCACCGGCCAGCGCGGCTACGAGCGCATGGCGACGCACTTCAGCATGAAACAAAGCATCGACAAGACCATGGCGGTGTATGCAGAAGTGCTGCGTTTGCCGCCGCCGCAGCCGTCCACCTCGCAAGTGACCGCCTGATATTTCAACTTTAGCGCCGAGTATAAATTCATGAGTCAGTTCAGCAGAAAGCGCATCCTGGTCACCGGCGGCGCGGGCTTCCTGGGGTCGCACCTGTGCGATCGCCTGATGGCGGCCGGCAACGACGTGCTGTGCGTCGACAACTTCTTCACCGGCTCCAAGGACAACATCGCGCAGCTGATCGACCGGCCGAACTTCGAGCTGATGCGTCACGACGTGACGTTTCCGCTGTATGTCGAAGTGGATGAAATCTACAACCTGGCGTGCCCGGCCTCGCCGATTCATTACCAGCACGATCCGGTGCAGACCACCAAGACCAGCGTGCACGGCGCGATCAACATGCTCGGCCTCGCCAAGCGCACACGCGCGAAAATCTTCCAGGCGTCGACCTCGGAAGTGTACGGCGACCCGGCGGTGCATCCGCAGGTGGAAGAATATTGGGGCAACGTGAACCCGATCGGTCCGCGCTCCTGCTACGACGAAGGCAAGCGCTGCGCCGAAACCTTGTTCTTCGACTACAACCGCCAGCACAAGCTGCGCATCAAGGTCATCCGCATCTTCAACACCTACGGTCCGCGCATGCATCCGAACGATGGCCGCGTGGTGTCGAACTTCATCATGCAGGCGCTGCAGAACCAGCCGATCACGATCTATGGCGACGGCAGCCAGACGCGTTCGTTCTGTTACGTCGACGACATGATCGATGCGTTCCTGGCGCTGATGGCGAGCGGCGACGACGTGACCGGTCCGATCAACGTCGGCAATCCGGGCGAGTTCACGATGCTGGAGCTGGCGCAGAACATCATCGACATCACCGGGTCGAAGTCGAGAATCGAGCGCCGTCCGCTGCCTCAGGACGATCCGAAGCAGCGCCGTCCGAACATCGAGAAGGCGCAGCAGATTCTGGGCTGGAGCCCGAAGGTGCAGCTGAAGGAAGGTCTGACCCGCACCATCGAGTACTTCGACCAGCTGATCGCCTCCAAGAAGGCGCTCTGATCAGATCCAGCCGGCGATTTTTTCCCGCAAGCGGACCGCGTGTTCGAGCCAGCGCTGCTCGAAGCGCGGCCGCTCATTCATCACGCTGTCGTTGAGCTGACCGAGCTGCGTGCGGGCGCGTTGCAGGCACTCGGCAATCGCCTTCGCATCGTGATCGTTGGTCATCACTGCGACTTTGCCGAACAGATCGACCGTGGCGGGATTGCCCGTCAACACCATCGGGCGCAACAGCGCCAGCGATTCATAAGCGCCGCAGACCAGGCAGTTCGGCTTGAGCGTCAGGTCCAGCACGATGTGACTGTCGCGCATCAGCTCCCAATACGCTTCTTCCGATAAAAAGCCGGTCTGGCGCACGTTGGCAGGCAGACGTGCTCGCTGTTCGGCGGGCAGCTTGGTTTCGCGACCCGTGATGCTGAGCTGATATTGATCACCCAGCGCGCGCGCGGCCTCGATGATTTCTGCGATCGGCTCGTCCGCTGCGTAAGTGGCGACGACCATCACTCGCAGCGGCCCGTCCAATCGCGGCGGAGAGGTCGGAGCAAACGGCGGTGTCGGCAGCCGATCCGGCAACACGTGCGGATTGCCGCCGATCTGACGTACCTGATCGGCCAGCGCGGCGTTGGTGACGATAGTTACATCCGCGGCACGCAGGACGTGGCGAGTCAGCGATGTAATCGGCCAGTACGCGTGCGTAAACGGCGAGACGGCTTCGTTGTGAGCATCCATCACAACTTTGTAGCGCCCGAGAAACGGACGCGCCGCGAGCACGATCGTCGCGAGAATCAGCGACGGGTTCTGCACATACACGACTTTGGGTTTGCGCTCCGACAACAATCGCAGCGTCTGTCTGCCGAGCTTCGCGTAGCGCTTCAGACGCTTCGCATTGAATGTGACTTCGTGCAGCGGCAGCCCGAGCCAGCTGCACAGCTCACGCGTGCGTCGGTGCTGCTCCCAAGTGATCGCCAGCGTGTGGGGCAGGGGCTGTCCGGTGCTCGCGCTCAAGCGGCTTTCTCCGCCGTCGACACAGCGAGGCGCTCGCCGGTGATGAGCTGCGCATAGAGCTGTTCGTAGTTATGAACCATCTGTTGCACGGTAAACAAATCGCCGAAGCGTTGCTGAGCGGCTGCGCCGAGCTTGTGGCGCAAGTCGGGATCGTCGAGCAGGCGCCCGAGCGCATCCGCCAGCGCTGCCGGCGAGCGGGCCGGGACGACCAGGCCGCTTTGCTCGTTGATGACGACGCGCGGATTCTCGCCGACGGCGGTGATGGCCATGGGCTTTGCGCCCGCCATCGCTTCCAGCACCACGACCGACATGGCTTCCCAATGCGAGGACTGCACGAATATGTCGCAAGCGGGCAGGGCACGGCGGGACGCGCCGCTGACCCAGCCGAGGAAACGAACGTGATCCTGCAGCCCGAGACTGTGCGCCTGGGCTTCCAGCTCACGCCGCAGCTTGCCTTCGCCGGCAATGATCATGAGATAGCGCTTGCCCCGCTGTTTCAGCAGCGCCGCCGCTTGTAACAAGTCGGGCAGGCCTTTTTGCGGAATCAACGTGCTGATGCTGCCGATCACGGGCGTGCCGTCGCGAGGCAGCTGTGCCAGCACTTCGGGCGCGAGCTCGGGCGTCGGCGCATCGGTGCCGTTCCAGATCACCTGCATGCGGTCTTCCGGAATGTCATGCAGCCGGCGAATGGTTGCGGCCTGCTCGTGACCGACCGCGATCAGCGCATCCGGCACCCGCCACAGCAGCCGCTCGATCTTGGCGTAGCGGGGCGAAATATGCGGGTAATTGCCGAAATGAAACGTGTGTACGTGACGCAGTCCGGGTACGCTCAGCCGGCACAAAGATGCGTCCATGAAGCCGTGGATGTCGTGAGTATGCAGCAGCTGAATGCGGCGTTGTTTGACCAGCTTGCGCAGCTTCAGGCTGGTGAAATAATCGCGGCCGGGGCGCCAGCCGGGTACGGGAATCAGCTCGACGCCGGCGTCCAGCATCTGCTGGCCGACGATGCCGTTTTCCTTCAGGTAACAGGCCGTGACCTCGAATTCCCGGCGATCCAGATGTTTGGTCAAATTCGCCGCCACCTGCTCGGCACCGCCGATGTGCAGCGTCGAATTGACCATCAGCACGCGCAGGCGCTGGGGTTGCGACTTAGGATCACTTGTCGCGGAGCGGCTCGTTCTCGCAGAATTCATGCCAGGGAATCTTTAGTCGCCGCGGCCTCGCTCCATCGAGCAAGCAGCGCGCACGTCAGGTCACACTCGTCCATCGAGGCGGGCTGGGAATCATAACGGGTTGGCAGCCCGGCCGTGTGACCGAATGCCCAATCGGGGCACCTCGCCAGGGCGGGCAGTGGGTGCCGACGTGCCGCAGGTCGCAGCGGGTGAAACGTGATCCAGTCATCATAACGGTCCGCGCGAGGCCGGTGGCCTGGATCTTTGTCAATGCAGTGGGTTCGCGGAAGATCTTTCATGAGGACCAAACTCAGTACTCTCTTGCGCTCGACCGAAACGCGGGTGGTATTTGCCCTGCTCGCAGCCATCGCGCTAGTGGACCTCGGTCTGAGGCTCACCGACAGCCGCCTGTCCGGCAACGTCGCCCACGTGGAGTCCATTCCGGAGCTGGTCAGCGATGCCGGCCGGCCGGAGCGGCAATCGTTGCTGTTACTCGGCAATTCGCTGACCAACAACGGTGTGGCGCCTCAGGCCGTGACCCGGGAACTGCCCAGCGTGGCGCTCGCCAAGGTCACACCCGACGCGACCGGGCTGTGGAGCTGGCAGTGTGTGCTGGACCATCAGGTGATCGAGCGGCCCGACGTGCAGTTCGACACCGTCGTGATCGGCTTTGCCTGGAGTCTCCTGAGCGATCAAACGCGCGCCAATGCCTCGCGACTCGGCGGGCTGTATTGCAACTGGTCCGATCTGGGCCGCGCCCATGAAATCGGGCTGCGCGATAGCGCCGACATCGGCGAGTTCATCGCCGCCAAGCTGTTGCGCACCTATGCGCTGCGCGACACTTTGCGCAATCGTTTGTTTCAATTCACGGTGCCGCACTACGTCGAGTTCACCCAACAGAACAACGCGCGCTCGCCCGGAACGATCGATACCGCCAATGCCGTCCAGCAGGCGCACACCTATCAGACGTTCGCGGCACTGGTGAACCGGCTCAAAGCAGAAGGCACGCGAGTGATCGTGGTCGCGATGCCGATCCAGAAAGAATACGAGGTCGATCCGGAGCTGCGTGAGCTCGCCGATCGCGGCATCATCGAGATGATCGACCTGCGCGGCACCAAGGGAATCAAAGCTGCGCACTACCTCGATGGCATCCACCTCAATTCGGCCGGTCAACAGATCCTGAGCCGCGTGCTCGCCGAAGATCTCGCCGTGGAGCTGCGGACCGCGACATGATTTTCAATAGTTTCATTTTCTGGGGCTTCTTCGCCGTCGTTCTGCTGCTGTACTGGCGCCTGCCGTTGCGCGGGCAGAACCAGCTGCTGCTCGTCGCCAGTTATATCTTTTACGGCTATTGGGACTGGCGCTATCTCGGGCTGCTCGGCGCCTCGACCATCGTCGATTATTACGTCGGCTATTACCTGGTGCGCATCGACGACGCGCACCGGCGCAGGCTGCTGATCACGATTTCCATCGTGATGAACCTGACGTTCCTCGGCTTCTTCAAATATTTCGGCTTCTTCGTCGACTCGTTCGCCGAGCTGCTGCGCACGATGGGTTTCGAGGCGCATCTGCCGGTGCTGCACAGCGTGCTGCCGGTCGGCATCTCGTTCTATACCTTCCAGAGCATGGCGTACACGATCGACG
>CAMLEO010000251.1 GCA_946478975.1 uncultured Steroidobacter sp.
CGAAGGAATACAACGCCACGCTCAAGGACTTCGTGCTGAGCTCGTTCGCGCTGTGCTCCGTCGCGATCGTCAAGAACTGCACCGACGGCTCACTGAATCAGAGCGAGACCGGCTGTGTTTATAACTACAACATCGTCGTGACCAACGACGGCGCCGGCACGTTGTACGACCTGCAGGTCGTGGACAATTCCGGCACGCCGAACACGAGCTCCGATGACGACACGTTCACGCTGTCGACGCTGGCCGCAGGTCAATCTCATACGTTCAACGGCAGCTTCGACTCGACGCAGAACCCGCCAACCAATACGGCAACGGTCGCAGCCGCAGGCTCCTCCGGAGGTCCGAGAACGGTCACGGGTACGGCGAGCGACACCTGTCCGCAGATCGACCGCGATCCGAGAATCAACGTTACCAAGTGCTGCACGACCGAGCTCACGGTCGATGACAATCACGTGGTGATTGGCGTGAACTTCTCAGGCCAGGTCTGTAATGCCACGGGCGGCGACTCCGGCCTCGCAGCGATTGGCCTGAGCAATGTGACGGTGACGGATGATGCCGGCACGCCGCAGAACGCGAGCGATGACCAGATCGTCTTCGGGCCTGCATCGCTGCCGGCGAACACGTGTCAACCCTTCAGCGGCAGCTACGAGCCGACCAGCACCAGCACGTCCGATCCGCAGTCCGCGACCTTCTCGGACACGGTCACGGCAATCGGCACGGCACCACTGGGCTTCGGTCAAGCGACAGACAGCGCGAGCGATACGTGCTCAGTCTGCACGCGTGATTCCTGCGAGCCCGTTCCAACACCGTAACGCTGGCTGACAGCTAACGGTGCGAAACCAAGGGGCGATGGATTCTTCCATCGCCCCTTTCTTGTTTGCTATTTTCCCCGGCGCAGGATCGATACCGACACCGTCGCGCTCGCGGACGATGTTCCGTCCGTGATGGTGTAACGGAAGCTGTCCGACTGGCCGCTCACCTTGGAATTCGGTCGATAAGTGACCGTGCCGTTGCTGTTGATCGTGACCTGGCCTTTGCTGCCCTGGGTCACGCCCGTGATTCTCAGCGTCTGCCCTTCGGGATCGCGATCGTTGGAGAGCACGGTGATCGTGACCGCCGTGTTCGTTGCGGTCGACGCGCTGTCATCGACTGCGACCGGCGCGCCGTTCACGGTGGATGTTTCGATCAGGTACGTCATGTTTGCTGTACCAGCCAGAGTCGATTGAGCGGTGCTGCGAGCTGTCGCACCGATGTTGTACAGCCCGGCCGCAGCGGTCGTTGCGGCTGTCACTTGCAACGTCGTTGTCGTGCTCGCACCTGGCGCGAGATAAACACTTGAGTTCGCGAACGCCCCCGACCATCCGGAAGGAATACCCGCCGCCATCGAATATGTGGCCGCAGAACAGCTCGCGCTGTCACGGTTTGTGACGGTGACGTTGTAAGTCACGAGTGCGCCAGCGGCGCCTGTGGCCTGCGACGGCGAGGCAACCACACTGGGTGCGGCAGGCACACACGTCGCAGACGATCCCATGCTCACACGAACGACAGCTGTCGACGAGTCTGCGCTCTCGGCCGTGATTGCCACGCCGGACGCGTCGTCCATGTATGTGTGTCCGATGTCGAGCGCCGGATCGAACCAATCGGTGAAGCCGTAGATCTTGCGAGCTTCCGAGTCGAGGCTCATGTGCAGCAGCTGGCCGCTGTTGCCGTTGCCCTCCTCCGCATAATGCACGACGACGCCGTACGTCACATCACCCCGGAGCATCACGCCCGAGCGGCTGGAGAGGAAGCTGTCGAAGCCCAGCGCGCGTCGATATTCGACATAGAAATAAGTCTGTTTGCCGGATACAGGGTCGACGCCGCGAGGAATCTTCAGCGCCTTCGGAGCGGTGCCAGTTGTTTCATACGGCGCCAGCGAATAAGCACCGTCGGCACTCACCTGGGTGACCAACTGTGCGCCCGAAGGATTCATCCAGCCCAGGCGTTCTTTTTCGAAGGCGTTGTAATGACCGTAGTCGGGATTGCCCATGGTGGAGTACGTGTCGCCGTACTCGATGGACGTGCAGGCGCCGCCCAGCGCCACGTCGCCGCAGTCGAGCGCATGCGCGTGATTCAAGCCGAAGTTGTGTCCCAGCTCGTGACTGATCGTCTCGGCGGTTTGAATCACGTCAGTAGCAACACCATTGATGTATGCGCGTGACGGCGCAGCGCCGACTTCGCCCATCCCGGAGACGCTGCACGCAGTCTTTGGGAAGATATAGATGATGCGCGTGTATGCAGACAGATTGATGCCCGCCTGCAGCGCCGCTTGATCGGCGGCATCGCCGGCCGTCGACAGGCTGCAAACCGTCTTCGACACCGGCAGCGTGTACCAGCCGTAAACGTCGCCGGTGAGCCAGGTCTGGCCTTGTGAGTTTTCCGACATGAACTGGCTGACGGTGCCCATCACCAGCGAGCGGGCGGACGCGATCGTCAGCGGCTGCGATGAATCGTCTTGAAAGTTCGCCAGCAGCACCAGCGTTCGCTGCTCGCCGAGCGTATGCGCCATGGAGGTGCCGAGGCTGGTCGTACCCGTCGACGTGCTGCCGTCGGCCGCGAGCACCACCACTTCTTTGTCGATGGAGACGCCGGAGACGCGAACATGAGCGCCCGATCCAGTCGTCGGTGCGTTGGCGGTGTAATGCAATCTCACCGACCCGTGCGCTGTCTTCAGTTCGTGAACCAGGCGGCCATCGTGCTCATCATCTTCGTACAGCACACGGAGCGTGCCTTCGAACTCGCGCTGCTGCTCGATGTACGTTTGGATCGATGACGGGAGGGATGCGCGGAGTCGTGCCGGCATCACGAGGCTGGCGATGTCGCTCGGCGACTTGGTCGCGAGTTCGCGCAGCAACGACTGCCGCTGCTTCACGACGGCGAGCATCTGCTGCTGGAGTAAGGACTTCTCTGCGGCCGTGGCCGAGGAATGCCGATTCGCGAGCGTGACCAGGGAGTTCGTGAGCGTCAGCGCCTGCGAGCGCAATGTTTGCTGTTCGGTTCGACTCTCAGCGGCCGGTGCGGCGGCACTCACCACGAGCGCCAGCAGGGTGGCGGAAACAAACATTCTCCACGGCATGGCAGTACCTCATACAATAGGTCTCCAGCCGCGGGGCATGGCTTCGCTTTCGGTAGCCCGGCTATCCCAAAGGGACCCGTGGCTTTGCGTCACCCAGTTGCCTGGGTTTTGCCGTTGTCGAGTGAAGACCGGAATGTGAAACAACGACGCGGTCGCCGGGGAACAAACGGGACTGACGACTGCGATGAGGTTAGCGTGCCCCCTCGCACCGTCCGAGCCAATCAGTCAGGCCCTTAAGATCCGGCGACTTTCAGCCCTATGATGCATCCCTTAGTGAGGTTTTGTTTCTTGTCTGCGGGCGGCGACGGGTTCGTGTTGACAGTGCAACCCACGGCTTCGCCGAGACATCGCATACCGGCCGTGTGAATCGCCGACTCCATGGCACATCGGGGGCTCGATTGACACGACGCCCCGACTCGTCGGAAACTTGCGCGCAGTGCGCAATTGGGGCGCCACCTGTCCGCGGCAAGGGAGCTCGCTCCCACCCAACCGGTGCGAAAAAACGCGCTGAACCTCTTTCCGGCCTTGCAGCGAGCGGACCCAAGGCACAACGGAAGGAAGGTGCCATGATCCGCAAACTGACGGCTCGCAGCAGTCTCGATTCCCTCAAGAAAGATGCAAAACGGTGGCTCCACGCCCTGCGTGACGCCGATCCGGAAGCGCTCGCACGGCTGAAACATGCCTTACCCGGCGCGGGCCCAACGCCCAGTCTCCGCGAAGTACAGCAAGCACTGGCCCGGGAATATGGTTTTGAAAGTTGGGCCGCGCTGAAGCTGCAACTCGCCGACGCAGCGCTGGCCCGACGCACGCAGGCCGAGTTGCTGGAAGAATTCCTGGAACACGCGATTCTGAATTACGGCATTCCTCCCGGAACGCAGACGTGGCAACCGTCGTACCCGGACAGCCCGTCGCGACGTGAATACGCCGCGAGAATTCTCGCCAAGCATCCAGCCATCGTTCGTGGAAGCATTCACGCCGCCGCGCTCAGCGGCAACGTCGATGAAACCAAACGTTTGCTCGCTCAGGATCGCCGCTTGGCCTCCAGCAAAGGTGGCCGACGCACGTGGGAGCCGCTGCTCTATCTCGCCTATGGTCGTTTGCCGCTGGCTGCAGCGAGTGACAATGCCGTAGCCATCGCCACATTGCTGCTCGACCACGGGGCGAACCCGAACGTCCAAATGACCGACGGCGAGAATCCATTCACGGCGATCACCGGTTTCATCGGCCTTGGAGAGCGCACGCCGATTGCAGTGCCGCCGCATCCTCGAGCGAGTGAGCTCGTGCGTCTGCTCATCGAGCGCGGCGCGAACTCGTTCGATACACAAGCGCTGTACAACACCTCGCTCTGGCACGACAGCACCCAGTGGCTGGAGCTGCTCTATGGCTACGACGAGCGTTCCGGCAATACGGCTCGCTGGCAGGGGCAACTCAATTACCTGCTCGGCAATGCGATTGATCGCAATCATCTAAAGCGCGCCGCCTGGCTGCTCGCGCACGGTGCGAACCCCCAGACGAAACATTTCTATACCAAGCGCAACCTGCATACGAATGCCCTGCTTCATGGCCATGCTCCGATGGCTGAGCTGCTGGCGACCGCCGGCGCGCCAGTGGAAACGCTGGAGGGTCGCGAAGCCTTTCAGGCCGCGTGCCTGCGGCTCGATATCGAGACCGCACGAACCCTGGCTCGACAACATCCTGAGTACTTGCAGGACGCCACGACCCTGCTGACGGCGGCAAGAGCAGGCCGAGCCGAAGCAATAACCTTGCTGCTCGATCTCGGCACGCCGATCAACGTCGCGACTGCCAGCGGCGAGCGCGCGTTGCACTCAGCTGTATGGACCGACTCCGTCCCGATCGCGCAATTGCTGATCGAGCGCGGCGCTGAGATCGATGCACGCGATCATCGCTTCAATGCCACGCCGCTGGGCTGGGCCATTCATCTCGACAAGCCGCAGCTCACCGAGTATCTCAGCACTGTCAGCGACGATCTGTTTTGTCTGGTGGCGATTGGCAAACTGGACCGCGTGCGTTCGCTGCTCGACGCACAGCCGTCACTAGCGAAGACCGTCCAAGACGGATACACACCGCTCTTTTGTTTGCCCGACGCGGACGAAGACGCCGCGCTCGCAATGGCTGAGTTGCTGTTGTCGCGCGGAGCGGATGCGAGCTTCAAAAACAGCTCGGGGCGCACCGCGGCGGACGAAGCCGAGCGCAACGGCATGGATGCAGTGGCAGACCTGCTTCGGTCAACTCACTGACCTCATCGAGTGGCCAACAGCACGACGGCCAAGATCAGCAGCAACAACGACAGCGTCTTCCAGAACACCAGCGGATTGCGCTCGATCAATGGCTGGCGGGTACGGCGCAAGTACGCTGCGTTTGGATGACTCAGGTCGTAAACGAACTCGGACAACTCTTGATAGCGTTTGTCCGGGTCCGGCTGGGTCGCTTTCCTGAGGGTCTCGTCGAACCAGGCGGGAATCTCCCGCTCGTCATCGAGCAGGGAGCGATACATCAAACGTCGCTGTGCGGCTTTGGTTGTTGCCTTGGCGACTTCGGCTCCGAACGGCAGCCGTCCGGACAACATCTGATACGCGATGACGCCGAGCGAAAACAAATCGGAGCGCGACGTGCCCGCTTCGCCAAGGAAATATTCCGGCGCTGTGTACTGAGCCGTGCCCAGCGGAACGCTCTGCACCGACGACGCAGTCTCGACGATGCCCGCGACGCGAGTGGAGCCGAAGTCGACGATCTTCACCGTGCCGGTGGCATCGATCATGACGTTCTCGGGCCGCAGGTCTTGATGGAGCATTTCCAGGCGATGAAACGCTTGCAGGCCCTTGGCGATCTGCTCGACGATGGCTCGCACGGCTGCCAGTTTGGGCTTGGGATTGTCGATCATCCATTGCGTCAACGTCTGGCCATCGATGAACTCGGTGACCGTGTATAGGTAATTGCGCTTGCGTGAAGGCTCGCAAGCTCGCACGACGTGAGGGCTGTCGATGCGGCGTGCGATCCAGTCCTCCAGCAGAAACCTTTCCAGATACGCAGGATCGTTGCGCAAATCGACCGACGGTGTCTTGATGACCACCGGCGTCGCCGTCCCGCCGGCACTATCCAACGCGAGATGCACGTGACTGCGGCTGCTGATGCGAATGTCGCGGACGATCCTGAAACCGTCGAACTCCATGCGCGGCGCAAGCTCGGGCGGCAACGGCAGCTCGCTCAGCTGATGATGAATCTCGGTGATGCCAGACGCGGGAATCTCTTCGACGCGCACCAGCTGGACGGTGAGATTGTCCTCACTGCCCTGCTCGTAGGCGTCCTCGACGAGAGATTTCGCCACTGCATTGAGATCGGCGCGGCCATCGGCGAGAGCACTGAGCAGTGCCCGAGAGTCCAGGTGCTCATGAACGCCGTCGGTCGCAAGGATGAAAACATCGCCTGTCTGCACACCGACCGCACGGTAATCGATCTCCAATTGCGGATTGACGCCCAGCGCGCGGCTGAGATAGCTCTTGTCCTGTGAGATCCACAGCCGATGTTCCTCGGTGAGCTGTTCGAGAGCGCCGTCGCGCAGGCGATAGATTCTGGAATCGCCGACGTGAAAGATGTGCGCCGTGGTCGACTTGATCACCAGCGCACTCAATGTGCATACATAGCCGCGGTCCTGATCGTATCGATACTGGCTCTGCCGTGTTTGGGCGTACAGCCACGAGTTGATCGCCATCAACACGCGCTGTGCCGACTGCCGCACCGACCATGCGGCCGACGTGCAGTAGTAATCGTCGAGAAAACTTTTGACAGCCGCTTCGCTGGCGATCTGGCTGACGTTGCTGCTGCTCACGCCGTCGGCCAATGCAGCGGCGACACCCTTTGCGGTTAGTTGCGGCTCGTCGGGAATGCAGGCGCCATGGAAGTCCTGGTTGATCTCCTTGCGGCCGCGATGCGAATGCTGCCCGAGGGCGATTTTCAGTCCCGCGGGCAGCATCGATTGCAATTACGCCGCCAGCCGCAGCGGCTTCCTGGCCGCCGTCTTCAAGTGCGTGGAGTACAACGTGAGCCCGGTGAACGTCAGGCCGCCGACCAGGTTGCCCAGCACTGTCGGGATCTCGTTCCAGATGATGTAATCCATGATCGAGAAGTTGCCGCCCATGATCAACGCCGAGGGGAACAGAAACATATTTACCACCGAGTGCTCGAAGGTCATGGCGAAGAACACCATGATGGGCATCCACATGGCAATGACCTTGCCGCTCACCGACGAGGAAATCATCGCGCCGACCACGCCGGTCGAAACCATCCAGTTGCACAGGATGCCGCGGATGAACAGTGTCAGCATGCCGGCAGCGCCATGCGCCTTGTATCCTACGGTGCGCGCCTCGCCAATGCCGGCGATGACCTTGCCGACCGCATTGGGTTCGGAGGAAAAGCCGAAGGTGAAGACGATCGCCATCATCACGGCGACAGTCAGCGCGCCGGCGAAGTTGCCGGTGAAGACCAGGCCCCAGTTCTTGAGCACGCCGCCCAACGTGACACCGGGCCGCTTATCGATCAGCGCCAGCGGCGACAGCACGAACACGCCGGTCAACAGATCGAAGCCCAACAGATACAGCATGCAAAAGCCGACCGGGAACAAGATCGCGCCGATGATGGGATAGCCGGTCTGCTGATTGACCGTGACGGCGAATACAGCCGCCAGCGCGAGAATCGCGCCCGCCATGTATGCGCGTATCAACGTGTCGCGCGTGGACATGAAGACTTTCGATTCGCCCGCGTCGACCATTTTGGTGACGAATTCCGACGGTGCCAGGTAGGACATGAGAATGCCTCTTGAATAAAATCGATGGAATGGTTCGTCACTCGAGGCGCAGTGAAATGCGCGAGTGATACAGCGGCAGAAGATTTTTTCCGCTGCAGGCGGCAATGCCCGTCGACCCGGCGTTGGATCGAACGCACGGGATTCAGCAAGACGCATGCCAGTGGTTTTCAGCGCGGCGTTTGCTGAAATCGCCGCTTCGATGCCGCCAATGGTTGCGCCGATTCAGTGCGAATGCACCGAATCGATGGTGACGATCGCACCGACCCGGTGCGTCTCACATCGTGTAGTTCAGCCCCAGGCGCCCGCCTTCAACGTAGACGGTTTGGCCAGTGATATAGGAAGCGTCGTCGCTGGCGAGGAAGGCGACCGTGGCGGCGATCTCTTCGGGTTTGCCGAAGCGTCCCAACGGAGTGCGCGAGCGGACCATCGCCTGCACCGCGTCGCCAGCCAGGACACTCTGAGACATTTCCGATTCGATCGTACCCGGCCCAACGGCGTTGACGCGAATGTTATACGGAGCGAGCGCGAGGGCTGTGACATTGGTCGCCTGCCTCACCGCCGCTTTGGAAATGACATAGGGAATCTGCATCGGATGCGCGAGCACGGCAGTCACCGAGCTGACATTTACGATGGCGCCGCGCTTGCGTGGAATCATGTGTCGCGCCGCCGCCTGGGTCGCGAACAGCGTCGACTTCAAGTTCACTGCCATGACGCGCTCGAAATCGCGCTCTTGCAGCGTGAGCAGATCAGCGTCGTGTGTGATACCGGCATTGTTTACTAGCATGTCGAGCACGCCGAAACGGCTGATGGCCGTTTCGATCATCCGCTCCAGTTCCGCCACCCGTGCGACATCAACACGCAGGCAAGGCTGTGCGAGCTCGCGCGCCGCTCGTGTGAGCGTCACTTCGTCGATGTCACACATCAAAACGTTGGCGCCCTCGGCGATCAATCGCTCGACGATGGCGCGACCGATGCCGCGTGCCGCACCAGTGACGACGGCAGATCTGTCCTGGAGACGCTTGAGCATGTCACATCAGCTCAATGGCAATCGCGGTGGCCTCGCCGCCGCCTATGCACAGCGCCGCGACGCCACGTTTGCCGCCACGCCGGCGCAGTGCATGCACGAGTGTGGTGATGATCCTTGCGCCCGTGGCGCCGACGGGATGGCCAAGGGCGCAGGCGCCGCCGTTGACGTTGACCTTCGCAGCGTCTAGTTCCAGATCACGCATCGCGGCCATCGTCACGCAGGCGAATGCTTCGTTGATTTCATATAGATCGACATCGCGCGCTCGCCAATTTGCCCGCGCCAACACGGATTTGATCGCACCCACCGGCGCCAACGTGAACCACTCGGGTTCGCGAGCAAAGCTCGCGTGCGCGACTATGCGAGCGATCGGCTGCAAACCATGTCTTGAAGATGCTTCCGAAGTCATTAACAGCAGGGCGGCTGCGCCATCCGAGATCGAAGAGGAACTCGCCGCGGTGACCGTGCCGTTCTCGCTAAACGCAGCTCGCAAACTGCGGATCTTGCTGATATCGCAGTTGTAAGGCGTCTCGTCCTTGCCGATCACGCGGTCGCCCTTGCGATCCTTGACCGTGACGGGCGCGATCTCATCGACGAACGCTCCGCCATCCGATGCGGCGACCGCCCGACGAACAGACTCCGCGGCGAAATTGTCCTGCTCAGCGCGAGTGAGATCATAGCGGCGAGCAGTTGCATCGGCGAAGCAACCCATCAGCTGGCCGTCGTAGGGGCTCGACAAGGCATCCTGATACATATGATCGAGCACGCGATCGTGCCCCATGCGATAGCCCTGCCGGGCTTTGGACAACAAATATGGCGCGTTGCTCATGGATTCGAGCCCGCCCGCCAGCACCACATCCGCGGAGCCGGCGCGAATCTGATCTGCACCCAACATCACGGACTGCATGCCTGAACCGCAGAGCTTGTTGATGGTCATGGTGGGCACGCTGGGCGGAATCCCAGCAGCGAGCGCCGCTTGTCGCGCCGGCCCCTGCCCCACGCCCGCTTGCAGAACACAGCCGAAGATCACCGAGTCGATGTGTTCGCCTGAAATGGAACTGTCCGCAATAGCGGCCCGTGCGGCCACGGCGCCCAATTGCCACGCACTCAACGAGCTGAGCGCGCCTTGGAACGACCCAATGGGTGTGCGACGAGCGGCTACGATCAATGCGTCATTCATGTCGATACTCACACGCTCAGAATCGTGACCGCGCTGACGCCTGGTGCCCCATACACATGCGAATACCCGACGCGAGGTCGATCAGGCACTTGTCTCGCGCCGCCCTCGCCCCGCAACTGCAAACACAGCTCGTACACTTGTCGCAGCCCCGAGGCGCCAATCGGTTCGCCGTTCGCGAGGCAGCCGCCATCGGTGTTGATGGGCAGACGTCCGGTGATGTTTGTTTGTCCGTCGCGAATCATGGCTTCCTGATCACCGTCGCGACAGAAGCCGTTTTCAGCCATGTGCATGATTTCGGCACCGGACTCGGTGTCCTGCAGTTGCGCGACGTCGATATCTTCCGGACCCACGCCCGCCATTTCGTAGGCCGCGCGAGAGGCCACCACTGACGGCGACGGCGCACGCTGCAACGCCAGCGAGGGGCTGAACACTTCGAACGAACCGAAATTCCGCGTGCGAATCGCTGCAGCTCGCAACGTGACAGCCTTGCCACTACCGAGCTTGAGGACCGCTGCGGCACTGGCCAGCACCATCGCGGCACCGCCCTCCGACGGCGAGCAAAACATATATTTC
>CAMLEO010000252.1 GCA_946478975.1 uncultured Steroidobacter sp.
GTTCTATCTGCGCTACGCCGGCACGACGGCCAACTCGGTTTATTTCCAGGACAACGACGAGCCGCAGCTCGATAAGGCGCCGGAAGGCTACAAGGTGGTGCTGACTCGCGCCGCATGGAAGGGCGGGCTGGATTTTGCCAAGGCGGTTGATGCGAAGATCGTCACGAGTTTCAGCGTCAGCCCCGGCGTTCGCGATAGCTCACACGCCTGGACGCCAGCAGCCGCCGCTCCGTGGCTTGCCTATACGCGTTCGATCGGCGGGGAGATCTACGCGGCGGAGTTGTTCAACGAGCCGAATGCGCCTGAGCCGCCGCACGCCCCCAAGGGATTTACGCCGGCCGAGTACGCACGCGACTTCGCCGCATTCCGGGCCTTCATGGAAAAGACGGCGCCGAATGTGAGATTGGCCGGGCCGGGCGAGGCGACGCTGGGCATTCCCATTCCGTCGCTCGATCGCGTCAGCGCCGAGGATTTTGTGACAGCCGATCCCAAGCCCCGGCTCGACATTGTTTCCTATCACTTCTACGGCGCGCTCGCCGAGCGCTGCGCTCCCGGCGATTCACCCGCGGGCATCCCAGTCGATAAAGCGCTGTCCGAGGACTGGCTCGCCCGGCCCGATGCGCAGTTTCAGAAACACCAGGCGCTGCGCGACCGCTACGCGCCCGGCGCGCCGATCTGGATCACTGAAACCGGCGCGGCTGCTTGCGGTGGAACGAAATGGCAGCCGACGTTTCTCGATACTTTCCGTTTTCTGGACACGCATGCGCGGCTCGCGAAGCAGGGCGTGGATGCGATGTTCACGCATGCGCTGATCAGCGGCAGCAACGGTGTGATCGATGAGAAGACCTTTCAGCCGAATGCCGACTACTGGGCGGCGCTGTTGTGGCGGCGGCTGATGGGCACGAAGGTGCTCGATGCGGGCCCGGCGAAACCCGGCTTGCATATCTATGCGCACTGTCTGCGCGGCTCTTCAGGGGGCGTGGCGCTGCTGGCGATCAATCTCGACCCGCACTCCGCAAAGCTCGGCGTTTCCGGCCCGGCAGATCTCTATGCAATGACGGCTGCGGAATTACAGAGCAGGACCGTGCTGCTCAACGGACGTCCGCTGGAACTCGGCGCGGGGGATACGTTGCCTGCGATCGAGGCAAAGCGCCTCAGAGGCAAAGGGATTTCGCTCGCACCCACCAGCGTGAACTTCATCGCGTTACCCAACGCTCAGAATGCGAGCTGCGCAGCCGTTGCCGCTCAGCCGGCGCTCGACTCCCGCTCGGTGCCGATCATCGACGTTGCAGGACTTCAGTTTCGGGATCTCGACCGCAACGGCCAACTCACACCGTACGAGGACTGGCGACTGTCGGCCGACGCGCGCGCGGCCGACCTGGTCTCGCGCATGACGTTGGAAGAAAAGGCGAGCGCGATGTTACATCCCGTGATGGGCGCGCCGGAGCAGGTGAGTCAGCGAAACATCAATTCAGTTCTGACGCGCTCGAACAAGCCGCCGGCCGGTCTCGCCGAAGAAAGCAACGCGCTCCAGGCTGCCGCCGAAAGCACGCGACTTGCGATTCCCGTCACGATCAGCAGCGATCCTCGCAACGGTTTCAGAGGCGCGTTCGGGATGAGTGTTGCGACGGAGGGCTTTTCCAAATGGCCCGACGCCACCGGCTTCGGTGCGATCGGCGATGACGCCACGGTGCGTCACTTCGCGCAGATCGTTGCCCAGGAATACCGTGCGGTGGGCATCAACATGGCGTTGTCGCCGCAAGCGGACGTTGCCACCGATCCACGCTGGGCGCGCGTCTCTGGAACTTTCGGTGAAGACTTCAAGACGGTGGCGCGCCTTGCGGCCGCTTACGTCGCAGGCCTTCAAGGCAGTTCGAAGGGCGTGACGCCGACGGGTGTTGCCGCGATCATCAAACATTTCGCCGGCTACGGCGCGGCGAAAGATGGCTGGGACAGTCACAGTCACTACGGCCGCTTCTCGGTGTATCCCGGCGGCCGTTTCAATGATCACGTGGCGGCGTTCCGGCCTGCGCTGCGCGAGAACGTTGCGGGTGTCATGCCGACGTATTCAATCCTGGAACTGCCGGGGTATCCGCCGGTGGGCGGCGCTTTCAACAAAGTCCTGCTTACAAACATTCTGCGCCGGCAGGAAAAGTTCTCCGGGCTCGTGCTCAGCGACTGGTCGGTGACTGAGGATTGCAAAGGCCCGTGTCTGGGCGAACCGCTCGGCGCGGATCGCTCGGGTCTGCTCGGCAAACCCTGGGGCGTGGAGACCCTGTCGCGCGCGGATCGAATCGTCATGGCGCTCGAAGCCGGGGTCGATCAATTCGGCTACGACTCCAGGGGAGCGGACGAAGACAGCTCGCCCATCGTTGCAGCGGTGCGCGGTGGCCGAGTGCCGGCGGCACGCATCGACGAGGCGGTGCGGCGGATCATGGTCATCAAGTTTCAACTCGGTCTGTTCGAACATCCCTTCGTCGATGTCGCACGTGTGCCGCAAGTCGTGAATCAGGCCGCCTTCAGAGCGGCGGCGCTGGACACACAGCAGCGCTCGTTGGTCCTGCTGGAAAACAAAGAACGATTGCTGCCGGTCTCGCCGGCGGGCAAGCGCGTGTACTTGAGAGGCATCGACGGCGAAGCCGCGAAACGCGCCGGATTTGCGGTGGTGGACAGCCCGGAGCGCGCCGAGCTTGCGATCGTTCGCGCCGTGGCGCCGTGGCAGCAGGTGCATCCGAACTACGTGTTCGGCCGCATGCAGCACGAAGGCGACCTCGACTTCAAACCTGACAACGCCGACCTGATCGCGATCAATGAGCTCGCGGCGCGCGTGCCGACGATCGTGACGGTCTATCTCGAACGGCCCGCCATTCTCACCGAGGTGCGCAAGCAAGCGGCGGCGCTGCTTGCCAACTTCGGTGCTGAAGACGAAGCACTACTGAATGTGATCACCGGGCGTGCCAGGCCGGGCGGCAAGCTCCCATTCGAACTGCCGTTTTCGGTCGCGGCGGCCAACGCGCAGAAGTCGGATGTTCCGCACGACTCGCAGCAGCCGCTGTATGCATTGGGTTACGGCCTCTCGTTGGAAGCGCCCTCGTCAGGAACATTGCTATGAAGATTGGTTTTATCGGACTCGGCATCATGGGCCGGCCCATGGCGGGGCACTTGCAGGCTGCGGGTCATGAATTGGCTTTGGTACGGCATCGTTCGGCTTTGCCGCAGGAACTGCTGGATCGGGGCGCGCAGGTGTGCGACTCCGCTCGTGAAGTCACGCAGCGCTCCGATGTCATCATTCTCATGCTGCCGGACACCCCGGATGTAGAAAAAGTGTTGTTTGGCCCGAACGGCGTCGCCGAGGGTCTGAGCGCAGGCAAAGTCGTCATCGACATGAGCTCGATCGATCCCATCGCGACGCGAGGCTTCGCTGCCCGCATCGTCGAGCGGCAATGTGACTACGTCGATGCTCCAGTCTCCGGCGGCGAGATCGGCGCCAAGAACGCGACGCTCACCATCATGTGTGGCGCCGAGCCGGCGGCGTTCGAGCGCGTGCGTCCGCTGTTCGAGCGTATGGGCAAGAACATTACGCATGTCGGCAGCGTCGGCGATGGGCAGGTCGCCAAGGTGGCCAATCAGATCATCGTCGCTCTCAACATCGAGGCGGTCAGTGAGGCGCTGGTGTTTGCGGCGAAGGCGGGCGCGGATCCGGCAAAGGTTCGACAGGCGCTGATGGGCGGCTTCGCGTCCTCACGCGTGCTGGAAGTGCACGGTGAGCGCATGATCAAGCGCACGTTCAATCCGGGCTTCCGTATCGAGCTGCATCAGAAAGATCTCAATCTCGCACTCGGCAGCGCGCGTGCCCTCGGGTTGGCGCTGCCGAACACCGCGTCGACCCAGCAACTGTTCAGCGCCTGCGTCGCGCGAGGCGGCGGTGGCTGGGACCATTCCGCCGTGGTGCAAGCCATCGAAGCGCTGGCCGATTTCAAGATCGGGAATGGCAATGGCTGAGGTCGACGACAACGCCTGGTGGCACCGGCCTTATCGGATCGTCCAAACGAATCTGCGGCTCACCGACGCCTCGCTCGATCCGGAAGCGCTCGCACGTCGAGCACGTGAGTTTGGCGCGACGGCAGTGACGTTCAATGTCGGCGGCATCTATGCGTTCTATCCCACCGAGCTGACGCTGCAAGCTCGCAATCCCTATCTCACGCGGGATCTGACCGGCGATATGTTGCAGGCCCTGCATCGTGAAGGGCTGCGAATGGTCGGGCGCTATGACTTGTCCAAGGCAACGCGCATCGCCTACGAAGCGCATCCCGACTGGTTCGTGCACAACGCGCAGGGCGTGCCGCTCGAATACAACGGAACGTATCAGGCGTGCGTCAACGGCGGCTGGTACGCCGATTATGCGGAGCGCATCGTCGAGGAGTCGCTGTCGCGCTATGCCATCGATGCGGTGTTCTTCAACATGCTGGGCTACCGCTCGCTGGATTACAGCAACAACTATCACGGCATTTGCTGGTGCCAGAACTGCCAGGGGCAGTTCAAGGCGATGTTTGGTCGCCGCCTGCCGCAAAAGGAAGATTTCTCCGATCCGGCGTATCGGGACTACCTCACGTTTCAGGAGCGCACCACTGAGCTGCGCGGGCAGCGCCTGTATGACACGGTGAAACGAACACGAGCGCCGGTCGGCGTCATGCTGGAGCGACCGCCTCACGATTTCATGCGGCTGGAACTCCAGCGCGCCGTGCGCCGGCCGCAACCGGAATGGCCCTACCAGGGCGGCGAGAAATCGCGTTGGGCCGCGGCGCTCGGCAAAGGAAAGAAGCCGTATTCCTGCGCCGTCACCAACTTTCTCGACTTCGCATGGCGGTTTGCGTCCGAGACCAGTCATCACCACCTGCTGCGATTTGCCCAGGGCATCGCCAATGGCGCGCAGCTCGATTATTACTTGCTGGGGTTGTTCGATCAGGACAATGCCGAACCCATCGAGCCGGTGCGCGAGTTTTTCAAGTGGCATGCGGAGAATGGTCATCACTATCCCGGCATGCGATCGCAGGCGTCGGTCGCGATCTATCATTCGCGTGCCAGTCAAACGTTTGCTGCGGCGACCGCGACGCGCGCCGAACAGGCCACGAGCGCTCGTGCGGCGTACCGGGTGCTGCTCGAATCGCGCATTCCCTTCGATTTCATCAGCGATCGCACGATGGGCGACGCCGATGCCGCCGAGCAGTTGTCACGCTATGACGCGATCGTGATGCCCAACGTTGCGTGCTTGAGCAATACCGAGGCTGCCGCACTGGATGCCTTCGTCGAACGAGGCGGCACGGTGATCGCAACCGGCGAGACCGGGCTGTATGACGAGCGCGGCGAACGTCGCAACGGGTTCGCCTTGGAAAGCTTCCCGGCGCGCACCGTCACGCTCGCGAATGGAAAGTTGAAGACGTATGTTCGCGTCGGCGAGCACGAGCTGCACTTGCCGAAGACGCGGTTGTTACATCTGGACGGCTGGTATTTTTATACCGAGCCGAAGGAGGACGCGGGGCGTCAGCTGTCGCTGCTGCCGGCGCAGCGGTTTGGACCGCCGGAGCTTTGTTTCCCCGACGTGGCGGAGAACGACAACCCCGGCGTTCTCACGCGCCGTCAGGGTCGCGGCCGCGTGATCTATCTGCCGTGGCTGCCGGAGTGGCTCTATTACCGCGACGGTCTGCCCGAACATCGCGAGTTGATCGCGCAGCTGGTGCTTGGAAATACGGCGCCGCCGATCAAAGTCGACGGCATCGGTCCGGTCGAAGTGACGATTCATCGCCAGGCGGGCGGGCGCGGCGGATATCTCATTCACCTGGTGAACTACTCCGGACAAAGAAACAACGTCTTCGAGCAGCCGGTGCCGTTGCGTGGCTTCAAGATCGGTGTGCAGGGAGCGTGTGCCCCGGCCCGATCGCTGATCGACGGACAGAGCATCGCCGTCGGTGCGCCCGGTGCGGACGGCTATGCCTGGATGGAGGTGCCCGAGATCGGAACGTTTCAAGCGATCGTGGCCGGAGCGGTGACATGAACGATGTCACTGTCGTCACCACGGTCAGGTATTCGGGACCTCATTGGGAGCGATTGGCTCAGGCGCTGTCGGGCACGCGCGTTCTGCGCTTCGAAAGCCCGGAGGATCCGGAGTTCCAGAAGGCGGTGGCGATGGCGGACGTCGCGATTCTCGCCGCCGATCCCGATGAACGCATCTTGCGAGCGCCGCGGCTGCGTTGGATCCACGTCGATCATGCAGGACTCAACAAGGCGGCGCGGCCGGAGGCGTTTCGGCCCGGCCTCGCGGTCACTGGCTCAGCGGGACGCTCGGCGCCGGTACTCGCTGAGCACGCGATGTTCTTTGCGCTCGCGCTCGCTTACGAATATCCCGCTTTTCTCGATGCACAGCGCGCGCACCGGTGGGGCGTACCCGGGCAGGACAAGCTGCGGGGGTTGTTCGGTCGAACGATGGGCATCGTCGGCCTCGGCCACACCGGCCAGGAGCTGGCGCTGAGAGCGAAAGCATTCGGCATGCGCGTTCTCGCCTGTCGTCGCCGTGCGACCGCATTGCCGCCGGGCGTCGATCATCTCTTCAGCGCCGACGCCGGCGACACGCTCGATCGATTGCTGGACGAAAGTGACTTCGTGGTGCTGGCGCTGGGACTCTCGGATGCCACTCATCACCTGATCGGCGCGCGCGAGCTCGATCGCATCGGACCTGCCGGCTATTTGATCAACATGGCGCGCGGCGCGATCGTCGATGAAGGGGCTCTGCTCGATGCGCTCGCGCACGGCCGCATCGCCGGCGCAGCGTCAGACACCTTCGCCCAAGAACCCTTGCCTGCAGACAGCCCGTTGTGGGACGCACCCCGGCTGCTCATCACGCCTCATGTCACGCCGGCGGTCCCCGATCGAACCGCACGTTCGCTCGACATCATCTGCGAAAACATCCGCCGCTTCCGAGCGGGGAAGCCGCTGCAGAACCTGCTCACGCCCGAAGACCTGTACACGCGTCGCTAAGGAATCTATGTCCAAACAAAAGAAGGCTGCACGCAACGTCCTCGTCGCTGCCGCCGTGAGCTTTGCGCTGCCGAGTCATGCGTCGGAACAGGTGGCGGCTCCGGCGGTCGATCCATTGTTTTCACAGCCGCAGGTCGATATCGATGAATGGCGCACCACGCCCGTGCGTCATCGTTACGTGCACGGCTGCTTCAAGGGCACGCAAACCTGCTTTTCGTTCTACTTGCCACCGAAGCGGCAGTATCAAGGTCATTTCTTCCAGCACATCACGCCGGTGCCCTTGAGTGAGAACCTGGCGCAAAGCGAGCCGCCGGGCGAGCACAACAAGATCGGTTTCTCGATCGACAGCGGCGCGTACTTCGTCGAAACCAACGGCGGCGGCAAACTGGACATGCGCCCGAACGCCGACTCGACCATCGGCGCGTATCGCGCCAACGCCGCGGCCGCTCAGTATTCGCGTGTCGTCGCACAGAAAATGTATGGCGGCAAGCGTCCCTACGGTTATGCCTACGGCGGATCGGGCGGTGGCTATCGCACGATCGGCGGCATCGAGAACACGCAGGGCGTGTGGGATGGCGTCGTGCCGTATGTCATCGGTTCGAGCATGGCGATCCCGAATGTTTTCACCGTGCGCCTGCGGGCGATGAGTGTTTTGAAACACAAGCTGCCGCAGATCGCCGATGCGGTGGAGCCGGGCGGCAGCGGCAATCCGTATGACGGCTTGAACGATGAAGAAGCGGCGGCGCTGCGCGAAGTCACGAGAATGGGCTTTCCGCTGCCCGCGTGGTTTGGATATAAAACAATGGATCTGCATGGACTCGCCGCGCTGTATCCGGGCGTCGCGATGGCGGACCGCGCTTATTTCACGGATTTTTGGACCAAGCCTGGTTATCTCGGCTTCGATCATCCTGAGCAGTTGGCGAACGTACGCGTTCAAGTGAAAGGAACCGTGGCCGAACTGATCACTGCGGCGCAAGCCGACAGCGAGGCTAATCGCGGCGGCGTAGATACCGCGTTCAAGCACACCGAGGGCGGCGATGCTCAGCGCATCGTTGCCATTCGCGTCGCGGGGCTCGCCGTCCAGGATGCGGGCTATTTGAATCCTGGCGAGCTCAAAGTGCTCAGTGGCGCGTCGAAGGACAAGTCCCTGATCCTGACTCACATCGCCGGCGATCGCGTCGTGCTGGCGAACGATGATGCCGGCGTCGCGAGACAACTCGCACCGGGCGATGAAATACAAATCGACAATTCAAACTTCCTGGCGTTGCAGACCTACCATTGGCACCAGGTGCCGACGCCCGAGTTCAAGGCGTGGGATCAGTTTCGCGGCGCCGATGGCAAACCCATATATCCGCAACGGCCGATGCTGCTCGGGCCGGTCTTCGTCAAGGCAACCTCGGGCTCGGTGCAGACCGGCAAGTTCGACGGCAAGATGATCGTGGTCGAGTCGCTGTGGGATCGCGAAGCGTTTCCATGGCAGGCGGATTGGTATCGCGCGCGTGTGCAGGCAAATTTCGGCGATCAGACCGACGAGCATTTCCGGCTGTGGTACACGGACCACGCACTGCATGGCGATGAACCGGCGCTGGAAGATCCGACACGCATCGTGAGCTATGGCGGAGTCTTGCAACAGGCGTTACGCGATGTGTCCGCCTGGGTCGAGAAGGGCGTTACACCACCGATGAGCACGCAATACCGGCTCGACGAAGCGCAGGTGATCGTGCCGCCCACGGCCGCTCAGCGCGGCGGCATTCAGCCCGTCGTGACGCTGATGGCGAATCGTGGTGTGCGAGCCGAGGTCGCAGCCGGCGAGGAAGTCACATTCACGGGTACGATCGCTGTGCCTCCTGGGACGGGATTTGTGGTCGCCGCAGACTGGGATTTCGACGGCAGCGGCACCTTCGCTGAAAAATCCGAGGTGCCCAAGGAGGTGCGCAGCGTGAATGTTTCAATCAAGCATCGCTTCGATCGGCCGGGCACCTACTTTGCGGTTCTCCGCGGCGTTTCGCAACGAAATGGCGATGCGAAGTCGCCTTATGCACGCATCGCCAATCTCGGCCGCGTGCGTGTCGTCGTGAAGTAAGCGGAAAAAAGAACCCCGACCGCAAGGGGTCTGTGCGGCCGGGGTGGTTGCAATTGCCAGAGGAGGATATCGAGGACTTTCGATGCTCAGCGAGAGCCGAATGCGTAACGCAGCTGGATGCCGAACTCGCGCGGGTCGGTCATGCTGATGCGACGATAAGTGCTCACACCCGTGACCGACGTGCGGCCCACCTGGTAGCCGATGGTCGTGGGCGTCGGGTCGCGACGGAGCACACGCTCGGTATCGGTGATGTTCTTGCCGTACAACGTCACTTCCCAAGCACCGCCGTGACTGCGCAAGCCCAGGTACAGATTCAACAGCGTGTAGTTGCTCACATCATCGATCGCGTTGGCCGGATCGTTCTGCGAGTCGCCGTTGTAAGTCACGAGACCCCGCACGTACGAATCCAGGTTCGACGACAACGGCACCCGGAACTCGGACTGCACCGTGCCGCCGAACAACGGCGCGTTCGATGCGCGATAGCTGGCTCGACAGGTCGCGAGGTTGTCGCCCGTGGTCGTCAGGATTTGATCGGCCGTGGGCACGCTCGAACTGCTGTCGGGAATACCGTCGCGCGGGAAGTAGTCGTTACAGGGGATCTGCGCATTGTCGATCTCGCCCTTGGAGTAGCTCGCCGACATGCCGATGTCCCACTGTTCCGTCGCTGCGAGCGACACCTGCGCTTCGACACCGTTCACCGTGACCGGCACCGGGGCGACGAAGTTGAAGGTGTTCACGCGAGGCTGCGGCACGCCTGCGGCGGTTTCGCGGAAGTAGATCGAGGACGCAGAGCGGTACGGATAGTTGTCGAACTTCTGATGAAAGAACGCGAGGCTGGATTGCAGGCGGCGGTCGAACCCGTTCGCCTTGATGCCGAGCTCATACGACTTCGATTCTTCCGGCGCCAGGATCAGGAACGAGTTCTCGAGCGCCGAGCGGGCGAGGCTGAAGTCACCTGTGACCGAAATGCCGGGGCGCCACGAGCTGCCGGTGCTCACATACATCATCAAGTCTTCGTTGAAGTTGTATTTGACGGAGCCGCTGTAGACCCAGGTGTCGTCGTCGTAGTTGTTGTCCGCAGCAGCGAGGCGCGCGCCGTTGATCGTCAGACCGCTGTCGTTCTGAAAGTCGATGTGACGCACACCGCCTGCGATTTCCGTCTTCTCGCCCAGGTGATACGTCAGGTTCACGAACAGCGACTTCTCTTCGGCTTCGCCGGCGCTGCGAATCGGCGTCACATTGACGAGTCCGCCGACGGTCGGGCTGAGCGGCCCGAGGAACACCGGCGTGAGTCGCTGCAGGTCGGTGGTCGACTCGGTCTTTTGATAGAACGCACCGAGGATGTAATCGAACCTGCCGAACACGCGCTCTTCGGAAGACAGGCGCAGCTCGTGCGCTTGCGTCTTGCCGTGTCCGTCCAGCAGGCCGTCCCGATTCTGTACGAAGGCCGGCGCGTTGGTGCTGAAGAAGTTGGTCGGATCCAGGCTCGATGTCTGTTCAGCATGGCGCTTGTTATAGGCGCCGGCGTAGTTCAGCAGCTGCCCGGCGAATGCCCATTG
>CAMLEO010000253.1 GCA_946478975.1 uncultured Steroidobacter sp.
TGCCGGCTTCATGCGCACCTTCGGCATGGACGAGCCGATGGGCTGCTACGACGACTTCGAAGCGGCGGATGCGTTCGTGCTGTGGGGTTCCAACATGGCGGAGATGCATCCGATCCTGTGGTCGCGCGTGGCCGACCGGCGCCTGTCATCGCCGGATGTGAAGGTCGTGGTGCTGTCGACGTACGAGCATCGCTCCTTCGATCTGGCGGATATTCCCTTGGTGATGCGGCCGCAGTCGGACCTGGCGATCATGAACTACATCGCCAATCACATCGTGCAGACCGGCCGCGTCAATCGCGACTTCGTCGGCAAGCACGTGAACTTCAAACGCGGCGTTACGGACATCGGCTATGGGTTGCGCGCCGAGCACGCGTTGGAGGTGAAGGCGAAGAATGCCGCTCGCGCCACCGAGTCCGAGCCGATGACGTTTGAGGAGTACGCGGCGTTTCTAAAGCCGTTCACGCTCGAGTACGCGGCCAAGATCTCGGGATGTCCCGAGTCCTGGCTGAAGCAGCTAGCCGAGCTGTACGCGGATCCAAAGATTCGCGTGACTTCATTCTGGACCATGGGATTCAACCAGCACACGCGCGGCGTGTGGGCCAATCATCTCGTTTATAACCTGCACTTGCTGACCGGCAAGATCGCGACTCCGGGCAACAGCCCGTTCTCGCTCACCGGCCAGCCGTCGGCCTGCGGCACGGCTCGCGAAGTCGGCACGTTTGCGCATCGCCTGCCGGCCGACATGACGGTGATGAATCCCGAACATCGCGCGCACGCCGAACAGTTGTGGAAGCTGCCCGCCGGCACGATCAATCCCAAGCCGGGCTATCACGCCGTCCAGCAGACGCGCATGTTGCGCGATGGCAAGTTGAACGCGTACTGGATTCAGGTCAACAACAACGCCCAGGCCGGCCCCAACATGAACGAAGAAACATTGCCGGGGTATCGCGACCCGCGCAATTTCATCGTCGTGTCCGAGGTGTATCCGACGGTGACCGCGCGCGCTGCCGACTTGATTCTGCCGGCTGCCATGTGGGTCGAGAAAGAAGGTGCTTATGGAAACGCAGAACGGCGCACGCAGTTCTGGCATCAGCTGGTGAATGCGCCGGGCGACGCGCGCTCCGATCTATGGCAGTTGATCGAGTTCTCGAAACGTTTCAAGACCGACGAGGTGTGGCCGAAGGAGCTGCTCGCAGCCAATCCCGGCTATCGCAACAAGACTTTGTTTCAGGTGTTGTTCGCCAACGGCCAGGTGGATCGCTTCCCCGTCAGCGAGCTGGATTCCGAGTACGAGAATTACGAAGCGCGCGCTTTTGGGTTCTATGTGCAAAAAGGCTTGTTCGAGGAATATGCCTCGTTCGGTCGCGGCCATGGTCACGACCTGGCGCCGTTCGATCAATATCACCAGGTGCCGGGCCTGCGCTGGCCGGTCGTCGACGGCAAGGAAACAAAATGGCGGTATCGCGAGGGCAGCGATCCGTACGTCAAAGCGGGCACCGGCTTCGAGTTCTATGGCAACAAGGACGGACGCGCGAACATCTTTGCTTTTCCCTACGAGCCGGCCGCCGAAGAGCCGGACCAGGAATACGGCTACTGGCTGGTGACCGGACGCGTGCTGGAGCACTGGCATTCCGGCTCGATGACGGGACGAGTGCCGGAGTTGTATCGCGCCTTTCCCAACGCCGTCGTCTTCATGCATCCGGACGACGCTGAGGCGCTCGGGATTCGCAGAGGCGTCGAGGTGCGGGTCATTTCACGTCGTGGCGAGATCCGCTCGCGCGTCGAGACTCGCGGTCGCAATCGAGTGCCGCGGGGATTGGTCTTCGTGCCGTGGTTCGATGCCACGCAGCTCATCAACAAAGTGACGCTGGATGCGACCGATCCAATTTCCAAGCAGACCGACTACAAGAAGTGCGCGGTGAAGATAGTGCCGGTGGCGGCAGTATGAAAGCATCCATTCGAGCCGGTCTGCTGGTTGCTTTGCTCGCGGGCATCTTCGGTCTGCCGATGGCGGATGAATTGCCGGAAGGGCTGCGGGGCAAAACGCCGCTGGACCAGGAGCCCAAGGCGCCGCGCATGGCCACGGTCGAGAATGCGGACGTCAAGCGGGGGCGTGCCTATACCAGCCAGCCGCCGACCATTCCTCATTCCATCGAAAAGTACGAGATCACGCGCAATGTGAATTTCTGCATGTACTGCCACTCACGCGTGCGCAACCAGGAGTTCGGCGCGCCGATGGTCAGTGCCACTCATTTCATGGACCGCGATTATGACTATCTGGCGGAGATCTCTCCGCGTCGATATTTCTGCACACAGTGTCACGTGGTACAGACGGACGCGCGCGTGCCGGTCGACAACACATTCATGGACGTGTACGAGATCGTGATGCGCGAGCAGGCCAAAGCGAAGCAGGACGACAAGAACCCCCGCAAGGTCGACGAGATCACCCCATGAAGGAACGCCTGCTGCGCTGGTGGCGCGTGCTGCGCGCACCGAGTCGACATTACAGCCTCGGGTTCCTGGTGATCGGCGGGTTCCTCGGCGGCATCTTGTTCTGGGGCGGTTTCAATACCGCGCTCGAAGCGACCAACACCGAGAAGTTCTGCACCAGCTGTCACGAGATGCGCGACAACGTGTTCGCCGAGCTCAAGAGCACCATTCATTACAACAATCGCTCAGGCGTGCGCGCCACGTGCCCGGATTGCCATGTGCCTCATAAGTGGACACACAAGATCGCCCGCAAGATGCAGGCGTCGAAGGAAGTGTGGGGCAAGATCTTCCATCGCATCGACACGCGCGAGAAGTTCCTGGATCACCGCCTGGAGCTGGCGAAGCATGAGTGGGCGCGGCTGAAAGCGAACGATTCGCTCGAATGCCGCAACTGTCACAACTACCGCTACATGGATTGGACTCGCCAGAGCACGCGGGCGGTCTATGTGCACTCGACTGCGCTCTCGGGCGACAAGTACACGTGCATCGATTGTCACAAAGGCATCGCGCACCATCTGCCCGACATGGAAGGCGTCGAGATGCTCTACGGCGCACCGCTGGAGCAGATCAGCGAGCAGCGGGAACCTTCGGCGCCGCCTGGGCCGTCTGAGCCGTCTGAGTAATCTTTTTCAGTGCCGCGAGCAGTTCCGGGTCCGCCTTGCCCAGCACGGAGCTCTGCACGGCAATGTCACCCTCCGGCGTGAGCAACGTGACGATGCTGGAGTGGTTGTAACTTCCATCGGGCAGCTTGCGATATTGAACGCCCAGGACCGCCGCGATCTTGCGCACGCTGTGCGCGTCCGTGCGGGCCAGTGTCCAACGCGTTCGATCGAGCTTGCGGGTGGTGGCGATCTCGGCCAGCTTCGCAACCGTATCGCGCTCCGGATCGATCGAGATCAGCAGCATGCGTAGTTGCGCGCGATCCGCTGAACTCGCGGAGCGTTCGATAGAGCGCATCGTGTCGATGAGCAGTGGGCACGCCATCGGACAGCTGCCATAAAACATCGTCACCAGCACCGGGTGGCCTCGATGCACATCGAGCGCGTGCTGCGCGCCGGCCGCGTCGGTCAGCGTGACATTCAAGTTGTAGATGGACCCGGGCGAGTCGGCGTGCGCGACACAGATCGTCAGTAACAGGCCAAGCAACAAACGTTTCATGTTTGATCTCCATCGGCCGCGCAGCGAAACCCCATGGTCGCGCTGGTGTAGCTGGCCTTCATGCTCGACAGCATCGCGATGCGCATCAGCGTCGCGTAGTTTTCTTTCTGTTCCATGGTCAGCGCGCCTTCGCCGCAGAAGCGCAGCAGGTCGGGGTCGTTCTGCTCGCGGTTGTCGGAGGAGACCAGCATACCGCCCAAGTCCTCTACCCATTCCCAGACGACGCCGTGAATGTCGCGGATGCCGTAGATGTTCGCGGGCGTGCTGCCGACGTTCGGCAGCTCTTCGCGACCAGAGTGCGAGTACCAGCTGAGAATCTGCTGGCGCCAGGCCGGATCGTCTCTTGCGTCCTTGAGTGTCGCGCTCGCAGCCGCGACGAACTCCCATTCATGCCATGTCGGTAACCGAGCACCACGCGCTTCGCAGTATGCGCTGGCGGCGAACCAGCTGACGTGCACGATCGGTTTGTTTGCTTTGTCCTTTCCGGGTACGAGCGGCGATTCCCAGTGGCTCAGGTACTGCTCATCGGCAAACACGCGTGCCACGCGGTCGGGACGCCACTCCGGATTCCTCTTCAGGAACGCGGCGAACTGCGCGTTCGTCACAGGCGTGCGATCGAGATAAAACTTCGGCAGGGTGACTTGCTTCACCGTCGGAGCGGGCGGCAGCACCGACTCGAACGTGCCGCCCGGCACCGCCGCCCAGGGGGATTGGGCGGCGGGCCCGGCGTGAACCATCAGCGACGTGAGCGCCAGTGTCAGAGCGGTGAGCTGTTTCCAGACGCGCACGTCGTTGCTCCTTGCGATTAATGAGCCGCGCCTTCCGGACGCTTGGTCGTCTCGCGAACCTTGGTTACATCGGCGGCGCTGATCGTGCCGTCGCTGTTGCCGAAGCTGTTGAGGACGTAGGTCAGGATGTTGGCGATTTCATCGTCGTTGAGCTGGCTCATCGGCGGCATCACCGAGTTGTAGTCGGCGCCGTTCACCTTCACCGGGCCGCTGAAGCCGTTCATCACGATGCCGATCGCGCGCTGCTTGTTGGCCAACAGGAAGTCGGACTTTGCCAGCGGCGGGAACACATTCGGGATGCCCTGGCCAATTTCCTGGTGGCAGGTGGAGCAGGTGCCTTTGAACAGCACTGCGCCGGCCTCCATCTGCTGCGTCTTGGTCAGCGTTCCGGTATTGCTCGCCTTGGCAGCTTCGGCAACCGGCGCCAGGCTCGCGAGCTTGTCGCCGACGTATGTTTCGTCGAGCTGCTTGCCGGAATAGATCTCGCGGCGGTCGTCGCCTTTGACTTCGAGAATCGCCAGCGCGCCTTTGTTGAACGCGCGGAAGATGGAGTGATCGACCAGCACGTAATTGCCCGGCACTTCGGTGTGGAACTCGACTGTCACGGCGCCGCCGGCGGGAATCAACGTGGTCTGCACGTTTTCCTGGAAGCGCGTGCCGCCTTCGTATTGGACCTTGTCGAAGATCTCGCCGATCACGTGGAAGCTCGACACCAGGTTCGGGCCGCCGTTGCCGACGAACAGGCGCACTCGTTCGTTGGTATTCGCCTTCAGCGCGCGAGGTCCGGTGAGCGCGGATTCCTGGCCGTTGAACAACACGTAGGTCGCTTTCTCATCGATGGCCTTCTGCATGTCGAAGGCCTGGTGACCTTTCTCGCGATACTTGCCGACGGTGTAGAAGTCACCTTGCATCACGTAGTACTCGTGATCCACCGGCGACAGGCCTTCCGGCGGCTCGACCAGGATCAAACCATACATGCCGTTCGCGACGTGCATGCCCACCGGCGCAGTCGCGCAGTGATAGACGAACAAACCTTGGTTCAGCGCTTTGAATGTGAACTGGCTCTGGTGGCCCGGCGCCGTGAAGCTCGACGCCGCGCCGCCGCCCGGACCGGTCACGCCGTGCAGGTCGATGTTGTGCGGCATCTTGCTCGACGGATGATTCTTCAAACGGAACTCGACCGTGTCGCCCTGGCGGACGCGAATGAAGCTGCCGGGCACGGTGCCGCCGAAGGTCCAGAACGTGTAGGTCACACCTTCGGAGATCGGCATGTCGACTTCGGTGACTTCCAGCTCGACGATCACCTTGGCGGGATAGTTGCGGTTGGTCGGCGGCGGTACGTTCGGCGGGCTGGTGAGCACGGCCTTGATCGGCTCGCCCTGCGGTGGTCCGAAGTCGCCCTTGCGCGAACCGCCCGTGTCCGTCGACGGTGCCGCCTGTGCGGTTGGAGTTGTTTCTTTGGTGCATGCTCCCAGCACGAGCGCGGCTGAGCAGGCGATCAACGTAATCAAGCGTTTCATGATTTTCCCGCGTGTGTGGCTGTTGCCAGTGAGGCCAGCTTAGGACGAGAGCTTTGTATCGCAGCTGATCTAGATCAGCTATATGCGAGGCCTACGGTGATCCCCTGAGGAAGGCAGGGGGTGGCCGCAGACGGTCACATTCGAAACTGTGACGTCACGCGAGGAAACGAGTGAAGATGCCAGCGGGATGATGAGCGCGGGCCACGCTAATTATGAATCCGTACACCAGCAGCGCGGCCAGCCAGCAGCCGATACGGACATTCCGTGTGGACCCACGTTTTAACGCGTAGGTGCCGAGCACGATGTAAACGACCAGCAATAGAACCTTGGTCGTCAGCCAGCCGTTCACGAACGGATATTGATGGATCAGCGTCGCGAGCATCAGGGCCGCAGTGAGCAGGACGGTGTCGATCGTATAGCTCAGATAGCGCAGCGGCGCGGCCATCGCCCAACCCTGGCCGGCGTTCAGCGCCGCGCCGCGAATCAAGAACAGCAAGCCGCTGGTCAGGACGGCTGCAATGTGAACCAGCTTGATCTGCGGATAGAACTCGATCATCCGTTGTTACCGTCGGCCCTGGGCGTGAGATAGATCCAGCTCGAGCGTAGCACCCACGGCGCGAATGCGACCAGCCAGCCGATGGCAGCGGCGGCCTGCACGCCCAAAGAATCCGGCGCGACTTCCGCCAGGATGCGAGTCACGGCGACCAGCTGTAGTGCTACGAACGCGAATGCAGCCACTCCGCCGAGCACCAGCGGACGTCCGGAATGTCCCTGCGTGACGCGCGTCACCATTGCCACCAGCAAGCTGCCGAAGAAGCCGATGAACAACGCATGCGCCGGCGCCCGTCCCAACACGAACTCGCTGGTCGCTGCAAACCAAACGCTCTGCGTGACATACAAACCAAACGCGATCGGCAGCCAGGTGAAGCCGACGAACAGTACGCGCAGTAGCGGCGGCATCGAGCCCGTGCGGGGCCACCAGAGCCACAGCAGCCATCCGCACATGATCGCGAGCGGCGCATCGACCAGCCACAGCCACTGGTATCCGTGACGCAGCTCCAGCCACAGATGCAGCATCGTTCCCGCCCACAGCGCAGCCAACGTCCACAGCGGCCGCACGACGCGATAACCCGGCACTACGCCGCTGGTGAAGAACGGAATCATCCGATGGCACACAGTGAAATAGATCGGCAGCAGCACCGCGAACGCGCCGAGCTTGATCACAACAAACATCACCCGCGCATCCGCACTGAACAGATAAAAACTATAGAGACCCAATCCCAGCAATCCGAACCCGAGCGCAAACGCGCAGCTCACCGCATGCCAGGTCTTGCCGCGATCCTGCCACGCGAGTCGCACGAGCAGTGTCGTGCCGATGAGCCATCCCGCGCTCGTGAGCAGAGCGCCGAGTTCGAGCAAGGTGAGGCTGTCGCCGAGGCCGGCGAGTCCCGCCAAGGTCAACAACTGTCCGCCGAGCGATCCAATGGACGGGTATGTAATGCCTCCGCCCGAGCGGCGGCAGCGACATCCAGCGAGGAAACACGGTGAGCAGGAAACCGAACATGAAAGCGGGCAGCACGTGATACTGCATGACCATCGCATGCATCCAACCCGCGGGAACAGGCGATGGCGGAACGCTCACGCCCGAATGTGCCGCGACCAGCCAACATGCCCACCAGATCATGGCAAGCAGGACATTCGTGGCACCGACGAAAAACAGCAATCGGTGGGGAGCGGCAGCGATGGTTCGTATCATAAAAAATCGGGGGCGGCAGGTGCCGCCCCCGTACTCCTCGATCAACGTTTGGCTGTTTCGGCACCGGCAGGCAGTTTCGCCTCCGCCTGCTTGGGCGCGATCCACAGTCGAATCACAAACCACGCCAGGGCCAGTGCGCCGACACTGAAGATCGTGTCGCCAGGCACTCGCATCCACACCAGCAGCTGGATGATGGGCTTCTGCATCAGCTCTGCAGAGCGCGCATACCAGTAGCCATGGTCGATTGCCGCGCTGAGTTGAATCACACCGATCGGCAGCAGCGTGAACAGCGCCATGCAGGCGAGGCCGATGTTGAATGCCCAGAAGCTGGTTTTCAGCGCGCGTTCGTTCCAAACCACGTTCGGCTTGATCCCGCGCAGGCAGAACAACATCAATCCGACGCCGAGCAGCCCATACACGCCGAACAGCGCGGTGTGGCCATGTAGCGGCGTGAGGTTCAGACCCTGCATGTAGTACAGCGGCAGCGGCGGATTGATCAGGAAGCCGAACAGGCCCGCACCCACCAGGTTCCAGAAGGCCACGCCGGTGAAGAACAGGATCGGCCAGCGATACCGCTGCATCCACGGCGTTGCGGAGCCGAGCTTATAAGTTTGATAAGCCTCGAAGCCGACGAACGCGAGCGGCACGACTTCCAGCGCGGAGAAGCTGGCGCCGAGCGCGATCACCGCCGTGGGAGTGCCGGTGAAGTACAAGTGATGCAACGTTCCGAGCACGCCGCCGGACAGGAACACGATGGTCGCGAACAACACTGAGATGGTTGCCGTGCTCGTGCGCAGCAGGCCGAGTCGAGTGAACAGGAAGGCGATCACTGCGGTTGCGAACACTTCAAAGAAGCCCTCGACCCACAGGTGCACCACCCACCAGCGCCAGTATTCCACCATGGAGATGTGCGTATGCTCGCCCCACATCAAACCGGCGCCGTAGAACAGGCCGATGCAGACGGTGGAAAGAAACAACAGCATGGTGATGGACTTGCCATCTTCCGATTGATTCGAGCCGCCTTTGCGGATGGCAGGCCACAACGCGCGACCGACCAGCGTCAGCCACACACCGAGCCCGACGAACAGGAAGATCTGCCAGAAGCGGCCCAGGTCGACATATTCCCAACCCTGGTGGCCGAACCAGAAGTTCTTGTCCAGCCCCAGCTTCTGCATCACTGCCAGCCACTGGCCGGTGAACGCGCCGACCACGATGATCAGCAGGCACGTGAACAGGAAGTTGACGCCGAAGCGCTGAAACTTCGGTTCGTGGCCGGAGATCGCCGGGCCAATATACAAACCCATGCCGAGCCAGGCAGTCGCGATCCACAGCACTGCAAGCTGCGTGTGCCAGGTGCGGCTGAGCGAATAGGGCAGATAGTTGGAGAGCGCGAAGCCGTATGCTTCCTGGCCTTCGACCTGGTAGTGCGCGGTGATCGCGCCCAGCAGGATCTGCGTTAGAAACAACGCGATCACCAGCCAGAAGTACTTGGCCGTGGCCTTCATCGAAGGAGTGATACGAATCAGCGCGAGCGGATCGGTCGCCGGCAGCACCGGCGCTTCTTCCTTGTGACGGGCATGGTGCCAGCCGAGCAGCGCGATGCCGGCGATCAGGAACAACACGCTGAACACGGTCCACATCAACAGCTGTCCCGGGGGCTGGTTGCCGACCAGAGCGTCATGCGGCCAGTTGTTTGTATAAGTGATCTCTTTGCCCGGACGCTGAGTCACAGCGGACCAGGCAGACCACCAGATGAACGCAGTCAGCGCGGCGCGCCGATCGGGGTCGATCACCGTGCCGTTCTTCATCGCGTACGCTTTGCGTAGCGGCAGCAGCGCCGGATCGTCGCCGAACAACGCTTCGTAGTGAGCGGCGACTCGTTTGATGGCAGCGGCGCGATCGTCCGAAATCGTGATCGTGTCGCTCTGCGCGTCGTAAGTGTTCTTGCGAATGCGAGGACGCAGCCGCGCAGCGAACGTTGCCTGCGTGTCTTCCGGCAACTTCGCAAAGAGCTGCGAGGTTTCGCGCCTGGCATCGATATCCAGCCAGGCGAGTGCTTCACGATGCAGCCAGTCTGCGCTCCAGTCCGGCGCGACGTAACTGCCGTGACCCCAGATCGAGCCGAGTTGCTGGCCGCCGATGGATTGCCACACCTGCCGGCCTTTCTCGATATCGGCACGTGTGTAGATGGTCCGGCCGGTTTCGGTGACGACAGCCGACGGAATGGGTGGCATCACCCGGTGAATTTCGCCGCCGACCCAAAGCAGCACGGAAAAGGAGAGCAAGAGCAGCGCTCCCAATCCGATCCATAACTTACGACTCGCATTCATAACACTCATCTCCCATGTTGGTGGGAGCATGGTGCTCGCGCGGCGGTGGGGGTGCCCTGATCTAGATCAGGTCAGGCAGTGCGCAGGACGTTCTCGGCCAGCGCCTCCAGGCGCTTGCGGTCTGTGAACTCGATCTCGCGGCGATCGACCTGGATCATGCCTTCATCCTGGAAGCGGCGGAACACGCGACTGACGGTTTCAGGCGCAAGCCGCAGATAGTTCGCCATGTCCGTGCGCGTCATGGTCAGCAGGAACCGATTGGCCGAGAAGCCGCGCGCGGCATAACGACGGGACAGCGTGATCAAGAACGCGGCCATCCGTTCGTCGGCCGAGAAGTTGCCCGACAGCAGCGCTGCCTTGCCGATGTCCTGGCTCAGCAGCCGAAACAGCTGTTGTTGCAAACCCGGCATGCGAGCGGCCAGTGCGGCGATGTTAGGAAACGAGAACCGGCACAACACCACCGAGTCCATCGCGACCGCATTGCTGGGATAGCGTGCTTGTGAGATCGCATTCAGGCCGATCACTTCGCCCGGCAGGAAGAATCCTTGCACGTGCTCGCGGCCTTCGTTGTCGGTCACATACGTTTTCACCGTGCCGGAGCGCACGGCCGCGATCGCGGTGAA
>CAMLEO010000254.1 GCA_946478975.1 uncultured Steroidobacter sp.
TCAACGAGACTGGCAACGAGCTCGCTTCGCATCTCGCCATCGCGATGATGCCGTGGACGCCGTCTTTGATCAGGTTGTCGATCACCCGTTGGCTCTGCGCCAGATCGATCGACAGATCCTCTTTGAACTGAGTGGTTGCCGCCGGATAAACGCCCTGCCAAGTCGGTGTCATGTTAGCCTCGTCTACTGGAGCACTTAGTATATCGTATATTATCTACTCAAGCTACCAGATGATTAGAATCTCACGGGTATGAAGCGCGGAATCGTAATCGGCGGGGGTGTGGTCGGGTTGAGTGTCGCGCAGCGCCTGCTGCAGACCGGAGCCTCGATCACCATTATGGATGTAGCGCCCGCCCCCGGCGCGGCCTCCTGGGGAAACGCCGGACATATTGCAACCGAGCAGGTCGAGCCGCTCGCGTCCTGGCCGGTCATTCGCTCCGCGCCCCGCCGTTTGTTCAGCACTGGCGGCGCGCTGGGACTTCCCTTGTCGCAGATCAATCGCTGGTTGCCTTTTGCCTGCCGGATGGCAGCGGCCTCGAATGCTACGCGAGTTGAGCATGGCCGCGCTGCACTTCGTTCGCTGCTTGCTGCCGCACTCCCCGCCTGGCGCTCATTGACTAAAGACGTGGGCGCGCCCGCCTTGGTCCGCGAGACGGGACATTTCGTCGTGTGGGAATCGCAAGCGACCGCCGCCGCCGGACTTGCATCATGGCGAGCCGCCGATATCGGCACCGCTCGTTTCCATGAATGTGACGCCGACGAGCTGCGACAGCTCGCGCCGATCATGAAACATTCCCCCGCCGGCGCGATTCGTTTCGAGAACACCGCGCAGATCGCCGACCTGCCGCAGTTGGGCGAAGCGCTGCGCAGCTCGATCGTCGCGCGCAATGGAAGAATCTTGCAGGCAAGGGTGCGCGCAGTCGCGCATGAGAACAATGGCGTTCGCGTGACCTGCGACGACGGTGCCTCGCTCGACGCGGATTTCGCAGTCATCACGGCCGGCGTTCGCTCGCGTGAGTTGATGGAACCGTATTGTCCGTCGGTGCCGTTGATCGCGGAGCGTGGCTATCACTTACAGATGACCGATCACAGCTGGCCCGATCTGCCGCCGGTCGTGTTCGAAGACCGATCGATGATCGTCACGCGCTTCGAGTCCGGCCTGCGCGCGGCGAGCTTCGTGGAATTCAGCAGCCCAGACGCGCCGCCCGATGTGCGCAAGTGGCAACGATTGCGTCAGCACATCCAGGCGCTGGGCCTGCCGTGCAAAGAGCCGGCTCGCGAATGGATCGGCGCACGCCCCACACTGCCTGACTACTTGCCCGCGATCGGCAGGCTGCCGGACGCCCCGAACATTCTGTACGCATTCGGTCATCAACATCTCGGACTGACGCTCGCTGCGATCACGAGTGAACTGGTCGCGCAGCTCGCGGCTCAATCGCCGACGTCAGTGAGCCTGAGCCCATTCGATATTCAACGTTTCTCTCGCGCCCATAGAGATTAAAAATTAAAGATCAAGGAGAGCCCATGACTCGATCCCCACTATTCACCGATCGCCGCAGGCTGCTGAAGGGTGCAGCCGCCGGTGCGCTCTGCGCCGGCCTGCCCTGGGACCTCAGTTGGGCGACTGCCAACTCGCGCCCCTCGACCGCCAAGGCCTTGCCGCTGTCCGACGTGCGCCTGCTGCCCGGCCCGTTCGCCGATGCCGTCGAGGCCAATCGCAAATATTTGCTGTCGCTGGAAGCCGATCGGCTGCTGCACAACTTTCGCAAGTTCGCGGGACTCGACCCCAAGGGCGAACCGTATGGCGGTTGGGAAGCGGACACGATCGCGGGCCACAGCCTCGGCCACTATCTCTCCGCATTGGCGCTGATTCATGCGCAGACCGGCGATCCGGACGCGAAGACCCGGGCCGAATATATCGTCGCCGAACTGGCCGAAGTTCAGGCCAGACAAGGCGACGGCTATGTCGCCGGCTTCACGCGCAAGCGCAAGGACGGCACCATCGTCGACGGCAAAGAAATCTTCCCCGAGATCATGCGTGGCGAGATTCGCTCGGCCGGCTTCGATCTCAACGGCTGCTGGGTGCCGCTGTACAACTGGCACAAGTTGTACGCTGGGTTGTTCGATGTCGACGCCTGCTGCGGCGGCAATGCCCGCGCCATCGGCGTCGCTGTCGGCCTCGGCGGTTACATCGAGAAAGTCTTCAATTCGCTGAGCGACGAGCAGGTGCAGACGGTGCTCGATTGCGAACACGGCGGCATCAACGAAAGCTTTGCCGAGCTGTATTCGCGCACCAACGATCGCCGCTGGCTGCAGCTCGCGCAGCGTTTGTATCACAAGCGCGTCCTGGATCCGCTCACCGCCCAGCGCGACGAACTGGCGCAACGGCACGCGAACACGCAGGTGCCGAAGCTGATCGGCCTGGCACGGCTGCATGAGCTCACCGGCAGCGCCGACAATGCGACCGCCGCTCGCTTCTTCTGGACCACAGTTACGACCAATCACAGCTATGTGATCGGCGGCAACTCCGACCGCGAATATTTCTCCGAGCCACGCACGATCTCCCGGCACATCACCGAGCAGACCTGCGAAGCGTGCAACACCTATAACATGCTGAAGCTCACGCGCCATTTGTACTCGTGGCAGCCGTCGGGCACCTTGTTCGATTTCTACGAGCGCGCGCACCTGAATCACATCCTGGCGCACCAGGATCCGAAGACCGGCATGTTCACGTACATGACGCCGCTGATGTCCGGCGTGCAGCGCGAGTTCTCGTCGCCGACGGACAGCTTCTGGTGCTGCGTCGGCTCCGGCATGGAAAGTCATTCCAAGCACGGCGAGTCGATCTGGTGGCAGTCGGACGACATGCTGATCGTGAACTTGTTTATTCCATCACGCGTGACGTGGCGTGAGCGCGGCGCGCAGTTCGAAATGAACACTGCTTATCCGTACGAAGGCGTGGTCAATGTGAAGGTCGCTTCTCTGCGCAAGCCGCAGAAGTTTGCGGTGGCCTTGCGCGTGCCTGGCTGGGCGAAGAATGCTCAGCTCACTGTGAATGGCAAGCCGGTCGAGACCGAGACCGATGGCGGGTATCTCATCGTGCGCAGACGTTGGCGCGAAGGTGACGCTGTGGCGTTCACGTTGCCGCTGGAGTTGCGACTCGAACCCACACCTGGCGACGACACGACGATCGCCGTGCTGCGCGGACCGATGGTGCTTGCAGCGGACCTCGGGCCGGACGATCAACCGTTCGAAGCTGCAGCACCGGCGTTGGTCGGCACGGATCTGCTTGCTGATTTCAAACCGGTGGAGCCGCAGCAGGCGATTTATCGCGCGAGCGCGGTGGCACGTCCGGCGGCGCTCACGTTTGGTCCGTTCTACAAGAACTATCATCGCCGCAGTGCTGTTTATTTCCGTCGCTTCACCGATGCGGAATGGGCCAATGAGGAACGCGCCTTCGCCGCCGAACAAGTGCGTCAGCGCGAGCTGGCCGCACGCTCGGTCGACGTCATGCACTTGGGCGAGATGCAGCCGGAGCGCGATCATCAGCTCACATCGGATATTTCCTATCCCGTCGTGTATCGCGGTCGTCAGGGTCGAGATGCGCGCACGGGTGGCTTCTTTGCGTTCCGCATGAAGACACGTCCGGGCCCGCTGATTCTGCAGGCGACGTATTGGGCGGATGAGCGGGCCAGGAAGTTCTACGTTCTGGTCGACGGCAAGCGCGTCGCGACGCAGACACTGCGGCCGGACAAGCCGGTGTTCTTCGACGTCGATTACGAGCTGCCGGAAGAGCTCACTCGCGGCAAGGACAGCATCGAAGTGCGCTTCGAACCCGAGCCCGGCAACACCGCCGGCCCCGTGTTCGGCGTGCGCCTGTACACCAAGGCGCCCGCCACTACGACGTCGACGATCTGACCTCTCGCCCCCCTGTGCTGACTGGGGAATCCCAGTCAGCGCGCGGAGCGCAGCACCACCGAGGTTTCGCTGGGACCGAGCGGGATCACATAGCGGCCTCGCTCTTGCGACAAAGACGCCGCCGGGCGGTAGCCCGGCCCGGCGTTCGTGCTTTCAACGCTCAAGTAAGCACGCGGTGAAGAGGCAGTGGCCGCATCCAAACGAACCGTGACTTCCCGCTTGCTGCGATCGTACTCGACGCTCGCAAACTTTCCCGCATCCAACGTCAGCCACAGCCCAGGCTCAGCAAGGAACATCCGCGTGCGGAAGCCATCTTTCGGGACGATGCTCGTAATCGAACCTTTCTCTGCAGCGACGCCACCGAACCCGACAGAACCGAATACAGGATCGCGCGCGAGATAGCTGCCGATGCCATATGCGTAACCGTAGAACGCGCTACCATAGTCGCCATTGAACGGATCGTGCTTCATCAAATCAGGATTCGAATGAAACGCCGCCGCGCCGAACCCTTCCTGATCGATGTTGGTCAACGTTCCCATCAACCCGCCGTATGCAACGCGCAGCAGATGCATATCCTGCGGATTCATACGGAATGAATCGAGCAACGGCAGCGCATTGTTCGCCGACCCGTAGTGATGCAACTGCCGTTCGAGCTGCGCGATCTTGCCCGCGTACATGAAGTCCCAATAGCGACGCGCGTTGCCGTTGTAGCCCCAGCTCGGAATCGTCGGGTCGTACCCCAAGATCACTTCACGGGTCAGATCGGCCTTGGCCGCCTTCCCAAAGTAACGCATCCACGCATACACCTCGGGCTGACCGGTCGAGTCCCAAGGCATCTCGCTGCCGAACGGATATTCCTCCGCCGCCCAGGCATCGGCGCGCGTCTTCATTGCCTTTTCGAGCTCTGCAGCCTGCGCAGTCCAACCTTCCTGTTTCAGATCGCGCAGGATCTCGACGAACACCTCGCCTTCCATCTGCCCGAACTTCACATACTCCGGCGCCAGCCTGGGCATCGCCACCGTAGTTTGATAGGCACGATCCAGATACCAACGCCAGTCGTGCGCCTTGACCAACCCTTCTTGATAACGCGCGAGCCGATACATAACCCAGTGCGCAGCGGCGACGTGCACATAATTGAACGAGCGCACGACCGAGTCCGCAGACGACTTCTTCCACGCCGACCATTGTTTCCAATCGAACGCCGGATCGTATTTGAAGCCGCCCGGCGGCTGCGGCTCGTAATAGAACAGGCTCTTGCGAACGCCGAATTTCTCCGGCCCTTCGTTGACCTGCAGGTGACCATCCAAGATCCCGGTGACGAAGCGCTCGAACTTCTCGATCTCGCCTGCATTGGGCGAGCCGAGCTGTTTCATGATCAGCGCAAGCCACGCACCCGCGCCGCCTTCATCGCTCAGTCCCGCCATCCACACGCGCTGATCTTGCAGGACGACGGCGTTGCGCTCGCGATCGAACGTCATGAACGACGGGCCGCGCTTGAATGGATCGGACGGATCGTCGAACCAATGTTTGGTGGCGATGAAACGCCCCAGGTCATCCAGCACCGCGCCGCTCGGCTTGGTGACGAAGTAGTGAATCGCCTGCCGCGTGCCGTCGGCATAAGAAAGCGTCAGACGCGCCCGACCCCACTTGCGACCAGTCACCTTATATTTTGACCAGCCCTGCACGCCGTCAGCTTTGGAAACATCGAGCGCACCAGCAGGATAAGAACTCACAGCGTTAACAGCCTGGCCGGCGCGAATCCAAAGGTCCGCGGGCAGATCCGTCGGCAGCACATAACCGGGAATGCCGACCGCCACCGGCCGCGCCTGTGCCGCGAGCGTGTTCTCGATGTCGCGAATGGACTTCGAGAGCATGAACTGCAGGCCAAACTTGCGCGTCTCACCGGGCGCGAGTGTCACGACCGTCGGTTCGTTCCACGGCTCGGCATTGCGCCACTCATGCTCGGCGAAGCCGCGACTCGCGACCATCCAATCGTAGAAACCTTCGAACGTTTGGCCGCGAGGCGTCGAGTCGTGCAACAACTCCGCCGCGCCTTTCGCATCTTTCCTGGTATTGGGAATGGGCTTGTACGCCTCGAACGGCGTGCCCTTCTCGCCAGTCACAATCAGCGCCGGGCCTTTGCCATTCAAGCGCGTGACTTGCAAATAACCCGCGTCCAGGCCGATGTATGGATCCGAGAAGCTCGCCTGGGTGTGTGCTTCGGCGAGCGAACGGTCCGTCAGCACGTTGTCGAACACCATTGCGAGCCCGACGCCGCCGAGTTCGATGGCTTGTTTACCCGTATTGGTCAGCTCGAAGCGCAAGGCCAGATTGCCATTGTCCGCTCGCTGCCAACGGCGCACGACCTGCAGACCCAAGCTCTCCGGCTGCGACAAAGAGATTTTCGCCGCCGCGAGTGTGCTCGCATCCAGCGGTAGCTCGACAGCGCGCTGTTTGCGATAAGCGGTCGAATAATCACGCCACTGCGTCTCGCCAGCAGCTCGCAGGCGCAAATCGAGATCGCCGAGATTGTAGTAACCATCGCCACTGCGCGCACTGTGCAGCTTGGAGGGTGCGAAGTCGAAGCCGCCGCCCTGCTTTGGCTGCAGCGAGATGAGCGTTTGCGATTGCCGGTCCAGCTCGATGTCGAAGTCGCGGCTCTGCACTTTCAGTGCAGCGTCGGCGCCCGCAGCCCACAGCGGCGCCGAATTCATGACAAAGAAAACAGCACCGAGCCGCAGAGCGGCGCCAACAGTCCTGCGCATCAGCATCAGCCTCGCATGGATTCCGTGTTCTTGTCGTCGCGGATACCGAAGCAGAACGGGTCTTTGGGATCCAGCAATAGTTTGGCTTCGGCGGTGACGTGCGCCGTGCCGGTGATCGTCGGCGCAATCGTTCCCTGCGCGCGGTCGATCCAACGAAACGTTCCCTTGAAGACGCTGCCGAGAATGCTTTCCTGCGTCCACTCCTCGCCTTCGGCCAGCACGCCATCAGCGGCGAGACAGGCGAGCTTCGCGCTCGTGCCGGTGCCGCACGGCGAACGGTCATAAGCTTTGCCGGGACACAGTACGAAGTTGCGGCTGCGAGCGGTCGGCGTCTTGCCGATCAACTCGACGTGATCGATTTCGGGATAGCCTTGTGAATTCACGGCCTGCCGGATGCGCCACGACAGCTCGGTCAGCGGCTCGACGTTGGTGAGGTTCAGCGGCAGCTGCTTTTCTTCGACCAGGAAGAACCAGTTGCCGCCCCAGGCCACGTCGCCAGTCACCGGGCCAACGCCGGGCACATCGACAGTCGCGGCCTTCACTTTGCGATAACTCGGAACGTTTGCAACCGACACCGCGCCGTTCGGCAACAGCTGCGCTTCGACCACGCCGACCGGCGTGTCGATCTTCACCACACCCGGCTTCAACATGCCGAGATGCGCCAACGAAACGATCACACCGATCGTGCCGTGGCCACACATGCCCAGATAGCCGACGTTGTTGAAAAAGATGATGCCGATGTCACATTCCGCACGATGCGGCTTGCACAGCAGCGCGCCGACGATCACATCGCTGCCGCGGGGCTCGTTGACGATCGCGGAACGAAAGCCGTCGAAGTGCTCACGAAAAATTCGCACGCGCGCGTCGAGCGGACCGTCGCCGAGATCCGGCCCGCCTTCGAGCACCAGGCGTGTCGGCTCACCGCCGGTGTGCGAATCCAGAATGCGAATGCTGTCCATGGGTCCTGTCAATTGCTGAGGTCTTTGGCTTCGACGCTGGGCGGCGGCGGATTCTCGCCGCCGTCGGCGATGAATTGTGCCATTCGCTGCTCGAGCACGGGCAGCGGCACCGCGCCGAGCGCGAGAATGGCGTCGTGGAACTTGCGCTGGTCGAACTTCGGCCCGAGCGCCTGTTCGGCTTCGCGGCGATGCCGACGGATCTGCAACTCGCCCAGCTTGTACGCGGTCGCCTGACCCGGCCAGGCGATGTATCGATCCACTTCGGTGGTGATCTCGTGCTCCGACAGCGCCACATTGTCCTTCATGTATTGGAGCGCCTGGTCGCGCGACCAGCCGTAATGATGGATGCCGGTATCCACGACCAGCCGCGCTGCACGCCACATCTCATAGGTGAGCTGACCGAACTCCTCGTACGGCGTTTCGTAGATGCCCATCACGCGGCCGAGCCATTCGGTGTACAGGCCCCAGCCTTCGCCATAGCCAGAGAAATAAACGTCGCCACGGAACTTCGGCCGCGCCGGAGCCTCGAGCGCGAGCGCCGCCTGGAAGCTGTGGCCCGGCGTGCATTCGTGCAACGCCAGCGCCGGCAATGTATAGAGCGGGCGCGCAGGCAAGTTATAAGTATTGAACAAGCAGCTTTCCAGGCCGCCGCGTCCGCCGGTGTAAATCGGCGCCAGCGCATCGGGCACCGGCAGAATGCCGTGACGGAAACGAGGCAAGGTGCCGATCGTATCCTTGAGCTTGAGATCCGCCTTCTTGACGATGTACGCCGCGTCCGCCAGCAACTCGTGCGGCGTCTTGGCGTAGAACTGCGGATCGGTGCGCAGGAAGGTGTAGAACTCCGGCAGTGTGCCTTTGAAGCCCGCCTTCACCATGGTCGCCTGCATCTCTGCTTTGATGCGCGCCACTTCGCTCAGGCCGATCTCGTGAATCTGCGGCGGCGTCAGATCGAGCGTCGTGAACTTCTTGATCCGTGCCTGGTAGAACGCCGCGCCGTCCGGCAGCTTCGAGGCCGCAATCGTCGTGCGCGCCTTGACCAGATATTCATTGCGAATGAACGTCAGCAGCTTCTGATACGCCGGCGCAACCTTCTCCGCGATCAGCGTGCGCGCCTCATTCTGCAAACGTTCCTGCTCGTCCTTGGCGATGGACGTGGGCATTTGATTGAACGGCACATACAAAGGATTGCTCGTATCCGCCGCGATGTAGGGCTCGATGGTCTTATCGCGGCCGATCACCGATGTCTTCGGCACCGTAAAGCCGCGAGCCAGTCCAGCACGCATGTTTGCAATGTGCTCGTCGAAGAAACGCGGCACATCGGCAAGCTGCGTCAGATAACGGCGATACTGTTCCGCATCCGGAAAGCCTTCGCGCGGCGTGAATTCGGTCCAGAAGAACGAGTCGGCGTTGAACGGCGTCTGATAGACCTTGAAGTGCAGGTCGGAAATGCGCTCTTCGATGATGGCGCGAAACACCTGCGCATTGACCTTCTCTTCCGCCGACAGGTGCGGGAAGTCGATGGCCTCCAGATCCGCCAACACTTCTTTCAGATGCGCGAGCCTGCTTTCCTGGCTGGCGGCATCGACGTGCGGCAAATGTGAGGACTCGTTGCCGGGATGCTCGTCGTCCGGCTCCTCGGCCATCTGTTCCTTCCACCACTTCCACTGCGTGGTGTAGATCTCGCGCAGCTGTGCATCCGCGCTTCCGTGCGATACTGGAGCAGCACCCGCCGCCCCCGCCAGCACACTGGAAGTGATGAACACCAGCGCCATCGAACGGACATACCCTCGCATCGCCTCTCCTTACAGTCGTCCGTCGCAGGGACGGCCATTTAGTATACTAAATACTATATAAGACCAGTGACCGCAACGACATTGCGCGTCGCGGGCCAGCCCGAGCCGCCCCGAATCGTGATCGACACACTTGAGTCCGCCGGCCGCTTGTCGCTATACATGCGCGCAAATTTGACATCACGGCGCGCCCGTTCCGGACCATGAAATCTCGCTGGCTTCGCGATCTGCTCCGGTTCCTGCCTTTGAAGAGCCAATTCGTGCTGTCCGGATCGGTGCGCGATCTGCAAGCGCACGAGCTGGCGCCTGGAAATGTCGGCGCGTTGCCGTTGCCGATCGTGCTCACACGTGAGCTGAGCGCCGCGGGTTATGAACGCGTCCTCGCGTATGACCCTATCGCGGGGTTCCGAGTCGCGCACGCCAGCGGCGGTTCATCGACTCACGATGCAGTCCTGCAGAGCTTCGGGCTGCAGCCTGCCAACGGCGTAGCAGCTGCTGGAACAGACCTGCTCGGCCACGTGCTCGAACGAGCGGCGCTGGGCGACGATGCGCCCACAGCGGTCATCGTGGATTTTGCTTCTCGACTGCTGCTGCGCTCCGACGCGCTCACTGCAGCGGAGCATCAGTTGTTCACTCGCGCGTTGGTGCTGACTCAAAAAGCCAGCGCGCGGCCAGTGGGACCGAACCGCTCGCCGCTGTTCAACACCATCGTGTGGCTGGTCGACAAGGAAGGCGATCTGCCGGACTGGCTGATCATCGACAACCCTCGCCTGCGCCACATCCCGGTCGCGAAGCCGGATCGGCTTGCCCGACGAGCCGTCGCGCCCGCCTTGATCCGCAGCTTGCCGGGAGCGCGCGACGCCAGCGCTGAAGTGCTTGCCCGCGCTGAGCAGGAACTCGTCGATGAAACCGAAGGCCTGCTGCTGATGGATTTGAACGCCATCGTCGGACTCGGCCGCGCCGAAGGGCTGAGTGTGACTGCGGTCGCCGATGCGGTCCGTCGTTACAAGGTCGGCGTCACCGACGATGAATGGCGCAAAATCGAACGCCCGAAAATCGCCACCGCCGCAGCGTTCATCGGCCGTCGAGTGATCGGCCAGGAGCACGCCGTCACTCACATGCTCGACATCGTGAAACGCGCTGCCACCGGCATCGGACAATCACCGAGGGGAGGCCGACCGAGAGGCGTCGCCTTCCTCGCCGGTCCTACCGGAGTCGGCAAGACGGAGCTC
>CAMLEO010000255.1 GCA_946478975.1 uncultured Steroidobacter sp.
CAACGCGTGGGAATTTGGCGGCAAGTTCCCGGACATTCTCACCGACCCGGTGATCGGCGAGCAGACGAGCAACTTGTACGCCGACGCGCGTCGCATGTTGAAACAAGTGGTGCGCGAGCGTTGGCTGACGGCGCGAGGCGTGATTGGCTTGTTCCCGGCGAACAGCGTCGATGATGACGATGTCGAGATTTATGCCGACGAGTCGCGCACGCGCGTGCTGACGAAGTTGCATTTCCTGCGGCAGCAGAAGGGCAAGCCGGCGGGGCAGTCGCACGATGCGCTGGCAGACTTCATCGCGCCGAAAGGTTCAGGTCGGCGCGATTACATCGGCGCGTTCGCGGTCACTGCGGGCATCGGCATCGAGGAGCACCTCGCTCGGTTCGAGCAGGCGCATGACGATTATTCGAGCATCATGCTCAAGGCGCTGGCCGATCGCTTTGCCGAAGCGTTCGCGGAGCGCATGCATGAGCGCGTGCGTCGCGAGTTCTGGGGCTATGCGCCCGATGAACGGTTCACCAACGATCAGCTGATCAAGGAAGAGTATCGCGGTATACGCCCGGCACCTGGCTATCCCGCTTGCCCGGACCACACCGAGAAGGGAACCTTGTGGAAGCTGCTCGATCCGGAGAACAACGCCGGCATCAAGATCACCGAGTCGTTTGCAATGTATCCAACGGCGGCGGTCAGCGGCTGGTATTTCTCGCACCCGGGCTCGAAGTACTTTGCCGTCGGCAAAATCGACTTCGACCAGGTGCAGAACTACGCGGCCCGCAAGAAGATCTCGCTGGACGAGGCGCAGCGCTGGCTGTCGCCGAACCTCGGCTACGATCCGGATTCGGACGCCGACGCCGCGTAAATCGGCGCAACGCCTCTCGCTCGACTAAAGAAACAAGGGCCTGACCACGTCAGGCCCGGATGCCCTGCTGCGCGCGTTCGCATCCGTTACAATGCCCGCACGATCTTCGAATCAGGGCGATTACTATGACAAATGCATCGAAGGTGTATTCGAGCGCCGCCGCGGCTCTCGAGGGGGTTGCGCGTGACGGCATGACCGTCATGTCCGGTGGCTTCGGCCTGTGCGGCATTCCCGAGAATCTCATCAACGCTCTGCGCGACAGCGGCGTGAAAGGTTTGACGGTGATCTCCAACAATGCCGGCGTCGATGAGCTGGGCCTGGGGCAGCTGCTCAAGACGCGGCAGATTCGCAAGATGATTTCTTCGTACGTCGGCGAGAACAAAGAGTTCGAACGCCAATATCTCGCCGGCGAGCTGGAGCTGGAGTTCAATCCGCAAGGCACGCTCGCCGAACGCATCCGCGCCGGCGGTGCAGGCATCTTCGGTTTCTACACGCGCACTGGCGCGGGCACGTTGGTGGCGGAGGGCAAGGAATCGCGCGTCGTCAACGGCGATACATACATTCTAGAAACGGGCCTGACGGCGGATGTTTCTTTGGTGAAGGCGTGGAAGGGTGACACCGAAGGCAATCTCATCTATCGCAAGACTGCGCGCAACTTCAATCCGATGATGGCGGCCGCGGGCCGCGTCACGATTGCGGAAGTCGAGGAACTGGTGGAGCCGGGGCAGCTCGATCCGGACCAGATCCACACGCCGGGCATTTTCGTGCAGCGGATCGTCCAAGGCGTGAATTATCTGAAGAGCATCGAGCAGCGCACGGTGCGCAAACGCCCGGCCGCCTGATCTCACTTCATCATCCGAATTTTCGAGGCTCATCCCATGCCCTGGACCCGCGATCAAATGGCTGCCCGCGCGGCGCGCGAGCTCAAAGACGGTTTCTATGTGAATCTCGGCATCGGTATTCCGACGCTGGTCGCCAACTACATTCCGCCGGGAATGAAAGTGGTGCTGCAGTCGGAGAACGGCATGCTCGGCATGGGGCCGTTTCCTTACGAAGGCGAGGAGGATCCGGACCTGATCAATGCCGGCAAGCAAACGATTACGCAGCTGCCGATCTCGTCTTATTTTTCGTCTGCCGACAGCTTTGGAATGATCCGGGGCGGGCACATCGATTTGTCCATTCTCGGCGGCATGGAAGTGGCTGAGAACGGCGACCTGGCGAATTGGATGGTGCCGGGGAAGATGGTCAAGGGCATGGGCGGCGCGATGGATCTGGTCGCGGGGGTCAAGAAGGTGGTTGTGGTGATGGAGCACACGTCGAAGGACGGCTCGGCCAAGTTCAAGTCTCGCTGTGACCTTCCGCTCACGGGGGCCAATGTCGTCGACATGCTGATCACTGATCTCGCGGTGTTTGCTCGGCCGGATCGGAAGTCGGCGTTCAAGCTCGTTGAATTGGCGCCTGGGGTGAGTGCAGAAGAGGTCAAATCGAAAACTGCGGCGGGTTATCAGGTTTAGTCGTCGGAGTCGGAGCGTTGGTGGCTGGCGGAGGCTGGTGGGTCCTATGTTCCTCCGGCGCCGCGCACCGCCCTTGTCCACGCTGTCGCGTGGACTGTATGCGTTACGTCCCTGTAGCTGCTGCTGGGGCCGACATCCCTGTCGGACCCAAGCCGCCGGATGAACATAGGGCCCACCATCCTCCGCCGAAACGTTGTCATGTATTGCCGCCACTCGTGCGTCACACTCGGGGCACTTGGTCACCATCGTCAGCTTCCACTTCTCTGGACAGCGCGGCTGCGTGGAATTTCTCGGCGCGTTCGAGCGCGTCCAGCGCTTCTTCATGTCGAGCCATCACGCGCAGGGCGGAGGCCATTCCGAACCACGAGGTACTGTATTCGTTTTGCTCGATCGCGAAGTCGAGCGCTTCGCGGTACGCGGCGAGTGCGTCGTGGGGGCGGCCTAGGAGTAGCAACAGCTCGCCCAGCAGCACGCTGGTCCTGTGCAACAACATGGGTTCGCGAGCAATCGCGCTGGCTTTGTTTGCAAGCGCCAATGCACTCTCATATCTCATCGCAATCCGCTCGGCTTCAGCAGCGTTGAGGTAAGCGGCGGCCGCGCCTTCATCCTCAGCAGCAGCGAGATGCTCCGCGTGCAAAGAAAGATCGCGCGACTCGAACCAATCCGCAGCGGCGCGGTGCAAAGCCTGACGCTGTGACCGAGAGATCGACTCGTAGATCGCCTCCCGGAACAGCGAATGTGCGAACTCCAGCGCAACACCATCGCGACGAACCAGCGTGGTAAAGATCAACCGGTCCGCCTCATAACGCTCATCCTGAAGAATGCGACGAACGATAGCCAACTCGAACCGCTGGCCAAGCACCGACGCCGCTTCGAGCGTCAAACGATCTTGGAACGACAATCGTCCAACGCGAGCCAACACTAATGCTCGCACCGACACTGGCAGTTCATCCGAGCCAACGCTCGCGAATCTCAGCAGCTGATCAAGAAACAACGGCGAGCCTTCCGCCCGCGCGATGCACGCCCGGCTTGTTTCCTCCGAAAGCTCAGGATAATGCGCTGCCAGCTCCTGAGCCTCGTCCTCGGCAAGAGGAGCGAGATCAACAGTTGTAACCGGACACCCGCGAGCGCGGGCGCGCCAGCTTGCGCTGATCGGATCGCCTTCCTGGCGCGTCGTCATGATGAATAGAATCGAGCAGTTCGCGACAACCGCGGCGATCTCGCCCAGCCTGGCCAGCTCATCCGAATCCGCCCAGTGCACATCTTCGACAACGAGCAACTGCGGCGAGCGCTGTGCGGCCGACTCGATAATCTGAGCGAGGGCAAGCGTCCGGCCCCGCTGACGAGCCGAAACTTCCATCGTTTTCTCGATGGTCGCGAGCTCGGCCTCCAGCGGCGCATCGATGAGATCGCTCAGGGAGATAATCTGATCGATACCGCCGCCGCGCAGAGCGGCCACCCGTTGCACAGCTGACGTGCGCTCGTCACAGGACGCATCGGGGCGGATGCCGAGCAGGCTCAAGGCAAGCGTCACAATCGGGCGCCGTCCCAACGATTGACCGAAATCGAACACCTGCGCCGAGTGCACACCAATGCCGCGCTCGATTGCAGCGCTGCGAACCGCCTCGACCAAACGAGTCTTGCCGATGCCAGCCTCGCCGCGCACGACGATGGCCCGGCCGTGACGGCTAGCCATGCAGCCATCCAGCGAGGCGACGATCATCGCCAGCTCCGGCCGCCGGCCGACAAACGGTGCGTGAGTTTCCGTGGGCTTGTCCGCAGCAGCGCATCGTTTGCTCATCAGCTCACGATATAGATTCTCCGTCGCTGTCTCGGGAGCAACATCCAGCTCGCGGCGGAGCACGTCACGACACACGCGGTACTGCTGTAACGCTTCAGCGTAAGCATTGCGCCGGGCCTGCAACTGCATGATCCGACGGTGAGCGGCTTCATTCAGCGGCTCCAAAGAAACGAGCCGCAGAGAAGCGCTGAGTGCGCCATCGTTGTCTTCAGCGGCTACGCATAGATCGGTAAGACGATGTAACGCCTCGCTCATCTGCTTGCGTAGTGAGCAGCGCTCGCCATCGAGCCACTCATCGAAGGCAGTCGAGCGAGCGTCGAAGCCGTCGAGCAAGTCGCCGCGATAATGATCGATGGCTTGTCGTAGCGACGCGCGGGTGCCGTCGAGCAGCGAATGGCGGAACGCTTGAATATCACTATTCAGCAAAGTTGCATCGATGCCGACGGATTCGGCATCGGCGAGCAACGCTCCTTGCGCGCTCGCTGGCAGCGATTTTCTCAGCGCCACGAGTGCCTGGCGCAAACTCGTGCGTGCCAATTCCTCATCCGCGTCTTGCCACAGAAGATTTGCGAGCCGATCGCGTCCGTGACTTTCGCCGGGCCGAAGCGCCAGGTATGCGAGCAGTGCGCGGCCTTTGCGAGAGGCAATACGAATCTCGCCGCCGCTGGCGTCGCGGACGTGAAAGCTGCCCAACACCTGTAAGGTCAACGTGCTCACGGGACGACGCGTGTCTCCGGCGAGAGCGGGCGGCCCATTCTCGCGAAATTTTCACGGCTGTCGAGCGGAAAAGGCGCCAGGCGGCGTCATGCCGCAGCGCGTGGCCGAATATGGGAGCTAGGCGCGATGTTGTCGAGCCAGATATTCCTGCGATTGCATTTCGATCAGGCGGCTCTGCGTGCGTTCGAATTCAAAAGTGAGCTTGGCGCCGCGATACAGCTCGGTGATGGGGCGTTCGGCGGAGACGATGAGCTTGACGGCGCGATCGTAGAATTCGTCGACCAGCGTGATGAAACGGCGCGCCTGGTTCTCGGACTCGACGCCCAGAGCGGGGACGTCGCTGAGAAACACGGTGTGGAAACAACGAGCGATCTCGATGTAATCGGCCTGGCCGCGGGGGCCGTCGCAAAGCTCTTTGAATGTAAACCAGATAACGTCGTCGGCCTGACGGCGCGCATGCAAGCGACGATGATTCAACGTCAAGGTCGAATCCTGAGTGCCGGCGGTGCCGGCCACGTGCTCGAACAATTGTTGTAACGCTTCCGGAGTTTTCGCATCGCCAGCGTCGAACCAGGTGGCGGCCCGTTCGAGCAGCCGCAGTCGATAGTCGGTCTTGCTGTCGACGTGCGTGACTTGCGTGTGTTCCTTCAGCAGTTTGATGGCAGGAAGGAAACGAGCACGCTGCAAGCCTTCTTTGTAGAGATCGTCGGGCGGAACGTTCGAAGTCGCGACCAACGTCACGCCGCGCTCGAACAGGCCGCGGAACAGATTCCCGAGCAGCATCGCGTCGGCAATGTCGGAGACGAAGAACTCGTCGAAACAAATGATGCGGGTCTTGCGGGCGGTCTTTTCCGCGATCAACTCCAGCGGGTCGGCGTGGTCCTGATGTTTCTTCAGCTCGTCGTGCACCCATTGCATGAAGCGGTGGAAGTGGCTGCGCTGGCGGTCCTTGAACGGCAGCGTCTGATAAAACAGATCCATCAGCCAGGTCTTGCCGCGGCCGACTCCGCCCCAGATGTAGAGCCCCTTATGGGTCTTGCGCTCGTTGCGCGAGAGCAGCCCTTTCAACAGCCCCTTCGGTTCGGGCGTGAGCAGCCGCTGCCGCAGATCATCCAACAACGCCACCACGCGCTCCTGGACGGGATCGCGCTGATAGCCCAGTCGGGCGCACTCGCGTTGGTAGAGCTCGGCGACGGTGGTGGCGGGCGTAGGGTGATCGGGCACGGTCGATGGTCTGGCTGCGCTGGTGGGCGCATTCTAACCGACTCGTCAATCCGTCGGCTGCGGCAGATTCCGGAAAAACTCCAGCGACTCGGGGTTGGCCAGCGCGCTCTGGTTTTTCACCAGTCGGCCGTGGACGGCTTCGCGAACGGCGAGCTCGCAGAGTTTGCCGTTCAGCGTGCGGGGCAGGTCCGGGGCCTGGATGATCTTGGCGGGCACGTGGCGTGGCGAGGTGTTGGTGCGAATGACCGTGCGGATTTTCTCCTGCAGTGGGTCGTCGAGCAGCAGCCCGTCGCGCAGGCGAACGAACAACACGATGCGCACGTCGCCGTCCTGCTCCTGCGCGATGGCAACGGATTCCACGATTTCCTCGATTGTTTCGAGCTGGCGATACAGCTCCGCCGTGCCGATGCGGACGCCACCGGGATTGAGCACCGCATCCGAGCGTCCGTGCACGATCAGCGTGCCGCGCGACGTAATCGTCGCGAGATCGCCGTGCCACCAAACATTTGGATAACGCGCGAAGTACGTGGCGGTGAGGCGATCCGCTTCGGTATCGCCCCAGAAGCCGATCGGCAGGGAAGGGAACGGCCGTGTGCAAACCAGCTCGCCCTGTTGGCCGATGAGCGGCTTGCCGGCCTCATCGAACACTTCGGTTTTCATTCCTAACGCGAGCGCCTGGATCTCCCCTTCATACACCGGCAGGATCGGGCAGCCGGTGCCGAAGCACGCCATGATGTCGGTGCCGCCGGAGATCGACGAGAGCTGCACATCGGGCTGCACGTCGCGATAAACATATCGATAGCTGGGCGGATTGAGCGGCGCGCCGGTGGAAACAATCGTTCGCAGCGCGCTCAAGTCGAATTCCTCGCGCGGTTTCAAGCCAATCTGTTCGCAGGTCGCAAGGAATCGCGGGCTGGTGCCAAAGATCGTGATCCGTTCCTCCGCGGCCAAACGCCACAGCACGCGCGGGTCCGGCTGCAGCGGCGCACCGTCGAATAGTACGATCGTGGCGCCCGTCGCGAGGCCGCTTGCCAGGGCGTTCCACATCACCCAGCCGCAGGTTGTGAAATAGAAGAACCGATCCTGCGGACCCATGTTCGTGTGCAGGATGTGTTCTTTGAGCTGTTGGATCAGCGCGCCGCCGGCGCTGTGCACGATGCACTTCGGCACGCCCGTCGTGCCGGAGGAGTACAGAATGAACGCCGGATGTTCGAACGGCAGCTGCTCGAACCACGCGGGCGCGTCGGCGTTGCCGAAGTCCTTGAACGCAACCGCGTGAGCAATTTTGTTCGCCGGAAAATCCGCCTGCAGATGAGGCACCAGCACGACAGCTTCGATGCTGGCGATTTGTTTGCAGATCTCTGCCACCACCGGCACGCGATCGACGCTCTTGCCGGCGTATAAATAACCGTCGGCTGCAAACAAGACGCGCGGTTTGATCTGCCCGAAGCGGTCCATGACCGCGGCAGCACCGAAATCTGGCGAGCATGAAGACCAGATCGCACCGAGGCTCGTGGCGGCGAGCATCGCAATGACGGTTTCTGGAACGTTGGGAAGATAACCGGCGACGCGATCGCCGCGTTTGACACCGAGCTTCTTCAGCCCGGAGGCGATGCGTGCAACTTCGGATCGCAGTTGCCGCCATGACAGCTCTCGTCGCTGGCCGCGCTCGTTGCGAAAGATGATGGCGGGCGTGTCATCTTCGCGACGTAACAAATTCTCCGCATAGTTGAACTGCGCGCCGACGAACCATTGCGCACCTGGCATGCGAGTGCCGTCGACCACGACTTGCGTGGCACGATGCGAGGCGCGCACTTCGCAGAACTCCCACACCGCGCTCCAGAAATTCTCCGGAAATTCCACCGACCACAAATGTAACGCGGCGTAGTCGCGCACCGGCGGAGCCTGGTAACGCTCCGAAACAAAGTGCATGAAGCGCGTGAGCGCGCTGTCGGCCACGCGCTCGGAGGAGGGAGTCCAGATCGGCTGAGGGGCGGCTTCCATGTTATCCCCCAGCGAGCCCGTTACAGGTTCTGGTAGTTGGGGCCGGACCCGCCTTCGGGCGTGGTCCAGGTGATGATCTCGTAAGGATCTTTGATGTCGCACGCCTTGCAGTGAACGCAGTTGGCCGCGTTGATCTGCAGGCGCCGGCTGCCCTGGCCGTCGTCGACCATTTCATAGACGCCGGCGGGACAGAAGTTTTCACACGGGTTGCCATATTCCTTGGTGCAACGGTTGACGCAGATCGATGTGTCCTGCACCTTCAAATGCACCGGCTGGGCTTCGTCGTGCACGTTGCCGGCGAAGAACACCGACGCCAGGCGGTCCCGCGGCGGCAGTGTGCGATCTCCCCAGCCGCGGTCGGGCGAGGCGTACGCATCGAGTTTCTCCAGCGACGACCAATCGGCGGTATTGCGGAAAGTCCAGGGAGTCTTGCCCTTCAGCAACGCCTCGATGCCCGCGTTCGCCATCGCAAAGTACAGGCCGCGCTTGAACGCCGGTTTGAAGTTGCGCACCGAATGCAATTCACGGTGCCCCGGAGAGTTCCGCCAGCGTGCGTCAAAGCCGACACTCTTGCCTTGTTCCACCAGGTGTTCCGCAGCCAGCGCGCCGGAGCGAATCGCCTGGTGAATGCCTTTGATCTTGAACACGTTCAGCGTGCCGCCGGCATCGCCGATCAACATCGCACCGGGCATGTCGAGCCTGGGCAGCGATTGATAACCGCCAGCGGCGATGGTGCGTGCGCCCGCCGCCAGAATTTCACCGCCTTCCAGCAGCGGCTTGATGCGCGGGTGATTCTTGAATTGCTGGAATGCTTCGAACGGCTTCAGCCGCGGATCCTTGTAGTTCAAACCTACGACATAGCCGACGTACACGCGGTCGTTGTCGAGGTGATACAAAAAGCTGCCGCCGTAAGTTGAGGTATCGAGCGGCCAGCCGAACGCATGTTCGATGCGCCCGGGCTTCACTCGCCCCGGCGGCAATTGCCACAGTTCCTTGAAACCCAGGCCGAACGTCGGCGGATCGATGCCATCGCGCAAGTTGTATTTGGCGATGAGCTGTTTGGAGATCGAGCCGCGCGAGCCTTCGGCAAGCACCGTCGTGCCCGCATGAATTTCCACGCCGGGCGTGTAGTTCGGGCCGGGCTCGCCGTTCTTTTCCAGGCCCATGTCGCCGATGCGCACGCCCTTCACGGCCTGGTTCTCGTCGAACACCGCTTCGGCCGCGGAGAAGCCCGGGAAGATATCGACGCCCAGCGCTTCCGCCTGTGCCGCCATCCACGGTGTGAGCTGGCCGAGCGAGACGATGAAGTTGCCGTGATTGTTCATCGGCGTGAGATTCACCGACCAGTTCGGCAGCTTGAACGAGCCGGTGCGCGTCATCAGGCGCACGTCGTCTTCGAGCGCCGGCACTTTCATGCCGCTGTATTCGGTGCGCCAGTTCGGCAGCAGTTGTTCGAGCGGCCCAGACTCCAGCACCGCGCCCGACAGCGAATGCGCACCGACGGCCGAGCCTTTTTCCAGGACGCAGACGTTGAGATCGGCTTTGAGTTGTTTGAGCCGGATCGCGCACGCCAGGCCCGCCGGGCCGGCGCCGACGATCACGACGTCATATTCCATCACTTCACGTTCGGTCATGACTCGCGTTTCCCATCATTCTGTGTTGTCGTTGTGGCGACGTCTTGGACGCGGATGGCGCTAGCTCATTTCGGCGCCATGCGGATCGCGCCGTCGAGGCGGATGCATTCGCCGTTGAGCATCGAGTTCTCGCAAATGTGAGCGACCAGTGCAGCATATTCCTCGGGCCGGCCGAGGCGCGGCGGGAACGGCACTTGTTTGCCCAGCGAGTCCTGCGCTTCCTGCGGCATGGCCGCCATCATCGGCGTTTTGAAAATGCCCGGCGCGATGGTCATTACGCGAATGCCCATGCCCGACAGATCGCGCGCCATCGGCAACGTCATGCCGACGACACCGCCTTTGGAAGCGGAGTAGGCGACCTGGCCGATCTGTCCGTCGAACGCGGCGACGGATGCGGTCATCACGATCACGCCGCGTTCGCCTTCTTCATTCGGCGTGTTGCCGCTCATCGCGGCCGCTGCGGACTTGGCGACCAGCAATGTGCCGATCAGATTGACTTCGATCACCTTGCGGAAGAAGTCACCCGGCATCGCACCTTCCTTGTTGACGGTGCGGCGAGCCCAGGCGACACCGGCGCAGTTCACGGCGAGGTTGAGCCCGCCCATGTCGTTCTTCGCCTGCTGAATGGCGGCGTCGACGACGGACTCTTTGGAAACATCCACCGTCTGGAAGAACGCACCGGCACCGAGTGCTTTCGCCGCGGCCTGGCCGGCTGCTTCGTTCACGTCGAGCAATGTGACTTTCGCACCGGCGCCGATCAGCCGCTGAGCCACCGCATTGCCGAGACCGGAGGCACCGCCGGTGACGACGGCACGCACTTCATTCAACTTCATGAGATTCCCCTATAGATGCGCTGGCCGCCATCGACTTGGATGACGCGGCCGGAAATGTAGTCGATCTCGGCGATGAAAATC
>CAMLEO010000256.1 GCA_946478975.1 uncultured Steroidobacter sp.
GCCTTCCCAGGTGAGTTTGAACGGCCGCGCGATTCTGGGCATCCCACATGGCGCGAGCGAGCTGCACTTCACGACGCTCGGTCGGCAGTTCCGGCTGTTGCAGCCGACGCAAATTCCCGTGCTCGATGGCGCAATCTCGCTCGACACTTTTCGGATTCGCAACCTCGGGCTGCCGTCGGTGGCGTTCCTGGTCGACGCGACCATTCAACCGATCAGCGTGCAGCAGTTGTGTCACGCATTCGGCTGGCCGGAGTTCGGCGGGAGAGTGGGTGGCGTGATCTCCAAACTGCGCATGCGCGAAGGCATCATCACGCTCGGCACGACACTGCACGCGCAGGTGTTCGACGGCGAAGTCACAATCAGCGATTTGCGATTGGAACAGCCGTTCGGCCAGTGGCCGCGCTTCTATTCGAGCATCGCGCTCAACAATCTCGACCTGGAGCCGATGACCAGCGCGTTCTCTTTCGGCCGCATCACCGGCCGGTTGTCGGGTGCGATCAATGGGCTGCAGTTGTTCAACTGGACGCCGGTGGCGTTCGACGCGAAGTTATCTACTCCCAGCAACGACGCTTCCCGTCATCGCATCAGCCAGCGCGCCGTGCAAAACATTGGCAGCATTGGCGGCGGTGGAGCGGGCGTGACGGCGGCGCTGTCGGGCGGCATCATGCGTTTCTTCGACGACTTCAATTACGACCGCCTGGGCATTTCCTGCCGGCTGCAGAACGAAATCTGCGTGATGGACGGCATCGCGCCGGCGCCCAACGGCAATTACTACCTGGTCAAAGGCAAGGGCCTGCCGCGCATCGATGTGATCGGCAGCAACCGACGTATCGATTGGCCGCGGCTGGTGCAGCAGTTGATCGCTGTCACCGAGTCGGAAGGACCGGTCGTGCAATGAAACAACTCATTGACGGTTCAGGTCGGGCCGACTGTAATCGTACTCAAGGAATCCCAAGGAGATGCTGATGCGTTCCGCCCGATTTGGAAAGTTGCTGGTGCTCGGTGTGGCCCTGATGGTCGCCGCGTGCGTCACCATCAATGTTTATTTCCCGGCCGCCGCCGCCGAGAAGGCCGCGGACAAGATCATCGACGACATCGTCGGCAGCGAAGCGAAGCCCGCGACTAAAGACGACAAGCGCTCTGCGATTGCACCGGCCTCGGGCTCGATGCTGCTGGCCTCTGCCGGCTCCGTGCTCGACTTCGTGATGTCGCCCGCCGAGGCGGCGCAGCCCGACTTGAATGTATCGACGCCGGCGATTCGCCAGTTGGTCGCTTCCATGGAAGAGCGCCACGCCCGCTTGAAGAAGTATTACGACTCCGGCGCGATCGGTCTGACCCGCGATGGCCTGGTCGAAGTGCGCGATCAGAATCTGGTGCCGCTGCCGGAGCGCAACGCCGCCCGCAAGCTGGTCGCCGACGAGAACGCGGACCGCGCCAATCTGTATCGCGAGATCGCCAGCGCCAACGGCCACCCGGAATGGGAGACGGACATTCGCAACACCTTCGCGGACCGCTGGGCCAGCCGCGCCGGCGGCGAGGGCTGGTACTTCCAGGACAAGAGCGGCACCTGGCAGAAGAAATAACCGGCTGGAAATGCACCCACCAAAAAAAGCCCCGCATCTGCGGGGCTTTTCGTTTCCGAGTCGACGACTCTTCGAGTTATTTGGCTGCGTCGGCTAAATCAGGAAACGTCGCTTTTGTCGCTCAACCCTTATCTCCCGCCTCGCCCGATCTCACTTCCCATTTAAAGATGGATCAGGTCGGAAGGCTGCGCATTCCTTTCGCTTGTCATTCGATCCCACTCCCCTCGCGGTGCCATCCCCGCTTCTCTGCCATTTTCGCCACGCATGCACTCGAAGTGTTGCGCGGCGCTGGACCTACACGAGCAAGCCACATGCCTGAGGTTCTGCAGTGCTTCTGGAACAGGAACTTAAGTCTTTACGTAGCGCTAACGCAACTATTTTTTCGGGGACTGCGCACGAGGCGTTGTAAGAATTCCCGACGTGATGCGCCACTGTAGCTCGCGGCCTACGCACGGTGCTCAGGGAGCGAGCGGAATCTCCAGGGTGATCACGACGCCGGCGTCGTCGGGGAGGTTCGTTGCGCTGACGCTACCGCCATGAAAATCAGCGATCAATCGCACGATGTACAGGCCCAGGCCGAGGTGTGGCTTGCCATCGCTGCTGCCTCGGCTGCTCACCAGCGACTCGAACAGCCGCCCGTTCAGCTGCGGCGGCAGCGGCGGGCCCTCGTTGGCAACGCTCAACCGGCAGTCGCGCCCGGTTGCGTTCAGCTCCAGAGTGATAACCCCGCCGACAGGCGTGAAGTCGGTGGCGTTATCCATCAGCTTGTCGAGCAGCTGGGCGATCAGGTCCGGCGAACCTTCAACCATGCAGCTGTCGGTCGGAATGCGCGTTTCGATCCGATGCTGCGCAAACGTCTGGCGATATGCCTGGCCCATGTTACGAGCGAGTTCGCTGAGGTCGAAACGCACGCGTTCAGTGTGTTCGATGCTTTGCTCGACGCGTGTGGCTTCGCTCAGTGCGGTCAGAATCGCGTGCATGCGATTGGTGCCGCTGCGCGCACGATCGACGTAGCTTTGAGCGGTCGGCGTCAGCGGTTCTTCAGAGACGAGATTGTCGAGTGACGAGCTCACGATCGTGAGTGGCGTGCGCAGCTCGTGAGACAACTTCGTGCCGAGCGTTTGCAGATAGTTGGTGTATTCCTTCACGCGACCGAGCAGCGTTGTATAGCTGCGGGCGAGTGCGCCCAATTCGTCTCGTGCGTGAGTGCCGGGGATGCTCGGATCGATGCGCCCTTCGGCGGTGAGCGCCGTGCTCGCAGCTCGGCTCAAGCGCCGAATGCGATGAGACAGTCGGGCGGCGAACAGCACGCTGACGATCACTGCGAACAAGGTCGCCATCAAAGTGATATTCAACAAGCGCGTCAGTGCCAGCTCACGCACCAGCACCAGCTGCTCGCCGGGTTGTTCGACGATGAGCGCGCCGAGCAACTCATCGCCGTAGCGCACTGGCACGGCGGCGCGCACGAGCGAGGGTTCGCCGCCAGCGCCATCGAACCAGATCGCCGCATCTTTGCCCTCACGCGCGGCGTCGACGGGCGCGCCCCACATTCCATACGGCAATCCATAGGGCTGGGGAGGAATCGAGCTGCTAGGAAACAAACCGCGATACACCGATCGCATGAAGCCGTATTCGTCGCGTCGCAGGCCCGGATAGTTCGACGTCGCATTGACCCCGACCGTTCCGGCACGTGCCAGCAACCAGCCGTGCACATCGACGACCGAGACCCGAACGCCGTCGGGCGCGTATTGCTCCAGGCGTTGTTTGAGCGCTTCGGAACCTGTGTGGACCCAGGCCAGGCCGTGGGTCGATGACATCGTCGCGTTGTCTCTATCGAGTGCGTAGAGGGCGAGTTGCGTACCAAACAAATTCATCGGCCCGCGCAGCTCGATCGCATAGCCGTTCGCGGTCTCGCGCCAGACGCCTGTGACATAGGGCATGTCCTCGGCGTGCGGCCGCCAGGGTGAACCGATGTCGCACGATCGAACAATGATCGGACCGGGCGCGAGTGCGCTGATCGACCACGCTCGCTCGCGCCCGAATTCATCGCGCGTCAGGACGATCAGGCGATCGTAGCCGCTGTCCGGAATTTCATCCGTGCTGGAATGCTGTTCGTACGCGTGGCGAGGGGCGACCACTTCGACATACATATGCATGGAGCGTCCATGCACGCCGAGGCGCACCAGCGGCTCGGAAGATTGACTGGTGAGTACGAAGCCCGGCACGGGCCGCGAAGGCTGCGGCCACTCGTCGGCAAAACCGTCGACCAACGGTTGCGTTGGCAGCAGCGGAGCAAACAAGTCGCCATGCGAGACATCGAAGGAATCTCGCAGGTCGCCGACGCGGTAGAGCAGCTCCGGCTCGCTTGCCACCACGCGACCAAGCACATCCGCCGTCGTCAGCAGTGCGGCTTCCTGCCCACTGCGCAGCGTCGTCTCCATCTGCTGCGCGTATTTCCAGCCGGCCCACGGCAGGATCAGCGTCAGCAGGCTGAGCAGCAACAGCTTGGTGCGAAGAGACATTCGCGCTTTGAAGCTGGCGGCTACGCTTCCTTCCAGCGATAGCCCATGCCGTACATGGTCTCGATGTTGTCGAACGTCGAGTCGATCGCCTGGAATTTGCGACGGATGCGCTTCACGTGCGAGGTGATGGTGTTGTCGTCGAGCACGACATTCGCAGCATCCATCAGCTGCTGGCGGTTTTTCACGTGACCCGGATTCTTGGCGAGTGCGTGCACGATCCAGAATTCGGTGAGCGTGAGGCCGAGCGCTTGATCCTGCCACGTCGCATGCAGCCGCGCGGCGTCGATCATCAGCGGCCCACGAGTGAGCAGCTGGTCGCGATTCGACGGCTGAGTGAGCGCGTCGATGCGGCGGAAGAGGGCGGTCACGCGAGCGATCAAATGCGTGAGCGAGAGGTCTTTGGTCAAGTAATCATCGGCGCCGAGGCGCAGGCCGGAGACCGCGTCCAATTCGCTGTCTCGCGCAGTGAGGAAAATGATCGGCAGCTCTGCCGACATCGAGCGCAGCTCGCGGCAGAGCTCGAAGCCGCCTTCGGGCTCGTCCTTCAAACCGACGTCGATGACGGCGAGATCGGGCAGGCGCGCGCGGAACGCTTCAATCGCTTCCTTGCGGGTGCCGTACGGTCGCACCGAGTAACCGTGGCGCTGGAACGCGGCGGTGTAGTTGTCGCGGATTGCGGGCTCGTCTTCGACGATGGCGATGACTTTCTTCATGGGTGCAGAGTGTACCGCCGCCGGCAGTCTCGTTGCCCCAGGCCATAATTAATCACAATCTGCCGGCGGCACGCCTCATGCCAGCGGTCATGCGTCCCGACCTTGGAGCGGTAATGGCACCACGCCGGAACCGAACCCGGCGCTCGGAGAACCACCATGATCGAGCGAACCGTTGCCACCTCTCCCCGCATCCGCGCCGGCGCGCAGTCCGCTGACGTCGCCAAGGCTCAGGAAGCATCCCGCAGCTGGATCCATGAACGCGCGCCCCGTCTCCGCAGCCTGGTCCGCGAGCGTCACCGTCGGGAACAGGTTTGGGCGTGGTTGTCGCTGGTCACGCTGATTATTTGCTGGGACGCCTCGGAGCGCTTGGGCCAGCACGTGTCGCCGCCTCGCGCGCGGCTCGCTCACGTTTCGGAGGAGCAGGATCTCGTCCGTGACGGGTCCACATTTACGGTGGATTTATAAGAGGTTTTGCAAGGAGAGGAACGAACCGAGCGCTTAGGCGTCGCCGGGAGTGACCGATGTCCTCCCGGCAACTTAATAAAACAGGGACGTTTTTTACAGTAGCAGTTCCAGGGATGGACGGAATATGGTCTCGCGCCAGCGAGACAAAGACCGTACGCGGTGCCGGGAGGACATCGGTCACTCGCGGCGGCGCGAGCCACTGACGTCTCTTGTCCTCAAAATGCGCTGATCCCAGTCAAAGCGCGACCGACAGTGAGCTGATGCACGGTCTCAGTACCTTCGTAAGTAATCACACTCTCTAGGTTGAGCGCGTGGCGGATCGGCGAATATTCCGTGCTGATTCCCGCACCACCCAAGACATCACGCGCATCGCGCGCCACTTCAATGGCCGCGCGGCAGTTGTGCCACTTGGCGACGGATACCTGCGTGGGCTGCATCAAGCCGTTATCTTTGAGCCGGCCGAGTTGCAAAGAGAGCAGTTGAGACGTGGTGATCTTCCTCGCCATCTCAGCCAGACGAATCTGCACTGACTGCGTCGCCGCGATCGGCTTGCCGAACAGGACGCGCGACTTGGAATAATCGATCACTTCTTTCAAACAAGCCTGCGCCGCACCTGTCACGCCCCAGCAAATGCCGTAGCGGGCTTGAGTGAGACACGACAGTGGACCTTTCAATCCAACGACGCCCGGCAGAACGTTTGCTTCCGGCACAACGACGTTGTCGAAGAACAGGCTGCCGGTCAGCGACGCACGCAAACTCATCTTGTGCTTGATGGTCGCCGCTGAAAAACCCTTGAAGCTCTTCTCGACCAGGAAGCCACGAATGCCTTCATCGGTGCGTGCCCAAACAATCGCGACATCCGCGATCGGCGCATTGGTGATCCACATCTTCGCGCCGTTCAACACCCAATCCTTGCCCTGGCGTTTGGCATGCGTCTTCATGTTGGCGGGATCCGAACCGCCGTGCGGCTCGGTCAAACCGAAACACGCGATCGTTTCGCCCTTGGCCATGCTCGGCAGCCAGCGCTGTTTCTGTTCCTCGCTGCCGAACGCGTAGATGGGATACATACACAAGCTGGACTGCACCGACACGAAACTGCGCAGCCCCGAATCGCCGCGTTCCAGCTCTTGGCAAATCAACCCGTATGAAACGGCGTTCAAACCGGCGCAGCCGTAACCGTGAATGGAGCTGCCGAGCAAACCGAGTTCCGCGACACCGGTGACCAGCTCGCGAGGGAAACGTTCGTGCTCGAAACATTCGCCGATGATGGGCAGCACCTGCTCGTCGACGAACTTCGCGACCGAGTCCTGCACCAGCCGCTCCTCGTCGTTGAGCATGCTGCGAATGTTGTAGAGATCGACGGGATCGAGCTCGGCGGCCGCGGACGGCGCTGTTTTCAGATTGGCTGACATAGGGGTCTCCTCGGGGCTCGAATGATAGCGCAGCGCGTGCGCCCGGACTTGGTGCGCACTTATGCGTCAGTGGTGTCCTGGCAGCCGGAAGCTTTGTATACGACTGCGGTGCAGCCGGCCTTGCGGCATGTCGGGCGGTATGTCGGACAATTCCTTGTCGAGCGCGGTGGACGAGCGTAGCTTTCGCGCATCGTCACCGGGGGACTGCATGCGCACTGTGGAGCAATGGCTGGAGGAGTATGGCGAGAGTCATCGCCATGCCACCAACAAAACCCTGCACTGGATCTGCGTGCCCATCATCGTCGTGAGCGTGATCGGGCTGTTGTGGTCGCTGCCGACGCCGGAGTCGTGGCGGGCGATTTCGCCGCTGCTGAACTGGGGCACGATCTTCCTGGCGGCGAGCATCTTGTATTACATGATGATGTCCGTCTCGCTCGCGCTCGGCATGGCGCTGTTCGTTGCGCTGGTGATGCTCTCCATCGTGGGCCTGCAGAATCTGCCCTGGCCGTTATGGAGCGTTTGCCTCGCCTTGTTCGTGTTCGCCTGGGTCGGGCAATTCATCGGACATCATTACGAAGGCAGGCGCCCGTCGTTTTTCAAAGACATTCAGTTTTTGCTGATCGGTCCGCTATGGTTGCTCAGCTTCGTTTATCGAAAACTGCGAATCCCTTATTAGTTTCCAACTTGGAACGAAGCGGACACTTACGAATTCAGTCGGTGTTCAGTGCCCGGACACGAGGCTTGGCGCCGCGTCACAGGCCCGAGGGATTCGGGATTCGCTCAAGAGGAATTCACATGGTCGATCGTTTTTCCAAGCTCGTCAGTGTTGGCGTGGTCGCTGCCTGCCTGGCAGCGGGTTGCACCACCGTCAATCCGTACACGCAAGAAAAGCAAACCAGCAAAGCCGCTAAAGGCGCTGGCATTGGCGCAGCGGCGGGTGCGGTTGCAGGCCTGCTCACGAAGGGCGACAAGCTGCAAAACGCGCTGATCGGCGCGGGCGTCGGTGCGTTGGCCGGCGGCGGCGTCGGTTATTACATGGACGTGCAGGAAGCGAAGCTGCGGCAGAAGCTCGAAGGCACCGGCGTGAGCGTCACGCGAGTGGGCGACAACATCACGTTGAACATGCCGAGCAGCATTACGTTCGCGACCAACAGCGCCGATTTGAATGCGCAGTTCTACAACGCGCTCGACGGCGTTTCGATGGTGCTCAAGGAATACAACAAGACGGTGATCGAAGTGGCCGGCCACACCGACAGCACCGGCAGCGATCAATACAACCAGCAGTTGTCACAGCGCCGTGCGTCCGCAGTGGCGAGCTACCTCGGCAGCCACGGCGTGAGCAGCCAGCGCTTGATGACGGTTGGTGCGGGTGAGACGCACCCGGTCGCGTCGAATGACACCGAAGCCGGTCGTGCGCAGAACCGCCGCGTCGAAATGACGATCGTCCCGGTTACCAAGGGCTGATCGAGCCCCACAAAGAAAAAGGGCCGACTCATTCTCAGAGTCGGCCCTCTTGGGCACCTTATCCATAAGCGCAGTTCACATCATGCGGCCTCGGCCACCAGGCCGCGCAGCTTCTTGATCGCGTTGGCTTCGATCTGACGAATGCGCTCCGCGGACACGCCGTATTTATCGGCGAGCTCGTGCAGCGTGGACTTCTCGTCCTGCATCCAGCGGCTGCGCAGGATGTGCTGGCTGCGCTCATCGAGCGTTTCCAGCGCCTGCGATAACCGCTCGGCGGTGTCGTCGTCCCACTGTTCGCGTTCCACTGCGACGGCCGGATCGGCTTCCGGGTGCGGCAGGTAGGCCGACGGCGAATACGCGCCATCTTCCTCATCCGCATCGGGTGCCGGGTCGAACGACAGGTCACGCGAGCTCAGTCGCTGCTCCATGTCCGTGACTTCGGCGGTGGTGACGCCGAGATCGCTGGCAATGGCGCGGGTTTCGCTTTCCGTCAGCCAGCCCAGGTTCTTCTTGAACTTGCGCAGGTTGAAGAACAGCTTGCGCTGCGCCTTGGTGGTGGCAATTTTCACCAGCCGCCAGTTGCGCAACACGTACTCATGAATCTCGGCGCGAATCCAGTGAACCGCAAAGGACACCAGTCGCACGCCGACATCCGGGTCGAAGCGCTTCACGGCTTTCATCAGGCCGACATTGCCTTCCTGAATCAGGTCGCCGACGGGCAGCCCATAGCCGCTGTAGCCGCGGGCGATGTGCACCACGAAGCGCAGGTGTGAAAGAACGAGTTGCCGAGCCGCGTCCAAGTCGCCGTCGTTACGCAAACGACGCGCCAGATCGAGCTCTTCTTCTCGGGACAGCACCGGAATACGCGACACGCGCTCGATGTAAGAATCGAGGCTGCCGACCGGGCCAGCGAGCATCAAGGAACTCGGACCAGCCAACTCGGTGCTTGAACGGGCAAGCGCGGTAGTCATGTCGAAGATTCCCCTCCAATCAGTGATCGTGAGTTTAGCAATCGCACACTTGGAGTGCTAAGCGGGCTTGATAGTTCCGGCGGCGGCCGCACTCTCCAACTCCTTCAGGCGCCGCTAAGTCCATGGTGGATATGGACTTATGCCAGGCGCTTTAGTTGCTGAATGGCCGTCATGACTGACGTGACTGCAGGCGCAACAACCGGCCGGGGGAGCCGGTTCCCGATTCGAGGCCCTTGATCGCTAAGCGAATTCCGTGTCCGCGATCGGCCGTGCGGGCTTGGGGAAGCCCACCTCGGCGGGACTGCTTAGGTCGGTTCGATGGCCCGCAGGTGGCGGGTGGCGGCCACGTAAGACCCCAGCCAGCCCAGAACGATCCCGCTGCCGAGCAGGATCAGGGTGGCTCGCAGGTCCAGGCCGCCCAGCTGGAAGTCGCTGCCGTACAGGCCGGCGATCCGGCCGATCGGCTCGCGCAGAACTCCGGTGACGCCGAGGGTGATGATCCACGCGGTGAGCGAGCCGCCAAGCCCGTACCAGATGCCGTTGTAGAGGAACGGCCGGCGCACGAAGGCATCGCTGCCGCCGACGAGCTTGGTGACTTCGATTTCAGCGCGGCGGTTCTGGATGTCCAGCCGGATGGTGTTGCCGACGATCACCATCACGCCCAGCGCCAACAGCCCCGCGGTGAGCGCCAGGCCGCGACGGATCGCTTCGAGAATCGCGTTGAGCCGGTTGACCCACGCCGTGTCGAGCTGCACGACTTCAACCGAGGGCTGCCCACGCAAGTCAGCCGCGAGTGCATCGAGGCTCGCAGGGCTCATGAATTCTTCCGACGGACGCACGACCAAGGTGTGCGGCAACGGGTTTTCGTTCAACGCTTCGATGGCTTCGCCGAAGCCCGACTCGCGACGGAACTCCTTCAGCGCCTCGTCGGCGGGAATGAGATCGACGTTGCTCACATCGCGCCGCTGCCGGATGCGATCGGCAGTGCGCTTCGCTTCTTCGACCGACGTCGGCCGCTTTAGAAACACTGTGAGATCGACGGCGCGGTTCCAATTGCCGGTCGCGGTCTGCGCGTTGCTGATCAACAGATGCAAGCATGCGGGCAAGGCGAGGGCGATGCCGATGACCAGCACGGTCAGGATGGTCGCGAGCTTCTGTTGCGACAGGCGTCCGAGCGAGCCGATGGAGGTTTGCGCGTGACGCGTCAGCCAGGCGATCACGGCACGGCTCCTTCGTCACCAATGACAAATTTGCTGGGATCGAGCAGCTTTTCTCCGGGCGAGGCGCCAGCGGGCAAATCGTCGATGACGCGTCCGCCTTCCAGCCGCACGCGACGCACGGGAAAGTGCTCAAGCAAATACAGGTCGTGGCTCGCGACCAGCACGGTCACGCCGACTTCGTTGAAGCGGCGGAAGATGTTCATGACTTCCACCGACAGCTCCGGATCGAGGTTGCCGGGGGGCTCGTCGGCGATCAGCACGAAAGGATCGTT
>CAMLEO010000257.1 GCA_946478975.1 uncultured Steroidobacter sp.
TGACGTGCGCGATCCACGGCCCGGGCTCGACCGAGCGCGCGCAGTCGGCGATCGTCACGCGATGCCCATCGGGCCGCCCCGTCCAGCCGAGTGTGCTGGTCCAACGTCCTTTGCCTGCCGAGGTGAGTTCACCCGTGCGTCCATCAGGAGTTCGCCAACGCAGCTTGCCCTCCTCTGCCGCCGCGATATCCAACGACGTGCCGTCGGTCATGCGATAGCTGCCAACTTCACAAGGCGCGGCAATAGATCCCGTGCTCGCAAGCACGAGAAGAATCAGAGTGAGGTGTTTCATCGGACGTTCGACGCATCACGCACGCGCAGGGTTGCAGTGGGCCGAGCGCATCTGCCGTCATCGTCGAAGGTAGGTTTTATTCTGGGGGAGCTGAATGCGCGAATGGAGGGCCGTGCGGCCGGCGCATCGAGCGACGGAAAAGCAGTGATCTGAACTCCCCCGCCGTGCTGAGAATATACCGCATCGGGGGGCTTGCCGAAAGCCGGGGGCGATGACGCAGCATCGCGGCCGTTGCTTGATTACGGGAGCGATAAGATGCGCGTGTTGTTGACCACCTTTGGATCACGTGGCGATGTTCAGCCGGTGCTCGCGCTTGCAGTCGCTTTACGAGCATTGGGCACGGATGCACGCGTGTGCGCGCCTCCGGATGAGGAGTTTGCAAAACTTTTTGACGCCGCCGGCGTGCCGCTGTTGCCAGCGTTCACGACTGTCCGCGATTGGGTCGCCGAACGTTTGGCGAAGCGCGCGACGATTTCGTTGCCCCAGGTTGCGGCCCAGGTGATGGCGGCACAGTACGAGGCCATCGGTGCGGCCGCCCGTGGATGTGACGTGATGGTTGCGACCGGCCTGTTCTCCTCCGTCCTCGCCGCGCGAGCGGTCGCTGAAAAACTGGGCGTGCATTACATACACGCAGCGTACTGCCCGATGTTTCTACCTTCGCCCCATCAAGCCCCGATGGAATTTCCCAGCCACCCCAATCCGCCGGGCATGACTGACAATCAGCAGCTGTGGGACAGAAACATCCAGGTGATGAACGAGATCTTCGGCGCAGGCATCAACACGCTGCGTGCATCCGTTGGCTTGCCGAAGGTTGATAACGTGCGCGATCACGGCTTCACCGATCACCCCTGGCTGGCCGCAGATCCCGTGCTCGCGCCGTGGCGGCCGATACCGACACTCAACGTCACGCAAACGGGAGCCTGGATTCTGCCGGACGAGCGGCCGCTGCCGACGGATCTGCTCACATTCCTCGATCGCGGCGACGCGCCCGTGTACGTCGGTTTCGGAAGTCTTCCCGCCCCGAAGGACTTTGCTCGCATGGCGATCGACGTCGTGCGAGCTCAAGGGCGTCGCGTGCTTCTTTCGCGCGGCTGGGCGGAGCTTGCGCTAGTGGACCAGCAGCCAGACTGCTTCATCGTCGATGAGGTCAACCAGCAAGCGTTGTTTCCTCGCGTGGCGGCAGTCGTTCATCACGGCGGCGCAGGCACGACGACAGCGGCAGCGCGGGCCGGGACGCCTCAAGTCGTCGTGCCGCAACTCGCCGATCAGCCTTATTGGGCCGGCCGGGTTTGGGACCTCGGGATCGGTGCAGCTCACAACGGCCCGGCGCCGACAGCGGAGTCGTTGTCTGCCGCACTCACATCCGCGCTGAGCGACGGAGTTCGATCACGCGCGCAGTCGGTTGCAAACACGATGCCCGGTGACGGAGCGATGCGAGCGGCAAAACTACTGCTCGAATCAACTTAGCCGTCGCTGGATCCACTCGTCGACCAATTGCTCCAGCGTTGCGAGCGGGACCGCCCCGTTCGAGAGCACCACGTCGTGGAACTCGCGGATATCGAAACGCGAACCGAGCTGCTGCTGCGCGCGGGCACGCAGCTCGAGAATTTTCAGCTGGCCGATCTTGTAAGCGAGCGCCTGCCCGGGCCATTCGATATAACGATCGACTTCGTTGGCGATGTCCGCTTCGCTGCGTGCCGCATGCGCATTGAAATAGGCGATGGCCTGGTCGCGCGTCCAATGTTTGTAATGGATGCCAGTATCGACGACGAGCCGCACCGCGCGCCACATCTCGTAAGTGAGCTGGCCGAACTTGGAGTATGGATCGCGATACAACCCGAGCTCGTCCCCCAGGCTTTCGGCGTAGAGACCCCAGCCTTCGTTGAACGCGATTGCACCGCCATCGCCGCCGGCGTCGCGACGGAAGTTCGGCAAGCCTTCCAACTCGCGCGAGAGTGCAATCTGCAAATGGTGGCCCGGCACCGCTTCGTGCGCCGTGAGCACTTCGATCTCGTACTTGGCACGGATCTCCGGACGATACAAGTTCACGTAGTAATAACCGGCGCGTGAACCATCGGCCGCGGGCGCCATGTAATACGCGACCGCCGTATTCTGCGCGATCTCTTCGGGGACGGGACGGACGCCGTAGGGCGTGCGAGGAAGCTTACGGAACAGCTTCACGAGCTCGGGCTCGATGGACTTCGCGGTGACGATATAAGCCCGCAGCAGATCGTCGGGCGATTTGAAATAAAACTGCGGATCGGTGCGCAGGAACACCAGGAACTCTGCGAAGCTGCCCTTGAAGCCGGTCTGTCGCATCACCTCATTCATCTGCTGCTCGATGCGCGCCACCTCCTTCAAGCCGATGGCGTGAATCTCTTCCGGCGTCATCGATGTAGTCGTGAAGTGCTGAGCGCGTTGCGCATAGAACGCGTCCCCGTTCGGCGTGTCCCACAGGCCCACTGTGGCTCGACTCGCTGGCAAGTAGCGTTGGCGAAAGAACTGTTCGAAGCGGCGATACGCTGGCAGCACGACGCTGGCGATCGCTTGTTTGCCCTCAGCCTGCAATCGCGCACGCTCGTCCGCAGCGACTGAGGCTGGAATTCGTGTGAAGGGCCGATAGAAAGCACTTTGCGTCGGATCTTTGACGGCGATCAATGCTGCCAGCGCGGTCTCGACGCGATCCATGACGACTCGCGGCTGAACGCGCCTCTCGCGAATGCCCCGCTCCAGCAACGCTTTGTTCTGATCGAGATAACGATCGATGGACCGCAGCCGGGCGATCCAGTTGTCGTAATCGGCGACCGTTGCGAACGGCAGCGCTTCGGCTTCGGCGGACAGACGATGTACGCCTTCACCCGCGCGCAGGTCGAAAAGATATGACTCGAAGGAGAAGGCCGCGACTCGGGTTCGATATCGATGCCGGAACACATCGTAGTTGAGGCGCTCGGCAGGCGTCAGCAGCTCGCGATCGATGTGATCCAATCGCGCCAGCGCTGCCACGTTCGCATCGTTGCGGCGCTGAAGCGCTCCGACAGACACATCCGGCCACAGCCGATCGTAACGACGGTCGCCTCGACCCGAAGCGAACAGAGGGTCTTCGCGCAACCCTCGCTCCCAGGTCTCATCGAACAGCGCATGCAGCTCGCTCCTCGCCTGCTCCTGAGGCGACTGCGCATGGGCGGCAGCGGCAAACGCGAATATCGCCACGCTGACGAATCCCTTGACCATCATCCCTCCGAGCTGCGACCAGAAATGGCTAATATACCGGCAACCACCTCCGCAGGCGCCACCTCATGCCGGTCAGCAGCGACTATCTTCAGTATGTGCTCGAACAGCTGGCTCGCTTACCGCGAGTGACTTCGCGGCGGATGTTCGGGGGCATCGGCCTGTACAGCGACGGCGTGTTCTTCGGCATCATCGACAACGACACGCTGTTCTTCAAAACAGACGACAGCACGCGCGAGCGTTATGTCGCGCTCGGCAGCCAGCCGTTTCGTCCGTACAAGGATCGACCGGAGGTGAGCATGAGCTACTTCCACGTGCCCGCAGAGATTCTGGAAGACGCTGACGAGCTCGTGCCCTGGGCTCAAGGTGCGGTTCGCGCGGCGGGTGCAGCGGCCGAGATGAAGCGCAAACCCAAGCGAGCTGCGAAGAAACGCGCCACGCGAAAGAAGTCGCGTGGCGCCTGATTTTCGCAACGGTCAGAACTTCACTCGAGCGCCAACACTGTAGCGTGGTCCGTTCTCGTAGAAGCCGACGGGGATGCCGTCGTCGGTGTGCTGGTAGATCACCTCGTTGGTGATGTTGACTGCCGCGAGGTACACCGAGACGTCCTGCGTCACATTCCAGTTCGCCGTCGCATCGAGCTGCTTGTAAGCATCGGTGACGATCTGCGATCCCATGGTGAGCGCGCCATAAGCATCGGAGCGATAGTTATAGGACAGGCGCGCGCCGAAGCGATCGTTCTCGAAATACACCGACGCGTTCAGCTGATCCTCCGAATTGCCCTGGAGCTTGAGCTTCGGCTGGCCGGGCACAGGATCGACCTTCGCATCCGTAAACGTATAGTTCAGCAACATGCCGAAGCCCGCGCCGAACGACTGCTGCCACTGCAGCTCGACACCTTGAATATCGGCGCCTTCGTCGCTGTTGAACGGACGCGTGACATTCAACACGCGGCCATCGATGGTTTCGCTGGCCGTGCGCTTGTAGATGAACGTGTCGAGGCTCTTCCAGAAGTACGTCGCAGACACCAGTGACGCATCGGCGAAGTACCATTCCGCCCCCAGCTCGAACTGATCGGCATAGATCGGATCGAGCAGTGGATTGCCGGCGCTGGCGCTGCCCGTCGTCGCGTCGATGGTGATGTTTGCACTCAAGTCCTGGAACGTATTGCGCGCCATCGCACGCGACGCGGCGCCTCGCACCAGCAGGTCGTCCCTGATTTCGAACACTGCATTCAAGCTGGGCAGATAGTCCGTGTACGTCCTCGACACCGTGCCGCGCGCACCGTTGATGTACGCCGTCGAGTCCTGCTCCGTGCGGATGCCACGCAGGCCGAGATTGCCTCGCAGGCGGCCCGACTCGAAATCGCCTTTGATATACGCCGCCGTGATCTGCTCGTTGATCTTGTAGTACGCAAGCTGATCGAACGTGTACTGCAGGTCCAGCAGCGGGTTGATGACTCGCATGGCAGCCGCACCATCGAGCCACGCATAGCGTCGCAACGATCCGGCCGTGCCCGCCTCGCCGTGCAACTCAGGCGTAATGCCGCCAGAGACGCGATCCATTGTGATCGCCTCCAGCGCCGCGCGATTCGGATTGTCGGGGCTCACGCGTCCGATGTGACGAGTGTTCTCGACCGTATCGTCACGAAACTTCACGCCGGTCTTGATGGCATTGAGCCAGCCCGCGTTCACTTTGAATGTGAGATCGCCCTGGCCGTAATACTCGTCCTCCTGCATCTTGCGCACCCAGTCGCGCAGGTTGTCGGGGACCAGGTGCAAGGCTGCGGGATTGGTTGCCTGCAGGTCCGGATACGACACTTCGATCGCCGACGGTCGCAGATTGATGGTTTCGCGCGTGTCGCCTTCGAACCAGTAGTTCTGGTCTCGATCGCTGCCGCCTTCGGCCTGCGTATAACCGACCTGGCCGTGCGCCACCCAACTCTCCGCATCGTAGGTGCCGTCCAGATCGATGACTTGTGACTTGATGAAAGCTTCGCGGTAGATCGGCTCGATCGCTGCGCCCGGCGTGGTGCTGTCGTTCAACGTACCCGCCACCAACGCGCGACGGCCGTCGCTGGTCGGCACGCACTCGGGAGTGGTAACTGTTGCTCCCCGCGGCAGCTTGTAGCCGCCGGGCATGAACAGATAGTTCTGGTTGTGATTATCCATGTCCATGTCGGAGTTGACGTAGTTGAGCGCGATGTCCCAACGATCCGTCGGCCGGAATTGCAACGTTGCATTCGCGGTGAGACGCTCGCGATCCTGCAGGAAGATGGCCGAACCGCCGCCCCACACGACATACACATCGTCGGTCACGTGACCGTTCTGGTCGGTGATGTCGAACAGCGTGTTGTCCGGAAACGCTTCCAGACCGTCGCGTCGCATCTTGCGCTTCTGATAACTCACGGACGCGAGCGCGCCGAACGTGCCACTGTCGTTTTTCCAGCTCACCAGGCCCGAGAACTGCGGGTCCACTTTATCGGGCAGGTCGCTGTATTGAGCTTCGCCGGACAGCCGCACCGTGAACGGTTCCAAATCCATCGGCCGTCGAGTGCGCACGTTGACCAGGCCGCCGATGCTGCCTTCGTCCAGATCCGCTTGCGGGCTCTTGTGCACTTCCAGGCCGGCAACGAGCTCCGAGGCGAGGATGTCGTAATTGAAACCTCGGCTCGGATTGTCGTTCGCCCACCAGTACGCGGACGCCACGCTCTGCCCGTTCATCACGGTGCGATTCATGGTGCTGTCGGTGCCGCGAACAAAAATATCCCGGCCTTCGCCCCAGATGCGATCGACCGAGATGCCGGGAATTCGCTGCAACGAGTCCGCGACGTTCTTGTCCGGAAACTTGCCGATGTCTTCGGAGGTGATGACATCGAGCACGGCGGTCGCTTCGCGCTTTGTTTGCAGCGACTCGCGCACGCTGCCGCGAATGCCGCTGACGACGACTTCCTCCAGCGAGCTGCCGCCGCCTTCGTTTCCTTCGGTCTGCCGCAAGCTGCGCACTTGCGGTGGCACATGCGTCATCGGAACAGTCTCCGCTTGTGCCAGCCGGATGAAACCCGGCTCGCGCCGTTCCGTCGCGCCCTGTGGTGATTTCAGCGGCGATTTCAGCGTCGCTTTGCCGGTCGGCAGAATCGTGACGGTGCGATGGTCGAGAAATTCGAACTCGAGCCCCGTGTCCGCCAGCAACTGGCGCAGTGCCTCGTCCGAGGGCAATCCGCTCGGCACCGCCGAAGACTTCACGCGATCGGCAACCCGAGACATATAAACAATCTGCAGTCCCGTCTGACGCGACAGCTCGGTCAGCGCGCTGTCGACAGGTTGCGAAGGAATGGCTTGGGTGATGAGTGCCCGGTCGACCTCCTGGGCCGCGGCCAAGGTGGAACTGAACGTCAACGCGATCACAATTGCCAGCCGGCGAGCTCGTCCGCACATCCCTCTCCCCTCCTCATTCTGGGTGACGCCTCATCCTGTTACGAGGCGGTTGCCGCACATCCGGGTACGAAATATTTCAGAGCACTGGCGCTGCCGCGCTGACGACGATCTCCTCGCGACCCCGCGCCACGTGTATATCCGGCTGACGCTCCAGGAATCGCAGGAAAGATTCCGCGTCGTAAGCACTGAAGATGCCGCTGATCTGCGTCGCCCGCAGCTCGGCGCCTTCCACTCGAATGCGTCGTTCAGCGTAGCGGTTGAATTCCTCGATCGCGGAGCCGAGCGGATCGTGATCGAACACGACCTGGCGCTGCAGCCACGCCACAGTCTTGCGCACCGTGTTGCCACGTTGTGAGATCTCGGCCGTACGACCGCTGATCATCGCTTGCTGATCGGCATCGAGTTGCGCGATCAGCTGTCGCATACCCTCGTTCGTGTCGACATCCAGCGCGCGACGTGCATGCTCGAATACATCATCGGGCAAGCGCCACACCGCGACGCGCCCTTCGAGCACGGAAATCAGCGTGCGTCCTGGCTGACGATAGACATCGAACTCCGTGCCCACGGCTCTTACCGCCGTATCGCCGGCGTAGACCCAGAACGGACGCTGCGGATCCTTGGCCACTTGAAACAAAGCCTGGCCGCGCACGAGCTCGACTCGCCGCTGCCGGCCGTCGAAGTGCACGCGAATCTCCGAGCTCGAATTCAAATGAACCGTCGAGCCATCCGGCATGCGCCAGGAGCGTTGCTCCGCATGGGCCGTTTGATAGTGATCGCGCTCATGAAACCACCAGCCGCCGCCGATCAGTACGGCAACCGCCGTCATCACCGCTGCAAGCGCCGTCCAAACATGAGCCCGCGCGGGAGAACGATTCGGCGCAGGACGCGGCGCAGTTGGAAACATCGGCTGCACCACGTCGTCATCTACTTCAGCACGCGCTCGCGCGATGAGCTCATCAGCAGGCGTCGTGTTCAGAGAAGCCGCCTGTTGCAAATCCTGCATGAAGCCCGTGAGCGCCACATACTCGTGCGCATGGGCCGGCGACTCGCACAACCAGTCGATGAACTGTTGCCGTTGAGCGGCGGTGAGATCGCCAGCGCGATGGAGCACGAACCACAGCTGCGCCTGGCTGGCGATCAAGGCGCGAACCGGATCCTGGCGGCGGTTCATCGACCGGCCCCCTCGAAACGTTGCAGGCGATTGCGACACAGCGCGAGCCCCTGCATCACATACTTTTTCACGGCGTGCGTAGAGACGCCGAGCCGTGCGGCGATTTCTTCATACGACAGACCGTCGCGATACTGCAGGATCAGCACCGCCTGAAATTTCGCCGGCAATGTTTCGATCAGCTGCGAGGCCTGCGACAGCCGGACCTGCAGATCCACCTGCTCTTCCGGTGTGCGGAAATCGACCAGCGCCGGGTCCGTGGGCGGATCGACGGCATCGACGGTGTGCTCCCAGCGACGATCCAATACCGCCTGCTCTCGCAGCAGGTTGACCGCCACCGTATATAGATAAGCCTCGGGATTGCGGATCAACTCGGCGCGATCGGCCCGCAACAGCCGCAGATACAGCTCTTGAGTGAGGTCCGACACATCGGCGGCCCGCCGCACCCGGCGCCGGATGAACGCAGCCAGATTTGGCCCATGCTGGCCAAAGATGCGGTCCCAGTAGCTCCGTCTGCCGTCCGTCATATTACATACGAGTGTTCCCCGGCCAGGTCGGGTACGAAATTCACCCGGCCTAGAAGCGATAGGACGCCCCCATCGTATAGGTGCGGCCGGTGAGCGTCTGATACAGCGGATCCTTGCGCCGGGAGTCGCTGTACTGGGTGGCCCATTCATTGGTGAGATTCTGGGCATCGAGCGTCAGGCGCAGGCGATCCGTGACCGCATACGAGCTCGATGCATCGACGAAGATACTCGAACGAACGCCGTCGACGTCGCTGCCCGGGCCGCCGGAGGGCACCGTGACCAGGTAGCCGCTGCGATAGTTGAGCGAGGCGCGAATGCTGAACCTGCCGTCGTCGTAGTAGATCGTGCCGTTGGCGGAATGTTTGGACAGGCCGGCAAGATCGGTGGTCACGGTCTGTTCGGCATTCGCACCGACGACGTAGTCGACCTCCGAAGACACATAGACGTAATTCAACAGCGTACCCAGCTTCGACAGGAACCCCGGCAAGAACGTAAACGGCTGCTGATAGTTGATCTCGAATCCTTTGAGCGGCCCGCCCTTAGCATTCACCGCGCGCGTGACCTGAAACAAATCGTCGGGCGTCGCCTGCGAACCCTGCAGGATGCTCGGCGGCAACCCGGTCTCGCTGAAAGGCACCAGCCGTCGCACGACCTGCACCGTGCTTTCGATGTCTTTATAAAACAAGCCCAGCGACACCAGCCCGCCGGTGCCGAAGTAATATTCAGCCGCGAGGTCCAGCGTGTTGGCGCGAACCGGATCGAGATTTGGATTGCCTATCGACAAGCCTCGGGAGACTGTCGTGATCGTGCCACCTGGGTTGAGCAGCGACAGCGGCGGCCGCGACATCACGCGTGCGGCAGACAATCGCAGTTGCAGATCGGGTGTGAGTTCCGCGGCGAGATTCAGTGACGGCAGGACATCGTCGTACGAGCGTTTGATCACCGCTGCCTGAAAGAACAGCGGCGCCGGCAATATCACATAGCCCTTGGTTTCTACATCGGTCTGGAGGTAACGCACGCCCACGTTCCCGCGCGTCGTGAACGGCAGCAGATGCGTCTCGAAATCCAGTTGCACGAACCCACCGGTCACCTGCTCATCCACGGAGAAATTGCTGCCGAGCGCCTGGCTGTTGGGACCGACACCGACCAACTCGAACACGCCGCTGTTCGATTCGAGACCGAACACTTGATTGAACCGGTCGTAATCCGCAGCGACCCAGCCGCTCGGCACACCGCCACCGAGCCCGCGACCGAAGTGATCGATCTGGCGAGTGATGCTCGCGAGCGTCGTCCCCGCGGGAAGCGACGGCGTGATCCCGGACACCGTCGTTGCGCGTTGCGCCTGGCCGGAGGTGAATTCGCCCTCGCGATACTGTCCGCCGAACCGAAGCTTGAGCGCGTCGTTGAACGTGACATTCGCGTTGAGATTGGTCGTGAGAAAATCGTTGCGAACCTGATTCTCGACCACGCCGAGAATGCCCGTCACCGTGCCGTCGGCGCGTGCGGGCCCGAACGCAAATGCATTCGGGTCGGTGATATCGATGCCATAGTGGATGAGCGGAATGCGCCGGCCGCCGCGGTAGTCCCAGGAGAAGTCATTGGTGTTGACCGCATCCAAAGTAATCGTCGTGCGCACCGGCTGATCCAGATCCGAGCGCGTAAAGCCGACGAGCCCGTCGAGCGCGAACGTGTCGTTGAGCGTGTGCTCCGCCGTCAACACCGCTTGTTTGATGGTGCTGACGTAGCGGTCGGTGACCGATTCGGAGCGCAGGTCGACGCCATTGAACAGGCCATATTCCCAAAATCCATCCGGCGCGATCTCCGCAGCCAGCACCGACGTATGCGGCTTGCCGTTGTTGCCGAGGCCGCGACCGAAAGAAATGGGCGTGATGAAATTGTCGCTGCG
>CAMLEO010000258.1 GCA_946478975.1 uncultured Steroidobacter sp.
GAGTTCGCGTTCAATGACGGCTTGTTCTCCGGCTACGATGTAGATTAACACACCTACGACACAGCCACCTGGAACTATGAAATCGGCGACGACGGCTTCGCCCGCACCGATCCGACGCTGGCTCATCCGCGCTGTGTTTATAACCTGATGAAGCAGCACTACTCGCGCTACACGCCAGAAATGGTCGAGCGCGTGTGCGGCACGCCGAAAGCGAAATTCCAGCAGATCTGCGAAATGATCGGCTCGACTGCCTCGCCTACGCGCGCCATGACAGTGATGTACGCGCTGGGCTGGACGCAGCACACCGTCGGCTCGCAGATGATTCGCTGTGGAGCGATGATGCAGCTGCTGTTAGGAAACATCGGCGTTTCCGGCGGCGGCATGAATGCGCTGCGCGGTCATTCCAACATCCAGGGCCTGACCGATCTCGGCCTGCTGTCGGATCTGCTGCCCGGTTACCTGACGCTGCCCAAAGAAAAGGAACAGGAATACGAGCAGTACGTCGCCACCCGCTCGTTCAAACCGCTGCGGCCGAACCAGCTGAGCTACTGGCAGAACTTCTCGAAGTTCTTTGTCAGCCTGCAAAAGGCCTGGTGGGGCGATGCCGCCACGGCTGAGAACAAGTGGGCGTTCGACTACCTGCCGAAGATCGACAAGCTGTACGACATGCTGCAGGTCTTCGACCTGATGGATCAGGGCAAGATCAACGGCTATCTCGCGCAGGGCTTCAATCCGCTCGCTGCCGCGCCCAACAAGGCGAAGATGACGGCGGCGCTGTCGAAGCTGAAATTCCTGGTGATCATGGACCCGCTGGTCACGGAAACATCCGAGTTCTGGCGCAACTACGGCGCGCACCACGACGTCGACTCCAGCAAGATACAAACCGAAGTCATCCGGCTGCCGACCACGTGTTTCGCCGAGGAAGACGGCGTGCTGGTCAATTCCGGCCGCTGGTTGCAATGGCATTGGAAAGGTGCCGAGCCGCCCGGCGAAGCGCGCTCGGATATCGACATCATGTCCGGGATATTCACGCGGCTGCGCGCGTTGTATCAAACCGAAGGCGGCGCATTCCCGGATCCGATCCTGAAGTTGTCGTGGCCGTATGCGAATCCGAAGGCGCCGACGCCCGAGGAGCTCGCGAAGGAATATTCCGGCAAGGCGCTCGCCGATGTCGCGGATCCGAAAGATGCCACCAAGGTGCTTCGCAAGAGCGGCGAGCAACTCGCCGCCTTCAGCGAACTGCGTGATGACGGCAGCACTGCAAGCGGCTGCTGGATCTTCTGCGGCTCGTGGGGGCCGACCGGCAACCTGATGGCGCGCCGAGACAACTCGGATCCCACCGGCATCGGCCAGACATTGAACTGGGGTTGGTCGTGGCCCGCGAACCGACGCATTCTATATAACCGCGCCTCGTGCGATCCGAGCGGCAAGCCGTTCAATCCGCAACGCACGCTGGTCAAATGGAATGGCAAACAATGGGTCGGCGCGGACACGCCGGACTTCAAACTGGATGAGGATCCCGCCGGCGGCATGGGGCCGTTCATCATGAATGCCGAAGGCGTCGCACGTTTCTTCGGGCGCGCCTACATGGCGGAAGGTCCGTTCCCCGAGCATTACGAGCCGTTCGAATCGCCGCTGGGCTACAACCCGCTCAGTCGCAACGAGCCGCGGGCGGTGAGCAACCCAGCAGCGCGCATCTTCAAAGCAGACCGCGAAGCGCTCGGCACCGCCAAGGACTTCCCGCACGTGGCGACGACGTATCGGTTGACGGAACATTTCCATTACTGGACCAAGCACGTTCGTTTGAATGCGATCACGCAGCCCGAGCAGTTCGTCGAGATCGGCGAAGCACTGGCGAAGGATTTGGGCGTCGCAGCCGGCGATCGCGTCCGCGTCAGCTCGAACCGCGGTCACATCGAAGCGGTCGCAGTTGTGACCAAACGAATCCGTGCGCTGAACATCGATGGCAAGACCGTGCACACCGTCGGCATTCCCATTCACTGGGGATTCACCGGCCTCGCCAAGCCCGGCTATATCGCGAACACGCTGACGCCGTTCGTCGGCGACGGCAACTCGCAGACGCCGGAATTCAAGGCGTTCCTGGTGAAGGTCGAGAAGGTCTAGGAGAGAGCCATGTCGTTGCAATCACTCGACGTTGTACGGCGCTCCGCGACCACCACCCAGCCACCGAACGTGCGGCAGCCATCGTCGGGCGGCCAGGTCGCAAAGCTCATCGACACGACCAAATGCATCGGCTGCAAGGCGTGCCAGGTTGCGTGCATGGAATGGAACGACCTGCGCGATGAAGTCGGGACCAACGTCGGCGCGTATCAGAATCCGCACGATCTCACCGACCAATCGTGGACGCTGATGCGCTTCACCGAATATGAGAATCCCGCCAAAGGCGGCGATCTGGAATGGCTGATTCGCAAGGACGGCTGCATGCATTGCGCCGATCCCGGCTGTCTCAAAGCCTGCCCTGCTCCGGGCGCCATCGTGCAGTACGCGAATGGCATCGTCGATTTCCAGGAAGAAAACTGCATCGGCTGCGGCTATTGCATCGCCGGCTGCCCGTTCAACGTCCCGCGCATCTCCAAGCGAGACAGCAAAGCATACAAATGCACGTTGTGCTCGGATCGCGTGTCGGTGGGGCTCGAACCGGCCTGCATCAAGTCGTGCCCGACGGGCGCATTGGTGTGGGGAACGAAAGAGGACATGCAGCAGCACGCCGCCGAACGTATCGAAGATTTGAAATCGCGCGGCTTCGACAACGCCGGGCTGTACGATCCGGCAGGCGTTGGCGGCACACATGTGATGTATGTGCTTCATCACGCCGACCAGCCGGACTTGTACAGCGGCTTGCCGGTCGATCCGCAGATCAGCCCGATGGTGGGATTGTGGAAAGGCGTGACCAAGCCGCTCGCGCTCGCTGGCATCGCGCTGACGGCGCTGGCGGGGTTCTTCCATTTCATCCGTGTCGGCCGCAACGAAACTCACGACGAAGATGAGCTGGCCGCGGCCCAGGAGATCGCCAAGAAGGGCGAGGAGCGTGCGCCATGAACGACACCACCAGCGACCCGCGCCTGCACATCATCGAGCGCTACACCGCGAACGAGCGCACGAATCATTGGATCGTCGCGATCACGTTCGTGCTGACCGCGCTGTCGGGATTGTCGATGTTTCATCCCGCGCTGTTCTGGTTGAGCTCACTGTTCGGCGGCGGCACCTGGACTCGCATCCTGCACCCGTTCCTGGGATTGGTGATGGTCTTCGCATTCGCGGTGCTCGCCGCGACGATGTGGCGGTTCAACAAAATGCAGCCGCGCGATTGGCAATGGCTGCGCCAGTCGCGGGACGTGGTGAACAATCGCGAAGAGCGCCTCCCAGATGTCGGCCGTTACAATGCCGGCCAGAAGCTGATGTTTGCTGTGCTCGTGGTCTGCGCCGTCGTCATGCTGCTGACGGGCATCGTCATCTGGCGCGAGTTCTTTTCGGTGTATTTCTCGACTGGCGTCGTTCGCTTCGGCGCCCTCTTGCATGCGCTGTTCGCGTTCCTGTTGATCTGCGCCATCATCATCCACATCTACGCCGCGTTCTGGGTGAGAGGATCGGTTCGTGCCATGACTCGCGGCACCGTCACGCCCGGCTGGGCTTGGAAACATCATCGCACCTGGTTCCGGGACAAAATCCATGCAACGCATCCTCGAACCCGGCCAGATTGAGTCGTTCGCGCAAGGGGGCATTCCCCGGCTGCGACTGCCCGAGAGGGAGCGCGTTTTCTCGGCACGCGCCGCCCGCCTTCGACAACAGAGCGAGCCCGACGCGATCGGCCACGCGATTGGCGATTACCTGCGATTGATGGCGCATATTGCCGATGCTCAGCAAGCGGCACTAACAAACATCGACGCGAAGCTACCCTCGGCCGAGCAGATCGCCAGTGCTCGCGAGTTCCGCATGCCAGTCATCGCCGCAAACGGATGGCCGCGCGAAGAGCTTTGGCGCCAGGCATTGATGTCACTTTGCGATTCCGTCGCCGCTCGTCCAGACACTGTCGACGCAGCGCGTGCCGTATGCGATCGATTACGCACGCTCGAACCGGAACAACTGGAGTTGCAGGCTGACGCGTTGTTGGCGGCGGAGACGGACGCCGTCGACTTTGCCTCGGCGCCTTTCATCATGGCCGCGTTGCAAGTGTATTGGCTCGACCTCGCCAGTCGCCTGCCCATCGATGATGTGCACGAGCTCGATGTGCCCGGCGTGTGCCCGATCTGCGGCACGCTCCCCGTCGCAAGCATCGTGCGCGCCGATCCGAAATCGCAAGGATTCCGGTATCTCCACTGCGCACTGTGCGCCACCGAATGGCACATGGTCCGCGTGAAATGCAGCCACTGCTACACGACGCAGGGCATCACCTATCAATCCATCGAAGACGGGCCGCCCGGCATTCGCGCCGAGTGCTGCGACACCTGCCATACCTACCGCAAGATTCTGTATCAAGAACAAGACGGCAATATCGAGCCGGTGGCCGACGACCTCGCCAGCCTGCCGCTCGATCTGCTGCTGAGCGAAGCCGGCTATCGCCGTGCCAGCGCCAATCCGTTTCTGTTGAGCGCCGCGACGTGATTGCCTTGAGGGGCCGCGGGCGCTCAGAATCCACCCGTTGGTTGCAACGGGACGCGCTGTGGCAGCACCACTCGCTGAGATGTCGCGTGCGAGCGCGGCAGACATACCTTCCCTCGATCGCCTGCTGAATCGGCCGGCGCTGGCAGCGCTGTTGGCGCGACACGGGCGCACGCAAGTCACGACGATCCTGCGCACACATTTACAAGACCTGCGCACTCGGGCCGTGGCAGGGAGTTTGGAGCCGATCGCGTTGAGCGACGAGGCCATCGCGGCGAGCGTCGAAACGAAGTTGGCCGATATTTCACAGCCGCACCTGCGCCCGGTATTCAACCTGACCGGGACCGTGCTCCACACGAATCTCGGTCGTGCCTTGTTACCCGACGCTGCCGTGAGAGCCATTGCACAGGCGCTGACCGCTCCGGTGAATCTGGAGTTCGATCTCGAATCGGGCAAGCGCGGCGACCGCGACGATGTGGTCGAAGAAATATTGCGCGAGCTGACGGGAGCTGAAGCAGCCACTGTCGTAAATAACAATGCCGCCGCGGTGCTGTTGTTGCTGAGCGCCCTCGCCGGCCGACGTGAAGTCGTGATTTCACGCGGTGAGCTGATCGAAATCGGCGGCGCGTTCCGGATGCCCGACATCATGCGCCAGGCCGGCGCCAAACTCATCGAGGTGGGCACGACCAATCGAACGCACCTAGCCGACTATGCACAAGCCATCGGTCCGCGCACGGCGTTGCTCATGAAAGTGCACACGAGCAACTACGCCATCACCGGCTTTACGGCGAATGTTTCTACCGAGGATCTTTCCGCTCTCGCTCGCGAACATTCGATTCCAGTCGTGGTGGATCTCGGCAGTGGATCGCTGGTCGACCTCACACAGTGGCAGCTGCCCAAAGAACCTACGGTTCGCGAGACGATCGCGGCGGGCGCCGATCTCGTCACCTTTAGCGGCGACAAATTACTCGGTGGCCCACAGGCTGGCATCCTCGCCGGCCGTGCGGATCTGATCGCGACGCTCAAGAAACATCCGCTCAAGCGCGCCCTGCGAGTCGGCAAGCTGACGATCGCCGCGCTCGAAACAGTCTTATCGTTGTACCGGTCGCCCGAGTTCTTGACGGAACGCCTGACGACGTTGCGCCTGCTCACTCGACGCGCCGAAGCCATGCAGGCGCAAGCGATGCGCTTGCAGCCGATCGTTCAACGCGCCGTAGGCGAAGCCTATGAAGTCGCGGCGGCAGCGATGTCCAGCCAGATCGGCAGCGGCGCGCTGCCCGTCGATCAACTGCCAAGTTACGGGCTCGCGACCCGAGCAATCAAAGGCAAGCACGGCAGCCTGGACCGGTTGGAAGCAGCGTTGCGCGCGCTGCCTCGGCCCGTCATCGGGCGCATTGCCGACAAAACATTGTGGCTCGACCTGCGCTGTCTCGAACCATCCGATGAGGCTCCGTTCGTCGATCAGCTGCAGGCGTTGAGACCGTCATGATCGTCGGCACCGCCGGGCACATCGACCATGGCAAGACGACGCTGGTGCGCGCATTGACCGGCGTCGACACGGATCGGCTGAAAGAAGAAAAAGAACGCGGCATCTCGATCGAACTCGGTTACGCCTACACGCAATTGACCAACGGCGAAGCGCTGGGTTTCGTCGATGTGCCCGGCCACGAGCGGCTGGTTCACACGATGGTGGCCGGTGCATGCGGTATCGACTTCGCGCTGCTGGTCGTCGCCGCTGATGACGGCGTGATGCCGCAGACTCGCGAGCACCTCGCGATCCTGGAACTGCTCGGCATCTCACGAAGCGCCGTCGCGCTCACGAAGATTGACCGCGTGGATCGCGAGCGCCTCGGCGAGGTCGAGCGGGAAATCAAACAACTGCTGGCACCCACTCCATTGCGAGACGCACCGTTATTCTTGATCAACGCCACGATGGCTAACGATCCGGGCACAGCCGCACTTCGCCAGCATCTGCACGAGACCGCCGTGCAAACGTCAAAGCGTCACGACGACGGTCTTTTCCGATTGGCCGTGGATCGCGTCTTCACGCTCCCAGGTCACGGCACCATCGTCGCCGGCACAGTGTTCTCCGGACGAATTCACGTCGGCGACACCGTGCTGGCAATGCCTCGCAATCTTTTCGTGCGGGTACGCAGTATCCATGCACAGAACCGCGCCAACGAACTCGGCTGCGCCGGGCAACGCTGCGCCCTCAATCTCGCCGGCGTAGAGAAATGCGCGATCTCGCGCGGTGACTGGCTCGGCGATCCGCGAGCATTGGTTTCGACTCGGCGCGTAGATGTGCGATTGTCTTTGTTAGAACGCAGCGGCCTGCGACTTGCCACGTGGTCGCCGGTTCACGTGCATATCGGCACGGCGCATTGCCCGGCTCACCTGGTGTTGCTCGAGTCGGAGCATCTTGCGGCCGGGGAATCGGCCCGCGTGCAGCTCGTGTTCGACACAGCGACGTGTGCGCTTCCCGGCGATCGTTTCATCGTTCGCGACGCGCAGGCTGCACATACGATTGGCGGCGGCGTGGTCCTGGATTCGTCGGCTCCCTCGCGCAGGCGGCGCTCGCAAGAGCGGCTGCGTTATCTCGACGCCCTTGAACGCATGCTTGCGGGCGAAGGACTGCATCCGCTGTTGGCTCATGCGCCGCATGGCGTGAGCATGACGGACATCGAACGTCTCACCGGTCGTGCCGCCACGCACGTTACTATTCCGCCCAACACCGTTGTGAGAGGCACGAGCCACGAACAGTTCGCGATTCGCACCTCAACGTGGAATTCGCTGCGTGAACAAACATTGAGCGCGCTCCGGGAGTTTCATGCCGAATTTACCGATGACCCCGGCCCGGATTCCGGTCGGCTGCGGCGCATGGCGCTGCCCGAACTGCCCGAGCCGCTGTGGCAAGCACTGGTGGACGAGCTCACCCAGGAACGTTTGCTGGTTCGCAATGGCCCGTGGCTGCAGCTGCCCGGCCACGTGAGCACACTTTCCGAAACCGATCAGGATCTCGCACAGCAGTTGCAATCACTCATCCAGCGCGGTCATCCTGAGCCGCCTTGGGTGCGGGAGCTGGCAGCAGCGGTTCAGCAGCCCGAGGAGCGCGTGCGACAGGTGCTGCGGAAGCAAGTTGCACGAGGCGCCGTCTGCCAGATCGTGCATGATTTGTTTTACGACAGCGATCGGGTCGGCACGCTCGCGGATATCATCGCCGCGCTGGCGCGAGAACACGGCGGCGTGAACGCAGCTCGTTATCGCGATGCCATCGGGCTCGGTCGTAAGCGGACGATTCAGATCCTGGAATATTTCGACCGCGTCGGTTACACCCGGCGCGTTCACGATACGCATGTGTTACGCAAGCACAGCGGCTGGATGACAGGGAAGGTACACGCACCCGGCGGTGCGGCTGGGCTTCAAACCCAGCAGGGGGCGTCAGACGCTTCCGGGTAGGTTCGACTCCTGCTGCCTTCCGCCACTTTGAGAGGGACCATCGATGGCCAGCACCCCGCGACTCACTTCGCTGTCGCACGGCGGCGGCTGCGGTTGCAAGATCGCGCCCGGCGTCCTTGCCACGTTGATCGAGCGCTCCGCGTCGACCACGCCGTTCGCGCAACTGCTGGTCGGAGCGGAAACCTCGGACGATGCTGCCGTCTATGCTTTGAACGACGAGCAGGCCGTCATCGCGACCACCGACTTCTTCATGCCCATCATCGACGATCCGTTCGACTTCGGACGCATCGCCGCCACCAATGCATTGAGCGATGTTTATGCGATGGGCGGCATGCCGCTGTTTGCACTCGCCATTCTCGGGATGCCCATCAACGTCCTGCCCGTTGCAGTGATTCGTGAAATCCTGCGCGGCGGGGAGTCCATCTGCACTCAGGCAGGCATTCCGGTCGCCGGCGGCCACAGCATCGATTCGGTCGAGCCGATCTATGGCCTCGCCGCGATCGGCGTCGTTCACCCACGCCATTTAAAGCGCAATTCGACAGCACGCGCGACCGACGTGTTGGTTCTAGGCAAACCTGTCGGCGTGGGCATTTATTCCGCCGCGCTCAAGAAAGAGCGACTGAGCGAAGCCGACTATCGCACGATGATCGACACCACCACACGCTTGAATATTCCCGGCGCGCACCTGGCACATCTGCCTGGCGTGCATGCAATGACCGATGTGACTGGCTTCGGTGTGCTCGGGCACCTGCTCGAGATGTGCCGCGGCGCTGGATTGAGCGCTCGCGTGAAGATGTCACAAATACCATTGCTGGAAAATGCGTTCGCGCTCGCGGAAGCCGGTTGTGTGACGGGCGCCTCGGGACGCAACTGGTCATCGTACGGCGCTCACGTGCAACTGGATCCACGAATGGGAAACGTTGCGCGAGCCCTGCTGTGCGATCCGCAAACCTCCGGCGGCCTGCTGGTAGCTTGCGATGACGCAGCGGTGCCCAGCGTTATTGAAATCTTTCAACGCTTCGGTTTCGAGCACGCGGGAACCATCGGTCACATGAGCGCATCTACGAATGGCGACTCCGCCACTGTGATGGTCGAGCCATGAAAACCCACCTCGGTGTCATCGCCCTTGCGGCGATTGTAGGGACCGCTCTGATGTCGACTCGTGATTCCAAAGGTGCGAACGACGAGCCGCCCGCAACGGGCGAGCAGGCTGCGCGTTCGTTGCTGCAATCCCTGCCAGCAAACAAACGAGCACAGGCGCAGCTCCCGTTCGAATCCGACGAGCGCACCAATTGGAACTACGTGCCGATGAAACGCACCGGCGTCACGTTGGGCGACCTGGATGCGAATCAAAAGACATCGGTCGATGCGCTGCTTGGCTCGGCATTGAGCCCGCAGGGCCTGGCGACGGCCAAGGGCATCATTCAACACGAGCTGGTACTGCGCGAGATCGAAGGCAACCCGCAGCGTCGCGATCCAGACCTTTATTACACCGTCGTGTTCGGCGAGCCCGGTCCGCGCGTGCCGTGGGCCTGGCGCTTCGAAGGTCATCATCTTTCGGTGAATGCCACCAATGTCGAAGGTCACGACCAGATTGTTGCTCCGTTGTTCATGGGCTCGAACCCGGCCCGCATGCAATCGGGACCGAAAGCCGGCCTGCGCCTGCTCGCCGCCGAGGAAGACCTGGCGCGTACGCTGATGCAAATGTTTCCTGGCGAGCGACGAACTCGCGCCATGCTCTCCGACGATGCGTTCTCCGACATCGTGACACGCAACGATCCCAAAGTGCGCTCGCTCGAAATGGAAGGACTCGCCGCCGGCGACATGACTCAGCCCGAGCAGGCGCAATTGCGAAAGCTATTGCAGGTCTATGTCAATCGGCTGACCGAAGCTGCCGCCCGCGACCAGCTGAATCGCATCGAGCACGCCGGCTTCGACAAACTTCATTTCGGCTGGGCCGGCAGCACTGAGCCGGGCAAGCCGCACTACTACCGGCTGCACGGCCCGACAGTCCTGATCGAGTACGACAACACCCAAAACAACGCCAATCACATCCACACCGTCTGGCGCGACCTGGAACGTGACTTCGGCGGCGACCTGCTCCGCTCACACTACGAACATCACCGTCGCGACGGCACGAAGGAACACGAGCATCCGTGATGCACTGCCCTGGTCACTGACGTAGCTGACAATTAGAAACGTCCGGGTGACGGCGGGTTTATCACTTCTGTGTCGATTGCCTTTACGAAACGCAGTCGCGCTAAAAACCCGTGTTGACTCGGCAATCCCGATTTCCTATGTTCCCGCCGACCCCGCCGCCACAACAACAATCTCGCGCGGACGCCGCATCGAAACAATAGAGGGAGCGAGCTGTGAAATCACCGGACAGGATCG
>CAMLEO010000259.1 GCA_946478975.1 uncultured Steroidobacter sp.
GGGCACGTAAATGTGCGTGGCGTCGGCTGCCATCGCCACCGTCTGCGGCGATATGAAATCACCCTGATCCAACCGTTCGAGCTGATCTGCATCCGTCTGCAACCGATACAGTCCACCGTGCTCGCCGTCCGTGACGATCAGGTCGCCGTTCGACATCAGCGCCATATCGCCAAGTGCGCTCGGGCGCGGCGCCTCGATCCTACGAATCAGCTTGCCGGTATTCAGGTCGTAGCACACCACCGCCGAGCGGCCACGGTCCGACTCCGGCACGGACGCAAAACCTTCCATCGCGACTTCGGTCGCCCACAGCACGTTGCGGCTGGTCTCGATTTTCAACGCCAGCACCGGCCAGTCGTCGGGCGCCTTGGCGAATTCGGTGAGCGTGCCATCCGCCGTGACCGCGACGATTCGATGCTGCAAAACGCTGGAGATCAGGAATCGCTGCGCGCGCGAATCGAAATCGATGTCCTCCGGCAGGAGCCCCGGATCCTGAATGTGAAAAGCAACCGTCGAGCGCGACACAACCTTTCGATTGGCGAGCATGGACGTGCGTACGGTCGCGAATTCCTTGCGCTGTCGCAGAGCTTCGAAGTCGGGCAGTTTGTCGATTGCCTCGGAAGACTGTCCCATGCGGACGTAGGTCGTCAGCTCATCCAGCGCGGCAGTGATGTCATCAACATGAATCTCGGCACGGGCCAGTTCGAGTCGCGACTGCGGCGAGCCATTGAGCAGTTCCTTGATCTGTTCGGCCGCGATCCGATAGGCAGCCCAGTCGCTGCGCTTACGAGAGTCGCGCAAAGCTGCTTGGGCCCGATTGAGGCGCTCGATGGCGGTGGCCGTGGCCGCCTGTTCGGCGCTCAGTGCAGGGGGTGCCGATTGGAAGAACAGCAGAACGCAGCTCGCCATGTGGACCGTGACACGTGACCGAATCATCCGGGCTGCCTCCCGCTGCCAACGATGATTTGTTCGCTGAGCGCCTGCTGATATTCCTCTTCACCGATCGCATTCACCGACCGCAGCTTCGCCAGCAAGTCGTCGATCAGCGAGCGCAGACCGGGCCCCGGCGTGCCGCGCGCGAATGAACGCTGGTATTTGATCGGCCCTGGGATCATCGCGACCAGGAAGGCCATCTGCGCCGGCGTCAGTGCCTGGGGTTCGCGACCGAAATAGTGGCGGGCCGCCGGCCGCAGGCCGCGCAGGTCCGGCCCCCATTCGATGATGTTCAGGTAGATCTCGAGAATACGATCCTTGCCGAGCGCCGACTCCAGCAGGAACGTAATCGCCAGTTCCTGCAGCTTGCGTCCGACCTGCTTGTCACGCGACAGGAACAGGTTCTTGGCCAACTGCTGGGAAATTGTCGACGCGCCGCGCGCCGCGCCCCCGCGCGACCAGTTGGTGAGCAGCGCGGAGGGGAGTTCGCGAAGGTCGATACCACGATGCCCGTAGAAGCCCGCGTCTTCTGAAAGCAGCAGAGTGCGCACGAACAGCGGCGGAACGTCGCGCAGGGCGATGAAGTCGGGGGAGGAGAGCGAAACATCGACGGGGCGGTGCGGGCCGGGTCCGTCGGTGGAGCGGTAAACGAAGTCGCCGCGCAGTCGCGAGATCGCCGGCGGCATCGGGCGTGGCGGACTGAAGTTGATCTTCTGGCTCACCGCGAGAGCGGCAGGCTCTGCCACACGTCCGCGTACACGCACTTCTATCGTGGCCGATCCAAGATCAGGGCTGCCGCCGGGCGCCATGCCCAAGCTTTCGGGCACCGCGAGGCCGGCTGCGCTCAGCAGTCGCCCGAACTCCAGCTGCCGCACGCCGAGTGCGACATCGACACTCGGATCGGTATCGAGGGCGCGCAGTGTGATCGAGCCCGACAGGTCCGCACCGGCCAACGTCCCGTGGACCTCGGGGATTTCGATCGTGCTCTCGGCGCGCTGCCAGGCGCCGTCGAATCGCAGGGTCACGTCGGTCGGCTCGCCGAGCTGTGGTTGGTCGCCGGCGTTATCCGCCAGCGCTCCCAAGCGCGCACCGCGCGTGCCGATGTCGACGTGGAAACGGAGCGCATCGGTGCTCGTCCGAAGATCCACGCGTCCGTCCGCGATACCACCATCCAGGAGCGGGGTGCCTTCGCGCCGCACGTCGAGCAGACGGCCGATGTCGAGCCCACGTGCCTCGACGTTCCATCCATGGCCCATCGAATCCGTTATTTGGCGAATCGACAGGCCGGCCTGTGGCTCCACCAGCGTGAGTTGCAGATCCTCGCGGCGAAGGCCGGCCACATCCCAGGCAGTGGCTGGCGAGCTGATGCTGATGCCTGCCGGGCCCACGAGATTGGCGGCACGAACTGCGAGTCGCAGGCGGCCGGGATACGTGGCTGCGATCCTGTCGGCATGCAGTCGAGCTCCATGGCCGAGGTCGAGATCGAAGCCCTCCAGTCGCACCAGCGGCCAGACGCCGACGCGTACCGCCCCGATTCGGGCAACCATGCCATGGCGGACCGCTGCGGACTCGATCCGCTCACGGACCGCGCGCTCGATCATGGGTTTCACCAACACCGCGGCCAGGCTTGCGACCAGCGCCGCGGCGATCGCTCCTCCGAGCCACCACCGTCGTCCGTGAATTCGAAACGTAACCATCGACGCAGGATGCCACAGCCGGACCGCGCACCGGCATCGGCTCACGCCTGTTGCGTCGGATACAGCGTAAGGATGTTGACGTTTACTCTTTGCGGTTGGGTGACTGCATAGAGGATTGCGGCGGCGACGTCTTCGCTCTCGAGTTGCTCCATGTTGCCCAGCCGCTGGGCGACAGATTCGCGGACGTCCGGCCGCATTTGCGATGTGAACTCGGTTTTCACGGCGCCGGGCTCAACGACCGTCACGCGAATGCCGTCCTTGCCGATCTCACGACGCAGGGATTCCGCAATGGCGCTCGCTGCGTGCTTGGTGCCGGAGTAGACCACCGACGGATGGATGTACCGACCGGTGCCGGATGACACGATCACGATATGGCCGACGCCCTGTTGTTTCATGATCGGCACGGCAGCGTGGGTCGGATAAAGCATGCCGAGGATATTGACGTCCACCATCTGGCGGTACTCGGCAGTGGTCGTGTTCTGAAACGGCGCGGCGACGCCGATGCCGGCGACGTTCAGAAGCATGTCGAGCCGGCCGAAGGTTTGCACGACGTGCCTGATCATCTGCGTCGCCTGGGCTTCCTCCGTGAGGTCCGTTTGGATGACCAAGGCCTCGCCACCCGCCCGGGCGATACGTTCTGCCAACGCTTCGAGGCGCGGTAACCGTCGAGCAGCTATTGCTACACGCGCACCTTCCGCCGCCAGAGCATACGCCGTGGCTTCGCCGATGCCGGACGATGCTCCGGCAACCAGCGCCACCTTGCCGATCAGTTTGCCTGTGTTCACGGTGTCCTCGCCGATCACGATCGGAACGAGTCAAACGAGTCATGAGAAGGGAAGTTCCTCTTGCCGTGGAGCGCGTCACCTATACAGATTTTCGCAACTCCATTCGTACTGTGTCTGTGCGTGCTCGCTGCTGACCGGTAACTTTGCGACTTCAAACGGGACAGCGAAGGATCGTTCATGGCGTTATTTCGCGGCCTTTCGGCGTTTCCAATCACTCCGGCCGACGAGCACGGTGTCGTTAATGTAGAGGGCGTGGCGCGCCTGACGGGTCGGCTCGCGGACGCCGGCGTGGACTCGATCGGCTTGCTGGGCAGCACCGGCACATACGCCTATCTCACGAGGACGCAGCGCAGTCGCGCGATCGGCGCGGCGGTGAAATCTGTCGGTGGAAAAGTGCCGTTGATCGTCGGCGTAGGCGCCCTGCGAACTGACGATGCGCAAAACCTGGCGCGAGATGCCGAAGCTGAAGGTGCGGACGCTCTGCTGCTCGCGCCGGTGTCTTACACGCCTTTGACCGAGGAAGAGGTCTTTCAACACTTCGCCGCGGTCGCCGGCACGACTGCGTTGCCTTTGTGCATTTATAACAATCCGACCACCACGCGTTTCACGTTCAGTCCCGCGTTGCTTGGGCGGCTTGCCGATGTTCCCAACATCGCAGCGGTCAAAATGCCTCTGCCTGCTGCAAAGACCTTAGCGGCGGAGATGGCCGAGCTGCGATCTGGACGTGCCGGCAAGCTGGCGATCGGCTACAGCGGGGACTGGGGCTGCGCCGATGCTCTCGTGGCCGGTGCGGACGCCTGGTATAGCGTCGTCGCCGGCTTCCTGCCTCACATCGCCATCCAGATCGTCGAGGCTGCTCGAGCCGGAGACCCAGAGGAGGTCGCCAGGTTGAACGCCCGGCTGCAACCATTGTGGGATCTGTTTCGTGCGCATGGCGGCCTGCGTGTTGCCTATGCCGCCTGTGCGGAGCTCGGCCTGGCGCAGGCGGAACCTCCCAGGCCGTTGTTACCTCTGGCTCAGGACGTGCGTCTGCGCGTAAGAGATGCTATCGAACATCTCGCGTAGATAAACCTACGCTCGAAGTCGTTCGCGTTCCGTATGTTTCTTCAAGCGCAGGTCATACGTGATCTTTGCGCCGTAGCGTTCGGGCGCATGCGGGTCATTGCGCACCTTGTCGAACACCAGCAGCCGCGTGCCGAGCTGAAAGCTCTCCTTGATGTCGTGCGTGATCATGAAGATCGTCATCTCGTTCGCCGCCCACAGCTCCAGGATGAGCTGGTGCAGGTCGAGGGTGATGCCGGGATCGAGCGCGCCGAAAGGCTCATCGAGCAGCAGGATCTTGGGCTTCTTGATCACGGACTGCGCGATCGACAATCGTTGCTGCATGCCTCCGGAGAGCTGTGCCGGATATTTATCGCGCGCCGCCGCCAGGCCAATCGATTCGAGCAGCCGATTCGCGCGTTCGACAGCATGCCGCCGGCTGGTGCCGAACAGCTTCCCGAGCAGGCGCGAGCGCTCGAATTCCAGGCCGAGCAAAACGTTTTCCAGCACCGTCAAGTGCGGGAATAGGGAATAACGCTGGAACACGATGCCGCGATCGGCGTCCGGCTCCGGCACGATCGGCTGGTCGTCGATGAGCAGCTTGCCGCGCGAAGGCGTTTCGATGCCCAGAAGCATTTTAAGAAACGTCGTCTTGCCGCACCCGGACGCGCCGACGATGGTGACGAACTCGTGCTCCCCGACTTCGAGGTTCACGCTTTCGAGCACGACGTGGTCGTCGTACATCTTCCAGATCCCGCGAGCGCTGACCCGGGCCATCAGCGCGCCATCTCCGCCCAGGGACACGCTTGCGCGCGAATCCAACGCAGCGTCCAGTCCATCGCGAACGCAAGCAGGGTGATCCACACGACGTACGGCAGGATCACATCCATCGCCAGATAGCGGCGCACGAGAAAGATGCGATAGCCGAGCCCTTCGGTCGACGCGATCGCTTCAGCCGCGATGAGGAACAGCCACGCGGCCCCGAGCGTCAGTCGCAGCGAGTCGAGCAGGCGAGGCCAGATCTGTGGCAGCACGACTCGGAGGATGAGCTGCCACGTCGACGCGCCGAGCGTCTGGGCTTTGATCAGCTGTTCCGAGGGCAACTCGCCAGCGCGCAGAGCGAGGTCACGCACGATCACCGGCGTCACACCGATCAATATCAGCGTGATCTTCGCGACCTCGCCGAGCCCGAGCACGATGAACAGGATCGGCAGCACCGCGAGCGGCGGAATCATCGACAGCGCCGCGATGAACGGTGCAAGCGTCGCCCGCACCAAAGGAATGACGCCAGTCACGATGCCGAACACCAATCCAATCGCCGCGCTCAGCGCGAGCGCGATGAGCAGCCGTTCGACACTCGCGATCGTGTCGACCCAAAAGAGCACCGAGCCGCTGCGCGCATCCTCTTCGAACGCATAGCTGCGAATCGTCTCGATGAGCACGGACGGCGTGGGTAGCAACTTGTCGCCGGCATTCTCGGCCGCGCGAATGTGAGATGCCATCAAATACACGCAGGCCAACAGCACGAACGGCAGCGCACCCAGCAGCAATGCGCCGCCGCGCCCGGGTCGTCGATTGACGAGGCGGCGCATGTCAGCGGATCAGAGCTTGCCGTCGACGGCGAGCTTCATGAAGCTCGGATCGAACCGCATCTTCGCGTTCTTCGCATCGCCGAGCGTCTTGCCGCCGGGGAAGCTGATGCCGACCACGTCCGCGGACTTCGCGCCCTTGCCGAGCAGGCCGTGGGTGAAGGAGAACGTGCGCACCAGGTCCATCGTCTTCACCAGGTCCGGGCTGGTCGTGAACGCGTAGGCCTCGGCAGGCTTGGCAAACATTCGGGTCGTGGCGAGCTGGCTCTTGAAGCCGGGCAGGTCGGTGCCCGAGGCCTTGGCCATCTGGGTGAGTGCAGCGGCGGCCTTCGCATCCGTGCCGAACATCAGCGTCATGGTTTCGTACCACGCGCCGACCAGCGCCTTGCCCAACTCGGGGCTCGCTTTCAACGTCGCCGAGTTCACCACCATGAGATCGATGATCTCGCCGGGAATCTGGCTGGAGTCGAACACCGGCGTGACGTTCGGCATCTTCTGTACTTCAGCGAGCTGCGGCTTCCAGGTCACGACGGCGGTGGAGGACGGTGAAGCAAACGCGCCGACGATGTCCGCGTCCGATGTGTTCACGACCTTGATGTCGCGCTCCGCGAGCCCGACGCTGGTCAGGCCGCGCGCCAGCAAATAGTGCGAGACAGACAGCTCGACCAGATTCACCGACTGGCCCTTGATGTCCGCGAGCTTCTTGCCTTTGCCCTTCAGCACCACACCGTCGTTGCCGTTGGAGAAATCGCCGACGATGAGCGCGGTGGAATCGACGCCGCCGGCGGACGGAATCGTCAACATATCCATGTTGGTCATCACACAGGCATCGAAGCCGCCGGCCGTGTATTGATTGATCGACTCGACGTAATCGTTGATCTGCGTGAGCTTGATTTCGATGCCGTACTTGTCGGCCCACTTTTTCAGGATGCCGCTTTGGTTGGCGTAGTCCCACGGCATCCAGCCCACGTAGATGCTCCATGCGACCTTGAATGTTTTCTTGCCGGCGGCGTACGACGGCTGCAGCGCCGAGATCGTGACGAGGGCGAGGAGCAGGGATGTTCTGAGGATCTTGTTGAGAGACGCGCGCATTCGATCACTCCACTCGATGAGGGCCGTAATCGAGGCGGATGTTGGGCGCGCGCCGGAGACCGGGCGGGCGCTTCCAGCCGCCTCACCAATCTCCCGGGCTTTTGTCCCGCCGTGTATCCCCCATCGCTCATGGATGGTTGGACTGCCTCTCTCGGACCAGCGCCTCGCGAGTGCGAAGCCGGAACCCTAGACGCACATTGCTGGGGCGACGATGCAAAGCGCATGCCGCGAGATTTTCCGCGCCCCGGCGCGAGCGGGCCGCCGGTCGTGCACCGTTTCAACGCGACCGAAGCGCGACGTGCTCCATCATTGGGCGAATTGGTGCGCCCGACGGGGCTGCATTTCGCGCGGAATCCAGTCACTGGTGCACTTTGAGTGCGCTGGTATGCGCTTTGCACCGGCTGGCGGCATGAACGCTTCGAGTCCCGACCGTTTGCTCTGGGAAGAAACTCTTCGTGACGGCGCGCACTGGTCCGGTGTCGCGCGACGCGGTGTGACGTTGCGACTCACCGATCTGGAAGGCGGTGCGAACGTCGCGGCGCTGTTCTACAACCACGAAGAGAAACTCGAACGCTACAACATGGCGGACACGCTCAAGGCGCAACACACCGCCTATCTTACCAAAGGCTGCGTTTGCTACTCCGATATGGGACGCGTGCTGTGCTCGGTCGTCGAAGATACCTGCGGCTGGCATGACACATTCTGCGGTGTCTCCAACGCCGCGATGGTCGCGGCGCGCTTCGGCGAGACACGCTTTCAGGAACAGCGCAACGATTACTACAAGAACGGTTACGACAGTCTGTTGAACGAACTCGGCAAGTATGGCCTGGGCAAGCGCGACATCGTCGCCAACGTGAATTTCTTCAGCAAGGTCACGACCGACGAGAGCGGCGATCTGCACTTCGCGACCGGCCACTCGCGTGCCGGGCAGTACGTCGACCTGCGTTTCGAGATGAACACGCTCGTGGTCTTCTCGACCTGCCAGCATCCGCTCGATCCGGCGCGCGAATATCGACCACGCGCCGTGAAAGTGTCCGCGTTCGCTGCGAAGCCGGTCGGCGCCGACGATCTGTGCCGCAATCGGTGCCCCGAGAATCAACGCGGATTCCGTAACACCGAGATGCTCTATGCGTGAAGCCGCAGTGCTCGATCACGTGATTCCGGCCGGTGAGCCGTGGATCGGCACCGTGCGCCGCGGCCAGACATTTCGTATCGTGGACCTCGAAGGCAACCAGGCAGTCGACACCCTGTTCTTCAATGCCGCGAACAGCCAAGAGCGCTACAGCGCTGCAGATACCATCCGCTCGCAGGGCCGTCTTTATCTAACAACCGGCACGCAGCTGATCTCGAACGACGGCAACGTGATGCTCACGATCACCGCCGACACGTGCGGCCGTCACGATACGCTCGGCGGCGCATGCTCCGCAGAGAGCAACACCGTGCGGTACGCGCTCGAAAAACGGCACATGCACAGCTGTCGCGACAACTTCCTGATGGCGCTCACGCGTTCGGACATCGGACTGACCAAACGCGATCTGCCAAGTAACATCAATTTCTTCATGAATGTGCCGGTGACGCCAGCGGGCGAGCTGACGTTTGCAGACGGCATTTCGGCGGCCGGGCGTTACGTCGAAATGCGAGCGGACATGGACGTGATCGTGCTGATCTCGAACTGCCCGCAGCTCAACAATCCTTGCAACGCGTACAACCCGACGCCGGTGCGCGTCATGGTCTGGGGTCCGGAGTAACAACCGTTCCTCTCCGCGGGACGACCCGTGGATCCTCGTGACAATGCCGGGACGACCCGGCCCACGCTAGTGAGCTTTGAGAGCTTCTGATTCAGTGCCACTGAAAAAATAAGAATATCTTTTTATTTTTTCATGGAGAGCAGCCCGATCAGAAGTCTCCCCTGAGTCTCCGGGAGACATCGCGAGGATGTTCGATAAAGTTTTGATCGCCAATCGCGGCGCCATCGCGTGCCGGATCATTCGTACTTTGCGGCGGATGGGCGTTCGCTCGGTCGCCCTCTATTCCGAGGTCGATAAATATTCGCTGCACGTGGCACAGGCGGACGAGTCGTTCGCGCTCGGTGGCGCAGCGGCCAGTGACAGTTACCTGCGGCAGGATCGGTTGCTCGAAGCTGCACGCGCGACGGGTGCGCAGGCGATTCATCCTGGCTACGGGTTCTTGAGTGAGAACGCGTCGTTCGCAGAGAACTGCGAGGCGCACGGCATTACATTCATCGGCCCGACGCCGGCGCAGATGCGCGACTTCGGCTTGAAACATCGGGCTCGCGCGCTGGCGCGAGCACATGGGTTGCCGCTGCTGCCCGGAAGCGAATTGCTTGCCGATATCGCGCAGGCACGCATTGAAGCCGAGCGCATTGGCTACCCCGTAATGTTGAAGAGCACTGCGGGCGGCGGCGGTATTGGCATGCAGCTGTGCCGGGATGTCACCGAGCTGGAAGGTGCTTACGGCGCCGTCGAGCGCCTGGCGAAGAACAACTTCAGTGACGGCGGACTGTTCCTCGAAAAATATATCGAGCGCGCACGTCACATCGAGGTGCAGCTCTTCGGCGATGGCGCCGGGCGCGTGATCGCACTCGGTGAGCGGGACTGCTCCACGCAACGTCGCAATCAGAAGGTCATCGAAGAGACGCCTGCACCGGGGCTCGCCGACGAGACGCGCGCGCGACTGCTCGACGCAGCGGTGCGACTCGGACGGGCCGTCGGGTACCGCTCGGCGGGAACAGTCGAGTTCGTCTATGACGTGCGATCAGCGGAGTTCTACTTCCTCGAAGTGAACACGCGACTGCAGGTGGAGCATGGCGTCACCGAGGAAGTCACGGGCATTGATCTCGTCGAATGGATGGTGCGCACAGCGGCCGGCGAGCCTCCTGATCTCGATGCATACGTCCACGCGCCGCGCGGACACTCGATTCAAGTGCGGCTGTATGCGGAAGATCCTGCGCGCAACTTCCGGCCTTCGAGCGGGCTGTTGTCGCACGTCGTTTTGCCCGATGACGTGCGCGTCGATTCATGGATCGAAGCAGGCACCGAAGTGTCGGCGTTCTACGATCCGTTGCTCGCAAAAATCATCGCGCATGCTCCGACGCGGGCGGAAGCGATCGCGAAGTTGCAGCGGGCGCTCATGCAGGCGAACTTTTACGGCATCGAGACGAATCTCGATTATCTGCGCGGCATTCTCGCGCACGACGTGTTCCGCTCCGGCCAGCAGTACACGCGCTTCCTGGCGACCTTCGAGCTGCCGGTGCCGG
>CAMLEO010000260.1 GCA_946478975.1 uncultured Steroidobacter sp.
ACTTTTTGGATCGTGCCATCGGCATTCAAGACCAGCTTGTCCGCCCGTATCGCGCGGTTTGTGTCGAACGACGGCGACAGATCCTTGTCGTGATAGAACAGGTACCACTGACCTTTGTAGTCGAGAATGGAATGGTGAACGGTCCAGCAGCCGCTCGCCGATTCGTCGAGAATCACGCCCGCGGGTTTGAACGGCCCCATGGGCGAGGAGCTGGTCGAATATTCGAGCCGCTCGGTCTTGTTCTGCACGTGCGGATACGTGAGATAGTAGATGCCGTTGCGCTCGAACATGAACGGCCCTTCCAGCAGGCCTTGAATCGGCAGGTTGTCGATGATCTTCGGCTCGCCTTCGATCTCCACCATGTTCGGCTTCAGGCGCGCGACGAAGATCTTGTTCAACGAATAATACAAATATGCGCTGCCATCCTCGTCGATGAGCACGGCAGGATCGATGCCCTTCACGCCTTCGATGGGAGTGGCCATGGGCTTGAACGGTCCATAGGGTTTATCGGCGATGGCCACGCCGATTCTGAATCCGCCGGTCTTCGCGATCGCCGGGAAATAGAAATAATACTTGCCGTCTTTGAAGACGCTGTCCGGCGCCCACATGGCGTAGGCGCTCGTGTCCACCCAATCCACCGCCGTCTGTTTCACGATCGCCCCGTGATCTTTCCAGTCGGTGAGATTCTCCGAGGAGAAGACGTGGTAGTCCTCCATCACGAACCAGTTCGGCCGCCCTTTGTATTCGGGCGGCGCCTTGATGTCGTGCGATGGATAAACGTACACCTTGCCTTCGAACACGCGCGCCGTGGGGTCGGCGGTGAACTGATCCATGATCAATGGATTGGTCGCGGAGGCTGCTGCAGAAAGCAGCAGCCCCGCAACACCGGCTGACAGCAGGTGATGTCGCGACATTGTTACATCACAGATCGAAGCGCACGCCCAGTCGATACACGCGCCCCAGCACATCGTAGAGCTGCGGGTTGACGAAGGTCGTCACGCGCGCGGGGTCCGCGTCGAGCACGTTGTCGACCTTGAAATAGGCGGTCGCGCCCTGGCGCAGCTCGTACGATCCGCCGATGTCGAGATAGAACACGCCGTCGATGTGATTGTTGTCGATGGTCGGCCGGGTCGGCGTCGAGGCCGGACAGGTGCCCGGCTGACATTCGATGTATTGGTTGCCCAGCACACCGTCGCTGATCCAGCGCTCCTGCACCTGGAACGAATATTTGTCGGTTTCGTAGCTCTGGATTCCCAGCACCTTCCAGTCGGGCGTCGAACCGGTATTCACGCCGGCGGTGTCGCTGCGGATGGTGCCCGGCAGGCCGTTGTCAGTGACGTACTTGTAGATGTGCGTCGCCAGGGCACGCACTGTGAAGGTGCCGCCGAGCCCGAACGGCTGCTCCCAGCGATAGCTGGTTTCGATGTCGACACCGTCGGTGTCGATCGAGGCGAAGTTGAACGACTGCACGTTGATGAAGTTCGGCCCATTCGGGTTGTTCAGATTGAACGAACCGCAGGTCTGCGGCAGCACGCCCAGGAAACAATAATTGACGATGTCATTGGCGCTCAGGCTGGAGATGACGTCGTCGATCTTGATCTTGTAGTAGTCCACCGAGACATTGAAGTTCGGCAGCCACGACGGCTCGGCCAGCACCACGCCGAACGACGTGTTGCGGGCGATTTCCGGCGTCAGGTTGGGATTGCCGATCTGGTTCTGGATCGCGAGCACGTTGATGTTACGGAACGGATCCAGGAAGTTCGGCAGCGTCGTGGTGACCGGTGCCGCGAACAGTTCGGAAAGATTCGGCGCACGAGCATCTCGCGACGTGGTTGCGCGCAGGCGCAATCCGCTCAGCGGAGTATCCCAAGTGCCGCCGACCTTCCACACATTGATCGACCCGGAGGTGCTGTAGTCGGTCACGCGTGCGGCGGCATTCAAGTTCGCACGGCCTGCGCCTGCCGACTCGAACAGCGGCAGGTCGAACTCCGCGTACGCTTCCTTGACGCTGTAGTCGCCCTGGCCGTTCTTGTAATTGCCCGCGTACCAGTTGTTGCCTGTGTCCAGCAGCACCGGATCGGCCGGATATGCAGAGTTGTACGGCGTGCCTTCGATACCCGCCTGAGTATTGATGCCGTTGCCATAGGCATCGGCGCGCACGCGATATTCTTCTTTGCGATATTCGACGCCGAACGCCAGTGCCAGCGGCCCGGCCCACAGATCGAACGGCGTGCCCGAGATGTTGAAGCTGGCCACTTCCTGGTTCTGGCGGGTGCGCTGATAAGGACCTTTGTCCGGCATGATATAAGCGAGCGCCGCGGCCGAGGGCGGCGTGCCGCCGAAGATGCTGAAAGGCACACAACCATTCGCTCGCGCCACCGGGTCGGCGCACACGATGCTGCCGTTCAAGGTCGTTGCGTTGATCGCCTGGTTGAAACGACGCGACAGCAGGATCTGATCCACGTCGACATCGGTGAAATTCACGCCGTGCTCGTAATAGCCGTCGTAGTGCCAGTCTTTACCGATCAGCGAAACGCCGCCGGTCGCGCCCAGCACGAAACGATATTGACGGCGGTCGGTGTGCACCTGCGTGTTCGGCAGGATGGCGTTGCTGGTGCCGTACAGGAAGGAGGTGATGGGAGCGGCGCCGTTCGGCGGGCTCGCACACATCGCCTGCACCGACGCCGGCAGATACGGGTTGCTGCACTGGATGGTGAGATTCGGCCGGTTCATGCCGTTGATCGGCTGATTGTGAGTTTTCACCTGCGCCAGGTTGGTCGTCAGGTAGATTTCGTCGTCATCGGCGAAATCGAAGCCGAGGCGGCCGTAGCCGTTGAGACGCTCCAGCGAAGACTGCAAGGTGCGGCCGGCGTCGACGTTGCCGGAAAGATCGCCGCCGACGCAGAAGCCGGGCAAACAGCCGTTGACGCTGCCCGCCGCGTTGCGCGCCGGTGTGCCGTTCGAGCCGTACTGGAACAGGAACGGATTGCCGGCGGCGTCGAAGGCATATCCCTGCAACGGCCCGGCCGTGATCAAACCGTACTTGGTGTAGTTGTACGGCTGCGCGTAATCGATGACTTGATACTGCGGCGAACCGTCATTCAGCACGTTGCGATTGACCAGCGTGCGCTGAGTGAACCAGTCGCGACCGCCCGCGAGACGCGTGCCGTACTGACCGGGGCCCACACCCTTTTCGTCGTGATATTCGACGCTGCCCACGGCGTGCAGGCGACCGTCCAAGAAGCTGCTGCCGGCGGCAATCTGCGCGACGATGGTTTCATCGTCGTCGTAGTTGGTGATTGCACCTTGCACGTTGCCTTTCACGCCTTCGAAATGCGTGTTGGTTACGAAGTTCACCACGCCGCCGACGGCGTCGGAGCCGTACGAAGACGAAGCGCCGCCGTTGACCACGTCGACGCGATCAATCAACAGTTGAGGGAACAAACTGACGTCGGGCACGCCCGTTACGTTCGCACCGACCACGCGCTGGCCGTCGAGCAGCGTCAGCGTGCGGATCGGACCCAGGCCGCGCAGCGAGAACGAGCTCAGGCCCTGCTGGCCGCTGGAAGTGCTGAAAGTATTGGTCTGCGTGCCAGTGGAGCCCTGCAACGACGGCAGCTGCGCCACGGTGGTGAAAATGTTTGGTTGCGCATTGGCGAGCACCTGGTCGGCACTCACCACCGAGGTCGGCGTCGGCGCGTTGAAGCCGCTCGAGGTGATGCGCGTGCCGGTGATGACGACTTCTTCGAGTCCTCGGGCGTCGCTGCCCTGCTCGGTTTTTGTCTGGGGCTCCGACGGTGCGACTTGCGCCTGCCCGGCCAGTGGAATCAGCAGCCCGCAGGCGGCCAACGTTTGCAAACCTGTCGACGTCTTGATCACGAATCGCTCCCCCACTACAGCATTTATGGAACATCTGTTCTCAGCTGCGGCCGCGGCCGGAGCTGAAATTGCTTTCATAAATAAAAGTAGCCGGAAAGTTAGCGGTAACGCAACTGTAAAGTTACCGCTACCGTAAATTGCCGCCGACAGCTCGAAACCACAGCCATGACAGCGTGGTACATGGAATTCTGCCGTCGCTGAACGACCCAGCCTCAGCGCGGCAATCGCGCTCATTTGCGCAGCGACGCGCTCCCACATCCACTCGACCCGTCTGTCACGAACTTCCCTGGTCCGGCTCGATTACCGAAGGAGCGCGCAATGGCGTCACGGGTCTACATTCTGGGCGGCCATCAAACCGACTTCGCCGACAACTGGGCGCGCAGCGGCCTGGAGATTGCCGAGGTCATGCGCTCCACCATTCAGCACGGCCTGGCCGAAACGAACCTGGTGCCCGCGGATATCGAAGTGGCGCACGTCGGCAACTTCGCCGCCGAGTTGTTTTGCAACCAGGGGCATCTGGGCGGCTTGTTTGCGGCCAGCGATCCGGCGTTCGCGGGCATCCCGGCGTCGCGACACGAAGGCGCATGCGCATCGGGAAGCCTGGCGCTGCTGGCGGCCAGTGCGGAGATCGAAGCCGGACGATATGAGCTCGCAGCCGTGATCGGCCTGGAACAAATGCGCAATGTGCCTGGCGAACAGGCCGCGAGACTGATCGGTGGCCCGGCGATGTGGAACGGCCACGAATACCAGGACGCGCGCTATCCCTGGGTGCGCGTTTTCAGCGATGTCGCCGACGAATACGATCGTCGCTACGGCTTGAAACAAGAGCATCTGTCGCGCATCGCGCAGATCAATTTTGCCAACGCCCGACGCAACAGGAACGCACAGACGCGCCGCTGGACGTTCAAAGAAAACAGCTTCAGCGCCGATGACCTCGACAATCCCATCGTCGAAGGCCGCACCCGCAAGCAGGACTGCGGCCAGATCACCGATGGCGCCGCGATCGTATTTCTCGCCTCCGAATCACGCGCGCACGAGTACGCGAAGCGGCTCGGCATCGACCTGGACGCGCTGCCTTACATCAAGGGCTGGGGACATCGAACCGCGCCCATCACCTACGCCGCCAAGATCAAAGCCAGCGAAGGCCAGCCCTATGTTTTTCCCCACGTGCGGGGCGCCATCACCGACGCTTTCCGCCGTGCCGCCCTGGACAGCGTCGAGCAGATCGACGGCATCGAAACCCATGACTGCTTCACGATGACCGAGTACATGGCGATCGATCATTTCGGCATCACGCCGCCCGGCCAGAGCTGGCGTGCCATCGAAGCGGGAGACATCGAGATCGACGGACGCATTCCGGTCAATCCCAGCGGCGGCTTGATCGGCGGCGGCCATCCGGTCGGCGCCACCGGCGTGCGAATGACGCTGGACTGTTTCAAACAAGTGACCGGCACCGCCGGCGACTATCAGGTGGCGGGTGCGAAGAACTTCGCCACACTCAACATCGGCGGCAGCACGACTACGACGGTGAGCTTGATCGTCGGCCGCTGAACCCGGCGTTGTTGAGCTCGCCGAGCTCTCAGCGCTCTTGGATGGACCGCAGATAATCGACCAGCTGGCCGATCATCGCATCGACACGCGCATTCTCCTCTGCGTCCTGGGGCTTCTTCGGATCGTGGAATTTCACGCCCCAGACCGGCATGTATGGCAGCCCATGCGCGCGCTGCTCGAATCTTCCATCGATCGTGCGTCTCACATACTCCGTTGGAAACTCGCCCTGGTGCCGGCGCGCGATCTGGGTCAGGTCAGGAACATCGATCTTCAGCAGCGGCGCCATCGGGCCGTCGCCTCTGGCGCTCGCGCCATGACAGCTGGTACACCATTGCTGATACATCTGCTTGCCCGACATCTGCGACGCCTCCTCATGCGAGGGATGGCCGGCACAACCTGTGGCTGACGCAAAGGCAGCAATCGCAACCAGGCTCGAGCAGCGCACGAGAGCCCTCCTCTGTCGAATGCCTTGACACTCGCGACACGCATCGGAACCGACTTCCAGTGCCGATTGTTTCATAACGCTGGACGCTTTCCACAAAGCGGGTGTGTAAGTAACAAACTACAACGCCCGGCTGGCTTTCCTGGGAGAGAAACATGCGTACGACGCTCCTGGCCCGAGCCCTCGCCTGCTCCATGTTATTGCCCCCGCTCGCGTTCGCAGCGCAACCGCTGCTGCTCGAAGACGCCAAGCTCGTGCCGAGCGACGGCTCGCCGCAAGGCTTTTTTGGCAATTCAGTCGCCATCGACGGCAACGTCGCGGTGGTCGGCGCAACCGATGGCGCGGGCATGCCCGAACAAGGCAACCCGGGTGCCGCGTATGTGTTCGAACGCCAGAGCAACGGCACCTGGAAACAAGTCGCAAAATTACTGCCGCTCTCCGAAGCACCTTCGGGGACCGATGCGAGCAACTTCGGCACCTCGGTCGCCATCGAAGGCGATGTGATCGTAGTGGGTTGTTACTTCAGTCCGCAGACCACGGTGTTCGAACGTCGCGATGGTGTATGGACCCGCGCGGCCGTGCTCGATGACACCGGCGGTGTGGATGTGGATATTCAAGACGGCACCATCATTACTTCCTTCGTCAATGGCGCCGACCTGTATCGGCGCGGGCCGGGAGGTTGGGCCAAAGTGCAGTCGCTGCGTAACGGCCTGCCGCTGGCGGATGCGGACTACGTTGGACCGAACGTCGCCATCACCTCGACTGCGGCGATCCACGGCAGTTACGGCAACGACAATGACATCGATCCGCCCGTGCCCGGCACAGCATACATTTATCCGCTCGGGCCCGATCACACCTGGAATGGACAGCCGCCCACTGCGCTCACCGATCCGGAAGGTGCAACGGGCGCCGACGGCTTCTCCACTTTTGTCGATATCTCCGGCGCCACCGCGCTCATCTACGCCTCTCCTTTCCCATACATCTTTGAGCGCAACACTCAGGGCACGTGGGTTCCTACGCAGGCCATCGACGGCGCCACCGTCATCGATCGCAACACCATCCTCTCGGCGCCTCGCACAGGAGGAGGCAAACGTGTGTATCGCCGCTCGTCCGCTACGACGTGGGCACATCGCGCAACGTTGGCTGCGAGCACGGGTGAGCCGCTGGGTGCGCTCGGGCTGAAAGGCAATCGCGCCATCGCCGGCGGCGGATTTCTTGCGCCGGGCGCGTTCGTGTTCACGCTGCCAGCGCAGCTTTCGGCCAATCCATCCGCTTTGATTCAAGAAGACTTTGAAGATGGCATCGCGAATGGCTGGGTGGCACAGCCGAACAGCACCTTCACCGTCGCGAGCGTCGGCGGCACGCGTGTGTATCGACAAACCAATACCGCGAGCAACGCCACCGCGATCTATCAAAACGCCGATTGGGATCGTCAGTCGATTCAGGCCGATGTCACACCGCGTGCGTACGCCGCATCCACGGGCGATCGCTGGTTTGGCCTCGCGGTTCGTTACCTGGACGCGAACAACTATTACTACATCACCGCCCGCAACTCGAACCGGATCGAGCTCAGGCGCATGCAGAACGGCGTCTTCACGACTTTGGGCTCCGCGCCGCTGCAGGTTGCGCTCAATCGCAATTATTCATTGCGGCTGGAAGCGCACGCCGATCATTTGCGTGCGTTCGTCGACGGTCGATTGGTGATCAGCGCGTTCGACAGCGCACTGACGCGCGGCCGGCCCGGCATCACGATGTATAAGACGCAGGCCGACTACGACAATGTGCTCGTGAACCCGGATCCGAGCCACGTGATGAAAGACGAGCACTTCAACACTCCGACCATTCTCATGAATTGGGATTACGTGAATTACAACTATCAGTGGGTCAAGCTGCCCGACCAGACCGTGTTCACGCAACCGACCACCGGCGGCGGTGCTTACGCATTCAGCGGGCCCGTCGTTGAATCCCGCGACCAGATCATCCGCGCCCGCATGCGTGCCACGCAGTTCAACGGCGCAGATCGCTGGTTCGGCCTGATCGGTCGTTACGTCGATCCGCAGAACTACTATTACGTGACACTTCGTAACAGCAACCAGGTTTCATTACGCAAACTCACCAACGGCGTGGTCACGACACTCGACACAGCTGCGACTGCGGCACCCGTCACCGTGAACACCTGGTACGACCTGCGCCTGGATGTCGTCGGCACCAAGCTGCGTGTCTACTTGAACGGCGTGCTGAAGCTGGAAGCCACCGATACCGGCAGCCCGCTCGTATCGAGCCGCTACGGCGTCGCTGCGTACAAGACGGCGGCTGAGGCAGACGACTTCCTGGCGGTGGCGCCGTAGATCAGCATTCATTCATACCTGAGCGCCGTCACCGGCCGCGCTCTGGCAACAGCAATTGCGTGAGTGACGACCGTGGCGAGTGCGATCGCTATCGCGAGGGCGCTCGCGGCGAGCAGCATCCAGAGGTGAATCTCGGTGCGATAGGCGAAACGCTCCAGCCAGCGATGCATGGCATACGCGCCGACGGGCCAGGCGATCAGGTTCGCCCATAGCACCGGCTTGGTGAACTGCCACAACAGCATTCTCACAATGTCGCTGCGACTCGCGCCCAGCGCCTTGCGCACGCCGATTTCCTTCGTGCGACGCTCGGCAGTGAAGGCAGCGAGGCCGAACAGGCCGAGGCATGCGATGAACACCGCAATACATGCTGAGACGGCCGCGACCTGCCCCTGGCGCAGATCCTCACGATACTGACCTTCCAGAAACTCATCGGCGAAGAAATGATCGATGGGCCGCGGCTCGCCCACCTGCTGCCACAACTTGTCGATCGCTGCGAGCGTCTCTGGAATGTGTCGTCCGTCGAGCTTCACACTGACGAGACTGAAATACCCGGCGTCGGTGAAGAACACGACTGGATCGATCGGGTTGTGCAGGGTCGTCACTGGAAAATCGCTGACGACACCGACGATCTCGGACTCGACGGCGATGTTGTAACGTCCCGGCGGACGACGCAGGACCTGGCCGATGGCAGCTCGTGGCGAAGCGAATCCGAGCATGCGTGCCGCGGTTTCGTTGAGGATTACCGGCCCGATGAAACGACCATCGCCGCCGCGTGGCCCCACTTCGCCGGATTGATCGGCCGAGAAGAATCGACCTGCGACCGGCTGTCGCAAGCCATACAACGCAAAGAAGCCGGGCTCGATCGCCACCTCCGCCATCGCGACTTGCGTGCCATCGGGGCCGAGTACACCGCCTGATCCGCAACAGGCATACGGCGCGCCGCCCGAACACGCCGCGGCCTTCACACCTGGAAGCTTACGCAGCTCGGTTGCGAAGGCGTTGCCACACGTGCTCTGGATCGCAAGCACTTGATCTTTGTCGAGCCGCCATCCTTCGTTCATCGCAAAATGCACCTGCGCGTACACCACCGTCGACACGACGATCAGCGTGATCAGCACCGCGAACTGCGTGATCACCAGCGCCTGTCGAACTGCACCGGAAGCGCCGGCAGGCAGCGGACCTCCCTTGAACACCTGCGCCGGGCGGAAACGTGAGAGCACGAGCGAAGGATAGATGCCGGCGAGCGCGCCGGTGATCACTGCAAGCAAAACAATCGCCGCCACGAACACCAAGTCGTGCGTGTAACTCAAGCGAATCTCGCGCTGGGTAAAGCCGTTGAACGCCGGCAGCAGCAACTCAACCAGCGAGAAGGCAACGACCAGCGCGAGCAATGCATGCAGGATCGACTCGCCGATGAATTGGATCATCAAATCGCCCTGTTCAGCGCCGACACTCTTGCGGATCGCGATCTCCGTCGCGCGCCGCGCAGCTCTCGCCGTCATCAAGGTCACAAAGTTGATCGCAGCGACCGCGACGATCAGCAGTGCAATCACCGAAACGATGTACAGAACCGTTGCATTGCCGGCCGGCACCGCACTGAACTGCGGCAGAGTCATGTGAATGTCTGTAATCGGCACGACCTTCATCGGCACCGCGAAGCGCGCGGTCTTGGAACCTGCGTCCTCATACTCGTGTGACAAGGCCGGCAACTCGCGCTTGATACGTTCCACCGCCATGCCAGGCGGCAGCTTCACGTACGTGAGCGCATCGAACGACAGGCCTCGCGGCGGCCACGGTGCAGCGTCGGCAGTCGTGATCGGCGAGAACTGCGCACGTCCCGCTGCGAATATCGTCGCGCCGAGGTGAACATTGGTCGGCAGATCCGGCACCACCGCAGCAACGCGCATCGCATGTTTTCGATCCAGCTCCAGCATCTCGCCGACCACACCGATGCGACCAAAATATTTCCTCGCAATGCTGGCGGTAAGAACCATTGCATCGGGCCGTTGCAGGGCTCCGTCGAGCGTGCCGGCAAGCGTGGGCATCTGCAGGATCGCGAAGAACTGCGGATCGGCGAAGCTCACGGTCTCGTTGGCTTCGATGTCGCCTCGACGCATCGTGTGCTGCTCGGGCACCAACCGCGCGATCGGGTTCGTCATTTTCGGCGGCCAGTCGCTGGCG
>CAMLEO010000261.1 GCA_946478975.1 uncultured Steroidobacter sp.
CTGTGCGTTCGCGAGCTGCGCATTGGTGAGGCCGGATTCGTTGACGAACGACGGCGCGCGATTCGCGGGGTTGGCGAACACGCTCGGCAAATTCCAATCGAAGCCGCCGGCGTAGCCGGGCAGCGGCGGATTGCCGGGAATGCGTCCCGAAGTCCAGCCCTGCGAAGTCCAGCCGTCGGTGCGGAATGTGCGCTGGGAAGCGGACACGCTGAGCAGGATGCCGAACTTGTCGTCCCAGTTCTGGCTGACCAGGAAACTGCCGCGCGGATCGACTTCATCGGAAGAAGATTGATACGCGCCCTGCACCTGGTAGCTGGCGGTGAACTCGTGATAATCGAACGGGCGCGGCGTGCGCAGATTGAGCGTGCCGGACAGGCCGCCTTCGACCAGGCTGGCTTGCGGCGTCTTGGAAACCTGCAACGCGCTGAAAATTTCCGACGGCAGCAGGTCGAAGTCGAACTCGCGATTGCGCGCCTGCTGATCGACGCTGCCTTCGGACGCGACGGAAATCGGCATGCCATCGAGCAGCACGCGCGCAAAGCTCGGCCCCATGCCGCGGATCGAGATTTGCTGGCCTTCGCCGTTGGTCCGTGAGATCTGCACGCCCGGCACGCGCTGGAGCGCTTCGGCCAGGTTGTTATCGGGCAGCTTGCCGACGTCCTCGGCGGTGATGGAATCCATGAAGCTGACGGAATCGCGTTTTGCATCCAGCGCCGCTTCCAGACTCTCGCGGTAGCCGGTGACGACCACTTCCTCCAGCTTGTCGCTGGCGGGTTCGGTGGACTGTGCGAAGACGCTGCTGGTACCCAGGCACGAGAACAGAATGCCCGCGCCGCTGGTCGATATGACTCGCCCCAATTTCATTCGAGCCTCCGATCGGTTTGAACACGATGTGCAGGTCGAAGACGCGGAGGCTCAACGATCGACCGCGGGCTCAGTCTAAAGCTGGCCGCACGGCCACAGCCGCCTGAACGGCAGCCATGTTTCTACAGGACATCCCCCACGACGCCGGCCACCTTTTAGTATCGGCAAGTGGCCTGACCAATCGATTCTTAGACAAACGCCGGGGGGCTGTCAATCACAGGCGATTTCAGACTGGGATCGCTAACAGTACGGCCTGACCAATTGCCCGAACTCAGCTCAATACCGGGCGCGTGGCGTTCTTCTGTGCGGTCAGCACCAGCTCGGCCGCCAGCAGCGCCTGCTTCTGGTCCTGGGCGACCTGGGTGCGCTCCACGATGTCGGTGACGAACTGCGGCCCGAACGGCAGCGGCACTTCGTTGCAGTCGATGTAGCGCGCCTGTTTGTTGTCGACGATGTACAGGTGATTACCGCCGGACAGGCCGGAGGCGACGTTGATGTATTTGCGCAGCTCGATGTAACCCTCGGTGCCGAGCACGAACAGACGGCCGTCGCCCCAGGTGCCGAGGCCGTCGGGCGTGAACCAGTCGACGCGCACGTAACCGGTGCCGCCGTTGCCGGACATCACCATGTCGCCGAAGTCCTCGAATTTAGGATAGTTGGGATGCGCGACGTTGCCGGTTTGCGAGGCGACGACGCGGGCTTCGGTGCTGTTGGTGTAATAAAGAAATTGATCGGCCTGGTGCGAGCCGATGTCGGTGAGAATGCCGCCGTAACGCGCTTTGTCCCAGAACCAGTCGGGGCGCGTGGAGGGGCTGGTCTTATGCGGCGCCAGGTTCACGGTTTGAATCACGCGGCCGATCGCGCCTCGTTTGATCAGCTCGCCCGCATACACGGCCGAGCGCACTTCGAGACGTTCGGAATACATGATTGCGAATTTGCGTCCGGTCTCGGCCACCGCACGCCGCACTTCCGCCAGTTGTTCGAGCGAAGTAATGCCCGGCTTATCGGATAGATAATCCTTGCCGGCGCGCATGACTCTGACACCCAGCGGCGCGCGCTGATCGGGAATCGACGCGGAAAGAATCAACTGGATCGACTTGTCCTCGAGGATTTCATTCTCGCTGCGTGCGAGCTTCACATCGCCGAACTTGGCGCGAAAGTCGGCGATGAGTTTCTGATCCGTAGCATACATTGCGACCAGCTTGCCGCCGCCGCGTTGTACAGCGGCGGTCATGCCGTAGATGTGCGGGTGATCGAGGCCAATGACGCCAAAACGGATCGAATGTTTGGGCGCGACCTCGGGAAGCTGCGCTTTTTCCTGCGTCACTGTGCCGCCCGCGCCTTGCGCGAGCGCAGCCGGTGCAATCGCTGAAAACATCCCCGCCATGCCCGCGCCCTGCAGGAATGTGCGTCGATCCGTATGGCTCATGCGTCTACCTCAAAGGGGCTTGATCTTCACGCTGCGAAAACGAACTTCGTCGCCGTGATCCTGCAACAGGATGCGGCCGCGCTCCAGCTCGCCGTATTTCGGAATGTCTTTGAACTTGCTGCTGGCGACGCGACGACGAAAATCTTCCGAGCCGCGCGTGTACTTCAACACGCGGACACCGTTGAGCCAGTGTTCCACCGTGCCGTCGCGAAGCGCGACGATGCGGGCGTGCTGCCACTTGCCGACCTTCGGCGCGATGCCGAGATTGCCCATGATGGGCCCGCGCGGCAGGATGTCGTACAGCGATGCCAGCGTGCGATCGCCATCGACGCCTTGCTTGGCATCGGGATGACGTTCGTCGTCGAGCAGCTGATATTCCAGGCCCACATCTTCCGGACCGTCGCCGACGAAGTATTTGATGCCGCTGTTTGCTCCCGGCGTGAGCTGGAATTCCAGCTGCAGCTCGAAGGCATCGAAGGTCGATTCGGTGACGATGTCGCCGCCGCCGCCGCCGGTGACGACCAGCTCGCCGTTCTTGGTGCGCCAGCCTGCGGTTGGGAATGCGGCACCCCCCTTACTATCGACACGCGCGCTGCGCCAGCCGGCGCCCGATTGTCCGTCCCATAACAAACGCCAGCCCTGCTTGCGTTCCACTTCGCTCAAGTCGTTCGGCAGGTTGTTACGAACGAAGATCTGCGATTCGGCAGGCGAGCGCGTCGCGTGCTCGTTGATGCGAATGTTCCGCCAGTGAATCTGGCGGCCCGCCTCTTCGGGCTGGTTGATGGCATGCACCTGGAGCGCGAGAAAGCCGTCTTTGTAAGTTGAATCGAGCACATACGAAGTCTGCACGCCGTTGACCCAGGCGCGGATCGACGGCCCGATGGCTTCGATGCGGACCTGGTTCCAGGCGTCCATTTTGTACAAACCGGGCTGCGGATTGAGCGTGCCGGGATACCACCAGCCGCTGGCCGCTTCGTCATAGATGCCGCCGGTCCACTGGCGATCGGACGGATCGATCTCCAGCTGCGGGCCGTGCACCCGGCCTTGCATCACTTCGGGCTTGCTCTGGCCGCGAAACTGCATGCCGCTGTTGGAGGGGCCGCCGGTCTGTTTCACCTCGAATTCCAGCACGAAATCGCTGAAGGATTTTTCCGTGGCCAGAAAGCTGTTGGGGCTGCCGGTGCGCGTAGTGCCGACGATCTCGCCGTCGATCACTTCATAGCTGGCGCTGCCGTTCACCTCGTGCCAGCCATTCAGCGTCTTGCCGTCGAACAACGGTTGCCATTCTGCGGTGCTGGCCGCGTCCTCGGCCGCATGGGCGGCCCCGCTGACCAGGCCAATAGAGACGATCCATGCCACGACAGGCTTCATGCTCGATTCCTCACGCTCGATTCCAATGGAAAGATGCCGTACCCCCGTCGGGCGCTGAGCATAGCCGAGTTCGTTGCGAAGTCGTGAGAGTGTGCAAATCCGCACGCGCCTGGTGCTCGACTGCCAAGTTGTGAGTTGCGCGCCCGGTCGCACCATAAGTGCCTCATTCGAATGGAGGCATTCACGATGGCATGGGTTCTGTTGATTGCGGCCGGCGCGCTGGAGATCGTCATGGCGCTGGCACTCAAGTCCGCCGACGGCTGGACTCGTTTGGGTCCGAGCGTGCTCGGCTTGGTCGCGGCGCTCGCGAGCGTCGTGCTGCTCACGTTCGCAGTGAAGCAGCTGCCGGTCACGACTGCTTACGCGGTGTGGACGGGGCTCGGCGCCGTCGGTGTTTCGTTGCTCGGCATCGTCATGTTCGACGAAAGCACGCATCCGCTGCGTCTTACGTGTATTGCCGCGATTTTCGCCGGAATGATCGGGCTGCACGCGCTCGACGGCAGAGTCTGAAGGGAGGCGTCATGGGCAGGTTGTTATATATCGAAGCGTCGCCGCTCAAGGGCCGGTCGCATACGGTTGCAGTGTCACGAGCGTTTCTGGATGCGTATCGAGCTGCGCATCCCAACGATGAGATCGAGCAGATCGATCTGTGGCAGGCGGCGTTGCCGCCGTTCGATGCGCAGACGATCGAGGCGAAATTCGCGGTGCTCCGGCGCAATGAGTTCACGGCTGAGCAGTTCGAGCGCTGGGAAACGGTGCGCCGGGTGTCGCGACATTTCAATGCCGCCGACAAATATGTATTCAGCGTGCCGATGTGGAATTTCGGCGTGCCGTACGTGCTCAAGCATTACATCGATGTGGTGACGTTGCCCGGCGAGAACTGGACGTGGTCGAAGGCGGCGGGCTATGGAACGTTGCTGTCGGGCAAGAAGGCGCTGGCGATTTATGCGAGTGCGAATGTGCACGAGCAATCGGGCGTCGACGCCGATGACTTCCAGAAGCCATTCATGCGTCGCTGGCTGCGCTTCATCGGCATTGACGACATCAACGAAATCACGCTCGCGCCGACGTTGTCGGATCCGGAATCGGTCGCTCGATTGCGCGCGGAGGCGAGCGAAGCGGCCACGCAACTGGCAGCGGTGTTTTGAGCTAACCTTGCGGGATGAGCAAACGAACTGCCCCGCGCAAGCCGATCGATTGGGATGATTTACGCTTCGTGCTCGCTGTCGCCGACTCAGGTTCGTTGAACCGCGCGGCGAGCACGTTGCGAGTGAATCGCACGACCGTCCTCCGGCGCATCAACGCCTTCGAGCGCAAGCACGGCGTGCGCTTGTTCGATCGCCTGGCGAGCGGTTATTCGTTGACGGACGCAGGAAACGAAATCCTCACGGCGGCGCGCGGATTCGAGAACGCGATTGTCTCGCTCGAACGCAAGCTTGCCGGACAGGATCTGCGCGCCGAAGGTCTGGTGCGGGTGACGACGACGGATACATTGCTGGCGTCCGTGCTGCCGGCGCCGCTCGCGTCGTTCAAACAAAAACATCCCGGCATCACGCTCGATGTCACAACCTCGAACGCCTTCGCCGATCTTTCCAAGCGCGATGCCGATATCGCGATTCGTCCCGCCATCGATCCGCCGGAGTTCTTGCTGGGGCGGCGGATCAGCTCGGTCGCGTTCGCCGTGTACAAGGCCGCGACGTTGAATGACAGCGATGAACCTTGGATCGGCCCGGACGACACGCTGGCCAACACCAGCGTCGCGCGTTGGATGCGCAGCTCGATGCCTTCGGTTCGGCCCGGCATCCGCGCGGACTCGCTCGTATCGATGCGCGAGTTGTGCGTAGCCGGCGCCGGGCTCGCAGCATTGCCTTGTTACATAGGCGATTCAGACGCGCGGCTGGTCCGCGTGCGTCCGCCGATTGCGGAGATGACGACTGCGCTTTGGGTACTCACGCATCCGGATCTTGCGCGCACGGCCCGCGTTCGATTATTGATGGACCACGTCGCGGCGGCGCTCGGGCGGCAACGTGCGCTGCTGGAAGGGCAGGCGGTGGGCAGTTAAATCCTGCATTGATCGATAGCGCCTTTGGCTTGGACCGGTGCCGCGCGGCCGGTCTACGCTAGCGCCACCATGGAGCATTGCGCTCCTCACTCAAGTAAGAACATGCGTTTCACTCCCGTGGAAATGGCGGCTACCATCGGCCGGGGATTGTTGTCCTTCCCCGTCACGCACTTCGATGCGAGCCAGCGCTTCGATGCTGCGAACTATCGCGCGCACTGCGCGTGGCTGATGGAGCACGAGCTGGCTGGATTGTTCGCCGCGGGCGGCACCGGTGAGTTCTTCTCGCTCACGCCGAAGGAAGTCGCCACGGTCGTTGCGGCTGCGGTCGCGGAAGCCAATGGCAAATTGCCGGTGATCGCAGGCTGCGGATATGGGACAGCCATGGCGGTCGAGCTCGCCAAGGAATGTGAAGCCAAAGGCGCGGATGGATTGCTGCTGCTGCCGCCGTACCTGGTGAACAGCTCGCAAGAAGGTTTGGCTGCGCACATCGGCGCGGTGTGCAGTGCTGTGTCGATCGGCGTGATTGTTTACAACCGCGACAACGCCATCGTCGACGACACGACGCTGGCGCGACTGTGCGAGCGGCATCCGAACCTGGTGGGCTTCAAAGATGGTGTCGGCGACATCGAGCTCATGACCCGCATTTACACGCGCATGGGCGATCGGCTGACGTACATCGGCGGCCTGCCGACCGCGGAAACGTTCGCGGCGCCGTACTTGAAGATGGGCGTGACGACCTATTCGTCGGCGATTTTCAATTTCATGCCGGCGTGGGCGCTGTCGTTCTATCGCGCGGTGCGCGCCGAGGACAACGCGAAGGTGATGGCCGCGTTGCGGGACTTCGTAATGCCGTACATCGCGCTTCGTAACCGCGGCCGAGGCTACGCGGTATCCATCGTCAAAGCCGGCGTGCGCGCCATCGGCCGTCCCGCCGGCCCCGTACGCCCGCCGCTGACCGACTTGAACGAGCAGGAATTCGAAGAATTGCGCGCGCTGATCGCCCGCACCAAGCCGGTCTAACGCCTTTTCCCTCGGGCGCCACAGCGCGAGTGGCAGGATGCCCGAGTCGCTGTTATACGTGTGCGCGCATGTTCGAACTAAGCCAGTTGCGCTGTTTTGTCGTGACCGCCGAGGAGTTGCACTTCGGGCGGGCTGCCGCGCGCTTGAACATGACTCAGCCGCCGCTCAGCCGGCAGATCCAATTGCTCGAACGAGGGTTGGGTGTCCAACTCCTCGAACGCAGCAGCCGGCAGGTCAAGCTCACGCCGGCAGGCAGCACCTTCCTTCCCGAGGCCCGGCGCATCATCAAGCTGGCGGAAACCTCGGCACTTGCCGCGCGACGCGTGGCCAAGGGCGATACCGGCCGGGTGGCGATCGGGTTCACCGCGGTGTCCGGCTACAGCTTCTTGCCCAAGATCGTGGCCAAGGCGCGCGCGTCGTTGCCCCAGTTCGAGCTGGAACTGTTCGAAATGGTCACCTCCGACCAGTTCGAAGCCTTGATGACCGGCCAGATCGACATCGCCTTCGTGCGGCCGCCGGTGGAGCAGGCGAGTTTCGAATCCAGACCCATCCTGCATGAAACGTTGCTGGCTGCGCTGCCAGCCGGCGACCCGCGCGCCGAGCGAACGTCTTTGACGCCGATGGATTTCGATGGCCGGCCGCTGATCATGTACTCGCGCATCGGCGCCGGTTATTTCAACAACATGCTGACGCGTTTGTTTGAAGCGGCCGGCGTGCTGCCGGAGTACGTGCAGCACGTGACGCAAATTCATTCCATGCTCGGCCTGGTGCGCGCTGGCCTGGCGGCGGCGATCGTGCCGGCGTCGGCCATCGAGCTGCACATGGATGACATTCAATTTCGCGAGTTCATCACGGTGCCGGCGCGGCCAGTCGAATTGCAGATGTGCTGGCGACGTGACAACGGCAACCCGGCGCTGCAAGCCATGCTCAAGCTATGCAGCGAGTTCGCCAATCCCTGAAACAATCATCGCATCCACGGAAAGGCGAGCGTCGGCTGATTCGCATAACGACGCATCGACAAGCGCAGGCGCGCGCCGCAGCCGGGCTGCAACTGCACGTTGAATGCAGAGCCGCCGACGTCAACGCGACGGTCATCCAGGCTCACAGACTCGATGCGATGCTCGGCGTAAGCGCCGCCTTGGATCGTCACCGTGCGCGCACTCACAGGATTCAAGTTGATGAGCGTCACCGACGCGTGCTCCGGCCCGAGTTCATCGACGAGCGCCGCCACGTTCTCCGGCAATCCCGCGCGCCGACGCTCCGGATCGAAATATCTCAAGCGAGCGTGCAAGGGCGCACCGCCCTGATTCGGTGAGGTTGACGACCAGGCCGGGCGCGCAATGTGCAAACCGCCTTGGGTGAGTTGAATCAGCGCCGTCACGCTCGCTGGATTGATTTCGATGGCGTTGTCGGCGAGCCGCGTTTCCGGCGTAGTGGTATCTGCTCGCATGGCCGCGATCCGCTCGCGCACACGATTGAGTCCGGCCTGTAACGCTTCGACGGGATAGTTCGCGTTGCGCCCTTCGAGGAACGCGATCCAGGGATGATCGCCAGCCAGCTCGCGATCGCTTGCCCGCATCGATACATACCAGATCTCAAACGCGTTGGCGCGATACGGGCCGGGTGCGAAGCTGTACCAGCCTCGATCGCCAAACATCCGCGGCGTATGTAACTTGCCGTCGATGGTGCGCGCCTGCTGATTGATGATTTCGTTCTGCCGCCGCCACACCTGCATGTAACGATCGTCACCGGTGAGCAGGCTCGCGTTCATGAACGCAACGATTGAGCGAGGCACACGATTGCGATCCTCGCGCACGCCGGTTTGAGGAACGATCGGGCTGAAGCCCCAGCCATACACGCCGCCGTACCACTTGCCGCTCGGCCCGCCGATGCGGCCGTCGAGCCCGACCATGCTCGGCAGAATGCCGTTGTTTGCAGCCGCCCGTTCCACCCAGGCATCCAGATACGACAGCGCCCAGGCGCGATACCTGGCGTCGCCGGTCAGCATGTATGCATTCAACGCCAGCGTGGTGGAATGCAGATTCAGCGGATTGTCGCCGACGATGTCGCTGTAATCGCGATAGTGATCGAGCGTTTCCTGGTAGGTGCGCTCGCCGTGCTCCATCTTGAATTTGGAAACATCGAACGGATCGCCGGCCCAGTCGAGCGGAGTTGCCGGCCGCAGCAGCGGCCCGGCGCTGCCGGTGAACAGGCTGCGAATCACGCGACGCTTTGGATCGTAGTTCGGCGCCGTCGGATCTTCGCCCGTGTAGAAGCCGGCAAAGCGGCGCGCACGCTCGATGAGCTTGGGATCCTGCGGCGTGGACAGGCCCATCAGGTTGAACGTCGTCAAGCCTTCGCTGATGTGCTGCCAGTCCATCTGCGGCGGGAACTCGCGCAGATACATTCCTTTGCGACCAAGCGGCACTTGTTTGGTGCGCAGTCGCGAGTACTGGCGCAGATTTCCTTCCCAGGCGGTCCGATACAGTTCGAGGATGCGATCCGAGCCGCCGAGCGCATGCAGGAGCGCCCAATCGTTCACATGCTCGATGGCGTCGTCCGGGCCGTCGTTCGCGCCCCAACGTTCGAACGCGCGCAGGAAACCTCGATCGTCGAAGTAACGAGCAAAGAAAGCTTCGCAGGCTTCCGTCTGCACGCGCAGCAGCTCGCGTTGTAACAACGCCCATTCCGGCGCCCGCATCGGCGTCGTGACGGCGAATGGGGCGGCACTGCTCGCAAACGCCGGCGAGGCGCACAGCGCCGCCGCGCCGACGAGGAACTCACGACGGCCGAGCGGGCTCATTCGCGGGTGCTCCAATCTGCGCAGCCGGCAGCAATTCCAGGCGTTTGATCGGTCCGACGATCACGACGTACGCAAAGATCGTCAGCAGACAATGCGCGCCGACGAACACCAGCGCGCTGTTGAAGGAGCCGCTGGATTGTTTGAGGTAGCCGATGACCAGCGGTGTGACGATGCCGGCGCAGTTGCCGAACATATTGAACACGCCGCCGGTGAGCCCGACCAGCTGCTTGGGAGAAACATCCGAGATCACCGGCCAGCCGAGCGAGGCGATGCCTTTGCCGAAGAACGCAATCGCCATCACGGTGACGACCAGCCACTGCTGCTCGATATACACGCACGCGATGATCAGCGTCGCCAGCAGCATGCCGATGTACAGCGGCGTCTTGCGCGCGATGTCGAGCGAGCCGGTGCGTTTCAACAGCCGATCCGACCAATAGCCGCCGAGCACGCCGCCGATGAAACCGCACAAGGCAGGCGCCGCGGCGGCGAAGCCGGCTTGCAGGATGCTCATGCCGCGTTGCTGGACCAGGTAGATCGGAAACCAGGTCACGAAAAAATATGTCAGCACGTTGATGCAGTACTGGCCCAGATACACGCCGATCAGCATGCGGTTGGTCAGCAGTTGTTTGATGTTGGACCAGGTGAACTGGCTTTCGGTGCGGCGATTCGCCTGGTCGAGTGCGACCAGGCCGCCGCCGCTTTCGATGTATTTGAGCTCGGCGGCGTTGATGCTCGGATGACGAATCGGGTCGTGAATGACGCGCACGAATGAGACGGCCGCGAGGACTCCCAATCCGCCCATCACGTAGAACACCGAGCGCCAGCCGAATTGATGGA
>CAMLEO010000262.1 GCA_946478975.1 uncultured Steroidobacter sp.
CGCTCGCCGTGACGTGAAACTCGCGGGCACCATTCACGATCTCCGACGGCAGGAGCGCTCGAAGCCTCACGGCAACATCGGGGCTCGCCCCTAGCGACTCCATCGGCTCGCGGCCCGGCAGCTCCAGGCTCGCGGCAATCACATAAATGCGATCGTGATCCGGCCACGCCCGGTCGAACGTCAGCTCGTCGCGCACGAACAGCGCGATGAGCGTGGCGGCAGCAAAGCCCACGGCGAGCCCGAGAATGTTGATGATCGAGTACAGCTTGTTGCGCGCCAGGTTGCGCAATGCTGCGAGGATGTAATGACGAAGCATGGTTACGCCGCCAGCAATGTTTCGCTGACGATGCGGCCATCGAGCAGCTTGAGTGTGCGCCTTGCGTACGCGGCGTGCGCGAGCGAATGAGTCACCATCACAACTGTCGTGCCCGCATCGGCAACGCTGGTGAGCAAGCCCATCACCGTGTCGCCGTTCGCGGTGTCGAGATTGCCGGTGGGCTCGTCGGCAAGAATCAACTTCGGGTTCGCGACCAGGGCGCGCGCAATCGCGACACGCTGCTGCTGCCCGCCCGACAGCTGTTGCGGCAGATGTTTCGAGCGATGAGGAATACCGACGCGTTCGAGCACCTCGGCAATGCGCCGTTTACGCTCGCTCGCAGCGACGCGCCGATAGATCAGCGCAACCTCGACGTTCTCAGCGACCGTGAGATCGTCGATCAGATTGAAACTTTGGAAGATGAAACCGAGCGACGCGCGGCGCAAGGCGGTGAGCTGCCGCTCCGAGTAGCGCGCGACGTTCTCGCCGCAAAACCAATAGTCACCTTCGCTCGGGCTGTCGAGCAGGCCGAGCACATTGAGCAGCGTCGATTTGCCGCAGCCCGAAGGCCCCATCACGGCGAGGAACTCGCCCGCGCCGATCTCCAGCGAAACACCGTCGAGTGCGCGCGTCTCGACGTCGCTGGTGCGATAGCTTTTGCTAACGTTCTCGATCTTCAGCATTGCGATCCTCACTGCTTCAATTCGATGCGGTCGATGCGTTCCAGGCCGGCGTAATTGGAAACAATCACTCGATCCCCAGGCTCGAGACCGTCCAGGATCTCCACCTGCTCGGCATTACGCCTTCCAATGCGTACGCGCCGGCGCTCTGCGGTGTCGTTATCTGTGAGCACAAACACCCAATCGCCGCCGCTGCGTTCGAGGAATGGTCCGGCCGCGAGCACCAGGGCCTGCGAATCGCCGCCGAGCGCAAGCTTGCCTTGCACGGCCTGCCCCGGCAGCACGCCCGCGGGTTGTTCGTCGACGAATGCGAGGTCGACCAGGAACGTACCGTTCTTGACCTGCGGATACACGCGCGTGACCCGCAGCGTCCAGTCTTTGTCATTGATGCGCACGACAGCGTCCTGGCCGGTGTGCAGCCGGCCGAGATAAAACTCATCGACATCCGCCGCCAGTTTAAAACCTGCATCAGGCGTGATCTCTGCGAGCCGCCGCCCTCGCTCGCAGTTCTGCCCCACTTTCAAATCCATCTCCGTGAGTTGCCCGGCAACCGGTGCGCGCACGATGAGGTTGTCGAGCTTGCCGCGTGTGATGGCCAGGTCCTGCTGCAGCTTTTCGAGCCCGTCGTGGATCTCCGGCAAGCGTTGCAGGCGTTCGCTCTCCTGCTGCTGAGCCGTGTTCGCCAACAGCGGGCGCAGCTGCCGGTAGTAGGCGAGCTCGTCGCTGACTGTTTCTTTCTCCTCGGCCGAAGTCGCACCATGCTCGGCAAGCGTCGTGCGCCGCCGAGTGAGGCGCGTGAGCCGCACGATGTTGTAATCGATGTCGGCGACACTCTTTTCATTGGCGACGCGATTCTGCTCCAGCGCCGTCTGCGTACTGCGCAGGTTGTTGATCTGCTCGATCAGCCGCGTCTCGCGGTCGATCACTTCGAGCTGCAGCTCGGTGTTGCCGAACTCCAGGAGCGGCTGGCCCGCAGTCACTGTATCGCCGGCTTCGACCAGCACGCGCTCCACTCGCCCGCCTTCCTGTGCGTCCAGATACACGATGTCCCGTGGAACGATACGGCCGCGCAAGGGAACAAAGTCCCGAAACACACCGCGCTCGACTGTAGCGATCGATGCAGCGACGGCACGCATGCGCATCGTGCGACCAGCGCTGAAAGGCTGCGCAATCAGAATGAACCCCGCCAACGCCACAGCGATTGCGGCGGCGATGAGACGACTGCGACTGAACCGAGGCTTGGGCAGGGGTCGATCCATTGACATGCGGTCGATATTGCAACCCAGATGCCACGGCACCTTCCGCTGTCATTTCATGAACTTAGCTCAGACGTCGCCAGCGCGACTGTACGAAACCGGACGCTCACTGTACGGTTACGGACATGACTGACCCAGCCTCATCGAGCCTCTCATCGAGCCGCGTGCTCGTCGTCGACGACGATCCGGACGTCCTCACCGCCGCGCGCATGGCGCTCTCGGGCGCGGTTGCGAACGTCGAAACATTGTCGAGTCCGCTGCAACTGGAAGCTGCACTGGCAGCGGCACCCGCCGATGCGATCCTCTTGGATATGAACTTTGCCGTGGGCGCGCACAGCGGACGCGAAGGTCTCGACTGGCTCGCAACCATTCGCGAGCTCGATCCGCACGTCTCGGTAGTGTTGATGACCGCATTCGGCGGCGTCTCGCTCGCGGTCGAATCGTTGAAGAGCGGCGCCGTCGATTTCGTGCTGAAGCCCTGGCATAACGAAAAGCTGGTCGCGACCATCTCCGCTGCCGTATCACTTTCACGAGCTCGCGGCGAAGCCGGTGATCTCAAGTCACGCAACGCCGCGCTCGCGAATGTGAGCTCGGCATCGGCCGGTGGAATCATCGGCAGCGCGCCTGCACTTCGCCGCGTGTTCGATCTCGTGCGTCGAGCAGCGCCCACAGATGCAAACGTGCTGATCCTCGGCGAAAGCGGCACGGGCAAGGAGCTCACAGCGCGACAGATTCATCAACTCTCGCCGCGCGCACAACAGCCGTTCGTGAGCGTCGACCTCGGCGCCCTGCCCGATTCGTTGTTCGAGAGCGAGCTGTTCGGCCATCGGCGCGGCGCCTTCACCGGCGCGGATACAGATCGCGTCGGCCGCATCCAGGCAGCGCACGGCGGCACATTGTTCTTCGACGAGATCGGCAACTTGACCTTACATCTCCAGCGCAAGCTGCTCACGGTGTTAGAACGCCGCGAGGTATTGCCGGTGGGCGCGACGCGGCCCGTGCCGATCGATGTGCGCCTGGTGACGGCGACCAATCGCACGCCGGCCGATCTCTCGCGAGAAGAAGTGTTTCGTCAGGACCTGCTATTCCGGATCAAAACAGTGGAGATCGTGCTGCCGCCGTTGCGTGAGCGGCGAGAAGATATACCGGCGCTGCTCGAACATTACCTCGCCGCCTACTCGCGCAAATACAACGTGCCGCGTCGGCGACCGTCGCCACAAGCGCTCGCCGCGCTGGAGGATTACAGCTGGCCAGGTAACGTGCGCGAGCTGCGTCACGCGGTCGAGCGAGCGACAATTCTTGCCGCTGGCGAAAAGCTCGGCCCCGAGGATTTTCCATTCCTGCGCACCGCCGTTCCGGCCGCGCCGGCAAGCAACGAGTTCACGCTCGACTCGATCGAACGCAGCGCCATCGAGCGCGCGCTCGCTCACTATCGAGGCAACATCTCACAAGCGGCGACGGCGCTCGGACTGACGCGTCCGGCGCTTTATCGCCGCATGGCCAAGCACGGCCTGTGAGGCGAAGGAGAAAAAGCGATGTCGGCAGGAACTTATAGCGTTGGCATCGCCGTGCGCGCGGCGCTGATTGGCGCCGGTGCGTTCGCGATCCTGCAGCTGCTAACGACGCAACAGCTCTATGCCACTGCCCTGCTGGTCGCGGGGATTGCAGTAGTGCTGGTGTTCGAGCTGCGACGTCATGTCGCCAGAGGCGATCGCATGCTCGCGCAGCTGGTTGCAGGGCTGACGGTGGGTGATCTGGAACGCCCGGCGCGCGATTCCGCTGGAACACGAGGTTTCCGTAACCTCGCCAATGCAATCGATCGCGCCGTTGTCACACTCGGCGCGTCGCGGGCTTCGCAGCAGCGGCAGATCGAAGCTCTGCAGGCACTGCTCGATACTTCCACCGCGGCGATGTTGATCGTCGAGCCCAACGGTTCCGTCACGTTGGCCAATCGCGCCTCGCGGCAGCTCGCCGGCGTGGCAATCGCGACGCTCGATCAACTTCCAGTGCTCGGTGCCGCCGCAGATGAGTTGCGAGACATCGCGCCAGGACGACGCGCGATCATTCGGCTCGTGAATGGCCAGCGCATGCTCGCGACGGCAGCGCAGTTCACTGCCGGCGGCGTCGAACGACGCGTGCTGTCGCTGCAGAACATCGGCAGCGAGCTCGACGAAGCAGAGTTGCAAGCGTGGCACGACCTGGTGCGCATTCTGGCGCACGAGATGATGAACTCGCTGACGCCGATTGCGTCGCTTGCCGAAAGCGTTCGCCCGCTGGTCGCGAACATGCGCGCAGGCAGCGACGCGGCGAACGAGCGACGCGTCGCCGACGTTGCCGGCGCCATCGATGCAATCGCACGACGCAGCGCCGGACTGATGAGCTTCGTCGAGCGCTATCGAAAAATGGCGGAACGTCCCAAGCCGCTGCTTCGCGCAGTGCGCGTCGCCAGCCTGGTGCAGAGAGTCGAACAACTCATGAGCGCAGTGCTGGCCGAAAAGAAAATCACATTGGCAACGCGCGTCGACCCGCCGTCACTGGAGATACGCGCCGACGCCGCGATGCTCGAACAAGCATTGCTGAACCTGCTGCACAACTCGGTCGATGCGTTAGCAAACGCTGCCGATGCACAGATCGAAGTCCACTGCCGCATCCAGAACGACGACGTTGCCATTATCGTGCTCGACAACGGGCCCGGCGTTCCCGCCGATGTGCTCGAACGCATTTTCGTGCCGTTCTTCACGACCAAAGCGGGCGGCTCAGGCATCGGCCTGAGCCTGGCCCGTCAAATCGCCCACGCGCACGGCGGCCGGCTGGATGCATCCGCCAGCGTGCCGACGGGAGCGGCATTCACGCTCATTCTCCCTGCGTCGCCAGCGTATCCGCCGTAACAAACCGGGGCGCGATATCGACCGGCACCTGCCCGAGCCGATCCAGCACTCGCTGGATCTCGGGGCGAATCACCGACATGCGCTCCATCAGATGTTTGACGCCGTCGTAGTCGCCGTGCGCCTGCAAAGTCATGATCTGGTGCGTCAGCGCCGTGACCGCTTTCTTCGCCTTCGGCACGTCGAGCGAGAAGCGCCCCTCGGCATCGATGCGAACCGCTCCGCCGTCGAGCAGGTTGTTGACTTGCAGCGCCATCCCTTTCGCATGCGCGTCCGTCAATCCGAAGCGCAGTGTTCTGAAGGTCGACGCCAGGAACGTGACATACATGCTGCGTTCCTGTTTCTTGTCCAGGAAACCTTTGTCCATCAGGTACTGCAAGGCCCACAGCCCGGAAACATCGGCCTTCGCCTCTTCCAAAGGCCCATTCATCTCCTTGAGCTCCTGCCGCACCGTGCTCTCGCGCCCGTTCACTTGAATGGTCTGCGGGCCGAGGCCGTGCATCAGCTCATGCATGAGAATGTGAGTAAAGAACGCTTCGAACGAAACCAGTGCGCGATCCTGCGGGGCGAGAGCGACAGCGGCAATCGGCGTCAGCACCGAATCGAACTTGGCTTGCTGAAAGTTCTTCAGCAATACTCGTTTTGAACCCTTCTCCGCGACCACGCGCTCGTCGTTCGGCAGGTTGTAGGCGGCAGTCTGCACAGCGTGATTGGCATCGCCGGCCGAGAATACGATATTCACCACCCGGATCGGCGAATAGCCGCCGAGCTTGGGTTTGCGGAACCTGGCATCGATGGGCAGATGATCTTCGAGCTCCTGCAGCTGCGAGCTGAAGCGCTTGAGCTTGTCCGTTTCGGCAGCATCGGTGAGTGTGATGAACGCTTCGAACGCGGCTTTGAAATTGAACCAGTCGTCCTCGTAGACCTCGTAAGGCCCGATGGTCGGTTCGATGGATGCGTCGAGCTCCATCCAGGCCACGTCGCTCGCGTAGTAGTCGTTGGATACAAATGCATCCGCCCGCTTCTCCAGGAACGATTTCAACGTCGGCTGCCGGGTGAGTGCCGCAGCCTCACGCAGGATGCGCGCCATCTGCATCAGCTCGCCTTGATATTCCAGCGAGTACGGCACAGAGATGAATTTGCCGTCCGGGCCTTTGCGGATGGTGGTGAAGAATCCCGTGGCCTCAGACTTCTGCGCAGGCTTCAGCCCCTGCATCCAGGCGTCGATCTGCTCGCGCGTCGCGTCGGCGGGATAGAAATTCGCGCTCTGCGGCCTGGCGCCGACGCCCGGCAGAAACGGCCGATCCTCGTCCAGCTCCGACCACGGCCCCTTGTTGAGCAAGAAATAATCCAGGCGGGCGCGGCCCTGAGCACTCCGGTCCGACAGCAGTTGCAACAGCAATGCCTCGTTGCCGGCGAAGCGCTGGCGCAGGAACAATGCATCGATATATCGAGACGCTTCGACCAGTTTCGCCAGCGCTGCGCGTTCCTGTGCCGGCAGCGCCGAAACATCGACTTTTATATCGACCGGCGCAAAGCGCGCCGAGAGTGCGGACAGTCGTTCTGGACCGGGCAGGTCTTCAGCCATCGAAGCTCCACCGAATAGATTGCATACCAGGACCGCGAGGACACCGGGAATCGAGCAACGCGCAAAGCGCATGTCATTGCCTCCAGGGCAGGATCGGATGCGCATCTTAATCGCAACGGAGCCACGGCTTTGCGGAAATTCGCCGGCGCCGGAACACGTTTTCCCGATCGCGAGTTGGACTGTCACTTCAGGGGGGAATAAGCATGCGTACCGTCACGGCTGCGCTGATCGCGCTGCTCTGGATCGCGTCGCCGCTCCAGGCCGGACCGAGAATCGTCGAAGAACGAGCCAGGGTGTCGATGCCGGGGCCGACGGATCAACTGATCAGCGGCTTGGGCTTGAGCGGCGACTCGATGCTGGTCACCACGCGTAGAAATTTCAACGAGAACGGCGTCGACCTGGCCGAGATGTTCGCCTATGTGTTCCGGCGCACGGCGTCGGGCCAGTGGCAGTATGTTTCCACGCTGATGCAGACGCGCAGCGCTTATGAATTCGCGGTGACCTACTTCGCTGCGATGGAAGGCAGCGTCGGCGCAATTCTGGAGGGCAGCACACTCCATGTTTTCGAGCCCACTGCAGCGGGCGGCTGGGCGCGGACCGCACAGTTGCAGCTGCGAACCTCTTCCGGCGCCGTGCGCATCGACGCGGGCACGATCGTGACCGGGCAAACGGGCTGCTCCTGGGAGGCGTTCCGCAAGAACTCGGCTGCGGCCTGGACTCGCGTCGGCGGCATCTCCATGGTGCCATCGAGCGAATGCGTGAGCGGCAGCGTCGATGTTTCGGGCTCGACCGTGGTCGTGGGCCGCTCGCTGGGCGGATCGTTGGGGCAAGTGTTCGAGCCCTCGTTGCGCCTGTACTCGGGCCTGTCCAACTCGCCGACCATGACGACTGTTTTCAGTCCGCACGGCGAGCAGGATGTTTATTTCGGCGCATACGCCGCGATCGACGGCAGCATGCTGCTCACCACGTCGGCCATCGACCGAGGCCTTTCGGTCTTTCGCCGCAACTCCGGTGGACAGTGGGACTATGTGATGTCAGCCATTGCGGCCGATGCATATCGGGACCGGGCCCGCTCCAACGTTCCTGTGCCGGAGATCAGCAGCAACCTCGTCGTGAGCGCGCAGCTGAGCAATGATGCTCGGGCGGTGGTCGCCGGTGCGCTCGATGTGTTCCGCCGGAACACCGATGGCACGACCACGCAGACCGCGAGATTGCTCCCCAGCGATGCGCATTTCGGCATGATGCTCGGCACGCACGTGGCCATCAGCGGCCAGCGGATTGCGGCCACCTCTTACAATCCAGGCACCGTGTATGTATTCGAGCTGCCTTCGGACCTGAGCCAGCCGGCGCTGGTGCAGGAGACTTTCCAGATCGGTAACGGCGGCAGCTGGACGCCGATTGCAGGCAGCAGTTTCTCTGTCGTGTCCGCCGGCACCTCGCGCGTATATCGCCAGTCCAGCACCGCGGCGGGTGCCGGATCGTATCCAACCAACATGGATTGGAAAGATCAGTCCATCCAGGCCGATGTGCGTCCCAGGTCGTTCGACGGCGCAGATCGATGGTTCGGACTCGCAGTCCGCCGCACCGATGACGCCAATTACTACTACGTGACGGTGCGCAGCTCGAACACGATTCATCTGAAGCGCATGCTCAACGGTGCGTTCGTCACATTGGCGACTGCGCCGCTGCCGGTGCGGCTCAATCAAAACTATCGATTGCGGGTGGAAGCGGTCGGCACGTGGATTCGTGCGTACGTCAATGGCGAGCTCGCCATTGAGGCACGCGACTCTGCGCTCAAGCACGGCCAGGCCGGCTTGCAGATGTACAGGACGCGTGCCGACTACGACAACATCGTCATCACCCCGAACGCATTCCTGTCGATGTACGACGACGGCTTCGAGCTCGACGATTACTGGTGGACCAAGGTGGACGGCGCGTGGGCGCGCTACATCGAATCGGTGGACGATGAGATCGTGCTGGATACGTTCCGTCAAAGCTCCACTGCCAGCGGTGCGCGTGCTGTGATCGGCGTGAGCACCGGCGACCAGGTCGTACAGACGAGGGCGCGTGCGGTCACCTTTGCGGGCAGCAATGTTTGGTTCGGTGCCATGGCCCGCTACGTCGACGACCGAAACTATTACTACATCAGCCTGCGCAACAACGGCACGTTGTCGCTGCGCAAGCTGGTCAACAACAACATCGTCGTGCTCGGCACGGCATCTCTGAACGTCACACCGAACACCTGGTACAACCTGCGGCTCGATGCGATCGGCAATTCGCTGCGCGCGTACGTCAACGGCGAACTTTATCTCGAAGCCACCGACACCTCGTTCGCGAAGGGACGCTACGGTTTGGTGACGTACAAGACCGCCGCGGATTACGATTCGCTGCAGGTATCGCAGCCGTAGACGGCGGCAGGCGCTTGCACGAACGCGCCAGTCCGCAGACCATAGGTCATGAACTCCCGTTTCGGGACCGCTCGCGGTCCGATCATTGCGCTCGCCGCTGCCGTGTTGTTCGGCGCAGGCATGCCGTTTGCGAAGTGGCTCCTGCACGACACCAGCCCGTGGCTGCTCGGCGGCATCCTTTATTTGGGCTGCGGGCTGGGCATGACTTTGCTTCGCCTCCTCCGCTCCCACTCCGTCGGGAAAGTGCTCAAAGGGGATCTTCCCTGGCTCGCGGGTGCTGTGCTTTCGGGCGGCGTCATTGCACCTGTGTTGCTGATGTATGGACTCGCCGCCACGACGGCTTCCAGCGCCTCGTTGCTGCTCAACGCGGAAGGCGTGTTCACTGCCCTGCTCGCCTGGTTTGCGTTCCGTGAGAATTTCGACGCTCGCATCGCCTTGGGATTCGCGGCGATCGTCGCGGGCGCCGTGATCTTGAGCTGGCCGAGTGACCACAGTGCGATCAGTCTGCACGCGGCCATTCCAATCCTCGCCGCCTGTCTCGCGTGGGGCATCGACAACAACCTGACTCGCAGGATCTCTCTTTCCGACGCCGCGTGGATCGCGGCCATCAAAGGAACGACGGCCGGCGTGATCAACATCGCGATCGCCATGCTGTCGGGAGCGACCCTGCCGTCCTGGCCGCACGTCGCTCTCGGGTTGTGCGTCGGCTGGTTGAGTTATGGCGTGAGCCTGGCGTTGTTTGTAATCGCGTTGCGCGAGCTGGGCACGGCGCGGACCGGAGCATACTTTTCCGTTGCGCCATTCTTCGGTGCCGTGCTCGCCGTCGTGGCGTTCGCTGAGCCGGTCACACTCCCGTTGGTGATCGCAGGGCTGGTGATGGCGCTTGGCGTGTGGCTGCACGTGACCGAGCGGCACGAGCACGAACATACGCACGAGGCGCTCGATCATGCCCACGCGCACGAACACGACGAGCATCATCAACACCAGCATGCCAACGGCGACATCGTTGCCGCCGGCGGCCGACATACGCACTGGCATCGTCACACGCCGCTGACCCACACGCATCATCACGTCCCAGACGTGCACCATCGGCACGATCACTGAAGCGCCGCCAACCAGTCTGGCCCGGCAGGAACTCCGACCGATCCGCAAGGCGTGTGCGCTGACGTGCGCTGATGTTCACCTTGGGCAAATCCATGCCGCACACCTTGTATCTCT
>CAMLEO010000263.1 GCA_946478975.1 uncultured Steroidobacter sp.
CGGACGTTACGGCGATCGCGCGCGAGTTCGACGAGATGCTTCGCGTCGCGACCCCACAGAAACGTGGGCAGTCCGACGCGAGCTAGTTGAATTGCGAGCGCCGTTCCCCAGGAACCGGCGCCCAGCACCACGCACGTTGAGCCGTCGGACGCCGCGGCAGTTGCCTCGGGCGCGACAGACATGGCGCGATCAGTTGACCGCGGAGCCCGGCGCCCCTTCGGGAGACGCTTGCTGCTGAGCGCGAGCCGCAGCCTGCGCAAACAGCGCATCGAAATTCACTGGCGGCAGCAGGAACGGCGGGAAGCCGCCCTTCATCAGCAGATCGGAAATGACCTGACGCGCATAGGGCAGGAGGTAGTTCGGGCAGAAGATGCCGAGCAGCCGCTGCATGTCCTGGTTCGGCACGTTGCGAATGCCGAACGCACCGGCCTGCTGCAGCTCGACCAGCCACAAAGTCTTGTCGCCCGCCTGCGCTTCGACGCGCACCGTCAGCACGACTTCCTTCATGTCGCCGCCGATGTCGTTCACCGCGGTGTTGAGGTTCAGATTGATGGTTGGGTTGGTCGTGGGGTTCACGCGCGGGCCGGCCGGCGCTTCGAAAGACACGTCCTTGAGATAGACCGCCTGCGGCGCGAACTGCGGCGCGTTCGGATCAGCGCTCTGGCCGTTGCTGGCGGGAATTTCGTCAACCATGATGTCGGATCCTCTGTCGCGTTCGTCGAATAATAATAGTAGGCCGCCGTGTGGGACGGTTACCTGGGCAGCTGGGCCAGGAGTTTATCCAATTCCCCCGCGCGATCGAGCGCCGCTAGGTCGTCGTAACCGCCGACATGGCGCTCGCCAATGAAGATCTGCGGCACGGTCCGGCGACCGCCGCTTTTTTGCAGCATGATTTCCCGCTCGCCGGGCACTTCATCGACCTTGATCTCGCGAAAGGCCGCGCCTTTGCGCTCGAGCAGGTTGCGTGCGCGCTGGCAGTAACCGCACCACGCGGTTGAATACATCACGATTTCGCCAACACTTCCGTTGGGTGTGCTCATGCTTGCTTACCGTCCTTCTTCGCGGCGCCCTTCACCAGCGGCAGGTTTTCCTGTCGCCAGCTGTTCAGTCCGCCGCTCAAGGTGACCACTTTGGTGAAGCCCGAAGCGCGCAACGCACGCGCCGCTCCCGCCGAGGTGAAACCTCCGTCGCAATACACGATCACCGGCTTTTCTTTGAATTTCTTCAAGGATTCCGCGCGGCTGGCAACTTCCGCCGCGGGGATGTTGCGCGCCTCGATAATGTGGCCCGCTTCGTAGTCCTTCGCGTCCCGCACATCCAGCAGCAGTGCGCCGGTGTTGGCGAGGCGAACTGCGTCGGCGGTGCCGACACTGGTGCCGCCACGAGCGCGCTGACGCATCTCGATCACAGCGGCAAGAACAGCGAGAATCGCCGCCGCGGCGACCAGGTAGGGATGGTGAGTGGTGTATTCGATGAAACGATTCATTGCAGCAGGTCGAGCCTGGAGCCGGGCCGGCAAAAGGGCGCGAAGTATAACAGCCGTGCACGGCATCTCGGCTGACAGGCAATATTTCCACTAATGTCAATGCCGCGCCTCGCTACTGCCGCCCTCGCGGCCATCCTCGCTGTGTGGTTGCCCCAGGCCGCATTTCAAGCCTCCCAGGCGGCGGCCAATCCCGACGCCAAGGAGGCCGAGCTCAAGCAGGTTCGCGACCGCATCGAGTCCATTCGTCGCGCCATCCACTCCGATGCCGAACGCCGGGACGCCCTGGCCGGACAGGTCAAAGAGGCGGAGCTGAAGATCCAGACCGCGCGGGAACGATTGTCAGACGTTCGTGCCCAGCGCATCGCCTCGGAAAACCGCCTGGCCGATTTGAAGGACGAGCAGGTCACGACCAGCAAGCGCATCGATGCCCAGCGTGAGGCGCTGGCGGCGGAATTGAAGGTCGCATACATGAACGGCCACCAGGAGCAGCTGAAGTTACTGCTCAATCAGCAGGACCCCGCCCGCCTCGGCCGCATGATGGCGTACTACGGATATTTCGGCCGCGAGCGTGCCGAACGCATCACCGCGATCAGCGAGCACCTGGCGCATCTCGAACTCATCGCTGAAAACATCGAGCAGGAAACGCAGAAGCTGCGCGAGCTGGAGAGCGAGCAGGCACGCGATGTGAAGACGCTGGCCGGTGCTCGCGATCAACGCGCCCGCACGCTGGCTCAAGTGCAATCGACCATCAAAAATCGCAACGACGAACTGGCGAAGCTGCAGCGTGAAGCGCAGGCGTTGGAAAAGCTGGTCGAAGAGCTGCGGCGTGCGATCGAAGAATTTCCCGAGCTCGCCGAGCAGCCGTTTCAACGCGTGAAAGGCAAATTGCCCTGGCCGGTGAAAGGCGCATTGCTGGCACGATTCGGCCAGTTGCGGGCGGGCGGGCCGCTGAAATGGCAGGGCGTCGTCATCGGGGCAGATCGCGGCACACAGGTGCGCTCGCCTTATTACGGCCGGGTGGTTTATGCCGACTGGCTGCCGGGCCTGGGCTTGCTGGTCGTCGTCGATCACGGCGGCGGATATATGAGTTTGTATGGACACAACGAGCAGGTGTATCGCCGCGTCGGCGATCGCGTCTCGCCGGGCGATGCATTGGCGGCCGTCGGTGATGCTGCCGGATTGGGCAAGCCGGGCCTGTATTTCGAGATCCGCAAAGGCCGCGAACCGTTGGATCCCGGCGCCTGGCTGGTGAAAAAGTAGTGTTTGGTTGCGGAAGCACGGCGCAGTGTGATGTGCCTCACTGTGCCGAAGCCTGAATCCCGCTTCAGGGAGTTTCTCTAAAGGAAATTTGCGGGCGACTTCAAGGAAGCCGCCCCGAGGCCGCCGGATGATCGGCGCGTGGCTAACGAGGATTCTGTAGACGCGGCGACGTTTTCCACCAGCTTGGACCCGTACGGGCAGCTGGTGCGAGTGCTGATGCCTCGCGCTTCTCACGTTGCCATATACGATCGGCTCAGCACGCCGTTGTGGCTGTCGAACGGCCAGGACGGCGCCGACCTGTTACACCTGGTCGAGGAATCGCTGAACTCGGTTCGTTATGACAGCTCGACGGCGGATCAGGACAGCCGCCAGGGCTTCTCCCGCAGCTGGGATGGCGATACCGCGTACGTTTTCATTTTGCGTGAAGGTTCCACGCTGCTCGGCGCGCTTGCTGTTTCATGTCAGGACGGCAGCAGCGGTGCACGCAGCTTTGCATTCGTGCATGGACTATTGCGTCCGGTGTTACAAGTATTGGCGCGCGAGCTCGCGCATCAATACAACTTGGGCGATCTGCAAAAGAACCTGAGCTCGCGCGACGGCGACCTCGACTTGCTCCTGGACGCGAGCGGTGCGGAACAGGACGACACCGGTGACGACCTGGAACAGCTGCTCGAGACCTGCGTCACTCATCTCGATTGTTCCCTCGGCGCGCTGGCAGTTCCCGATCGTAAGATCGCTTTGTCACATTCGGCCGACGGCGGAACGCGCGACAGCGACGCGGCGCTGTTGGAAAAAACTCAGAAACATCTGCTCGCGTGGGTGCAGGTCCAGCGCCGCACGCTGGTGTTGAACAAGACGCCGCCGAACAGTCCGCTCGGCACCCTGCCCTACAAGATTCTCGCGTGTCCGATCCGACACGGCGTGCAGCACGTCGCCGGTGTTCTGCTGCTGTTCAAACGGGTCGCGAGCGGCGACTTCACTGCTCGCCAGGTGCGGATCATCGAGATTCTCGCGCGTCGCGTGGCGCACACGGTGCAGGGTGTTTATGAGCCGGCGACGGGACTGTTGACTCGCTCAGCTTTCGAACAGCGTGCGCTGGCGACGCTGACCGAATCGCCGCAGGGTACGGAACATTGTGTCGCATACGCCGACGTGGATCGTTTGCACGTCGTGAATGAAAACCACGGCATGCACGTGGGCGATGAAGTCATCGCCAGCATCGCCGAAGTCCTGCGCAGCAACCTCGCTGCAAACGTCAGTGCCGCGCGCATTTCGGGCGATCGCTTCGCGATGTTTTTTGCCGGGACCAATGTCGAGCATGCGGCGGCCTTTGCCGACAGCCTTTGCAACACCGTCGGCCAGATGCGGCTTCGTCATGACGATCGCGACATCGAGCTGTCACTGAGCATCGGTCTCGCCGGCGTGCCGAACACGCGTTATCCATTGTCACAAGCACTGGCGGCGGCGGAGATCGCCTGCAAGGCGGCGAAAGATCGCGGGCGCGGCCGCGTCGAGACGTATCACGAAGCCGACCGCAGCATCGTCCGCCGTTATGAAGATGTGGCGATTCTAGGCACCCTGCGCGACGCGATCGTCAACGATCGCTTCCGCATGGAAGCGCAACCGCTGGTGAAGCTGAACGACACTGGCCCGCCGCGACGCTTCGAGCTGTTGTTACGAATGATCGATGCATCGGGCGCGAGCGTAACTCCCGATAAATTCCTGTCCGCAGCTGAACGTTATCAGCTGACCACCGATATCGATCGCTGGGTGGTGCAGTACGCACTGGAAGTGATTTCCTCCGCGGCGCCCGCGCTCACGCGCCTGGACGCGCATTTCGCCATCAACATTTCCGGCCAGTCGATCGGCGATGAGGAATTCACACAATTTCTAGAGCAGCGTCTGCGCGACTACTCGCTGCCGCCGCAGCTGTTGTCGTTCGAAATCACCGAGACGGCGGCGGTCGCCAACATCGTGCAAGCAGAAATAATGATTCGGCGGCTGCAGGATCTCGGGCACGGCATCGCCTTGGACGATTTCGGCCGTGGGCTGTCGTCGCTGACTTATCTCAAATCGCTGCCTGTTTCATATTTGAAGATCGACGGCGGGCTGGTGCGCGATCTGGTTGGCAATCAGCGCTCGCAGGCGATGGTGACTGCGATCGTCCAGCTGGCTCGCGCCATGAATTTACAAACAACAGCTGAATGTGTCGAAAACGAGGCCATTCTCGCCGCCGTCGGCCAGCTGGGCGTCGATTATGCGCAGGGATTTGCAATCGGAAGGCCGCGTCCGTTCGAACTGGTGCTTCAGGAGCTGCTGCGAGGTTCGGCCGGCGTGATCCGGCAGCCGGGCACGCAGCGCTTGAGCCGCACCGCCGGAGTCAGCTGACGGGCACTGCAAGTGAGTGCTCGGCTGCCGCTCGAATCAGACCGTGCCCGAGCACGGTGAGGGTGTCCAACCGACAGCGGAACTGAATGCTTTGACGCTCGTCACAGTTGGATGACGTTTCGCCACCGGTGGGCTGTTTCTTTGAACCGGGTCCGGGACTCGATGCAGCGTCGACCGCATTGTCGCCCCCGACCGGACGTGTACTATGTTTAAAGGCCGCCACACTTGAACTCCCATCCGCTCAATTTCATGTCACGGGTATTTATGCCGTTTCGCTTCGTGCTGATCCTTGGCGCCGGCATCGTCATGGGTTTTGGTCTGTCGTTGGGCCGCGCCGTCCAGGCCGACCGCGATGTCGAGCAGCACCCGGTGGCGGCCGCGAAAGAGCCTACCGTGCCGTGGCAGGACGCACGTCTGCTCGCTGAAGTGCTGGAGCGCGTCCGTAAGGAATATGTCGATGAAGTCTCCGATGAGGAGCTGATCAATGCCGCCATCAAGGGCATGATTTCGGATCTGGATGCGCACTCGGCGTTCCTGGATCCGCAGGAGTTCGACGAGATTCGCATCAGCACCACGGGCGAATATTCCGGCGTCGGCATCGAAGTGCAGCTGGAGAACGGCGTCGTCAAAGTGGTCACGCCCATCGAAGGCACGCCGGCGGAAAAGGCCGGGGTGCTGGCTGGCGACACCATCCTGGCCGTCGACGGCGTGCCGGTGAACGTCGACAACCTCAACGACACCATCGATCGCATGCGCGGCAAGGCCGGCACCGAAGTCAAAATCAGCGTTGCCCGTGCCGAACAGCCGAAGCCGCTGGAATTCAAACTCGCCCGCGCGCCGGTGCAGGTCCACAGCGTTCGTTCCGAAATGCTGGAAGGCGGCGTCGGTTATGTGCGCATCTCTCATTTCAGCGAAACCACGACGCCTGATCTCGAGCGCTCGCTGGACAAGCTCAAAAAGAAAAATGGCGCGGCGCTGAGCGGCCTGGTGCTCGACCTGCGCAACAACCCGGGCGGCGTGCTCGAAGCTGCGGTCGGCGTGTCCGATGTGTTCCTGAACGAAGGCATCATCGTGACCGCGAACGGCCGTGCACCCGACGCTCGCTTCGAAATGGATGCCAAGCCGGGCGATGCGCTCAATGGCGCGCCCATGGTCGTGCTCGTGAACGGCGGCTCGGCCTCGGCGTCGGAGATCGTCGCGGGCGCGCTGCAGGATCATCATCGCGCCATGCTGGTCGGTCACCAGACCTACGGCAAAGGCTCGGTGCAGACGGTGATGCCGCTGTCCGACGGCCACGCGATCAAGCTCACGACCTCCAAGTACTTCACCCCGTCGGGTGCGTCGATTCACGAGAAGGGCATCAAGCCCGATGTGGTCGTCGACGACAAAGAGGCGGTGGCCAAAGGCGGCAGCGATGCCCCCGAGTCCTATGGCGATCTGAAGGTGGACTACGAGCTGAAGCTCGCAGTCAGCACGCTCCAGCAGTCGCACGCCGGCGCGATTCGTCAGAGTCGCGCGCCGTAATATTCCATGCGCTCCGCGCAGCCCGCAGCGGTCCAGACGCAAGGATTCGCGGCTCGGGCGCTGCTCTGCCTGGATCTCCTGGTCCTGGCAATCGGCGCGCTGCAGTTCGCGTTTCTGCCTTTCTCGGTCAGCCGCCCGATGCTGGCGGCGGCTGCGCTCGGCCTGCTCACCGTCAGCATTCTCTTTGCTCGCACCGTCCCGGCTTTGCAGCGGCCGATAGCGCGTCAGCATGCGGTCGACATCGGTGCGCTGATCGTTTGCATCAGCATGTTTGCAGTGGCCACGGGCGCCGCGCACAGCTTTTTCGTACCGCTTTATCTGGTGCCTTTAGTCGGCGCAGCGCTGGCGTTTGGACGTTGGTGGGTGGTCCTGCTGCTCTCGACTGTGATTGCCGCGCTCGGCTTCATGTTGGGCGCGATGACGCCGGAGATTTCTGTCGGCGGTCTTGAGTTCGGGGTGCGGCTCTTGAGTGTGCTGGCGCCCGGCGCTGCGGTCGCATTGATCATCGCGGCGCTGATCGAACAGATGCAAAGCGCGGTGAAACGTATCAGCGACCTGGCGTCGACCGACGCGCTGACCGGCCTGCTGAACCTGCGCTCCTTCGAAGAAATATTGCAGCAGGAGCATCGCAAGGCCGAACGTTTCGGCCGCCCGTACACCATCGTGGTCGTCGACGTGGACAACCTCGCGCAAATCAACGAAACGATGGGGCACGACGCGGGAAGCCAGATTCTGAGCGCGGTGGCGGCGGCGATCACACGTTCGATTCGCGGCTCCGACGTGGCCGCTCGGCTCGGTGGCGATGAATTCGTCGTGCTGCTGACGGAAGCCGATGCGGCGATGGGCGGCGCCATCGCCACGCGCATTCGTAACAATGTTTATGCCGGCACAGTGTCGGTCGCGAACCGGTTGATCCGTGCCAACGTCAATGTCGGCACTGCCAACTTCCCCGAAGATCATCTCTATCCCAAGGAGTTGATGATCCTCGCCGAACAAAACATGCAGCAGGACCGTGCCCTGCGCCGGGCCCCCACGGGCTGATCACCTACCAAGCTGCGCCGAGCAGGATCGCGCGCACCGCCCAAACGACGATACCGATCATCATCGCGAACGTCGGGAACGCGGTGAGCCCGAACCCCAGCGAGCGGCTCTTCGGGTCGCGCACATACGACGTCGCATAAATAGCACGACCGATCACGAACACCACGCCAAGTGCCGCGGCCCACAGCGGGCTGACGTAGTTGGCAAAAATCCACACGGTCGGCAGAAACAGCACCAGCTGTTCCAGGGTATTCATTTGCACCCGAAAGTGGCGCTCGAAGACCTCGTTACCCGTGGTTGCCGGCGCGGCGACCCCATAACGGCCGCGGGCTCGGGCGACCTGCGCCGCCAGCCAGAAGAACTGACCCAGGGCCAGCACCGTTACGATGGCGACGAAAGGCATGAACATTTCCTCATTGTGAAGTTGCGGAGAAGCTCCATATCGGTCGTATGATGCCCTACATCCGCCCCGTAAGTTACCGGAGGGCTTGGACATGACTGGATTCTTCCTGCGCGCTGCCATCGTGGCGCTCGGCCTGTGGCTGGCAACTCAAGTCTTCCCGGGACTGCAGTTCGACGGCCCGGGCACGCTGCTGGCCGCTGCGGTGCTGTTGGGCATCGTCAACGCGATCATTCGACCTATCGCCGTCGTGCTCACGTTGCCGCTGACTTTGCTGTCGCTCGGCCTGTTCCTGCTCGTGATCAACGCCGCGATGCTGGGCTTGGTCGCGCTGCTGCTCAGCGGCTTCACGATCAGCAGTTTCTGGACCGCGATCGGCGCGTCGCTGCTCGTCAGTGTCACCTCGTGGCTCGCGTCGGGCGTGATCTCCAACAGCGGCCGCGTCGAAGTGATTACGATGAAGAAGTAGCCGCCGCGCCTCGCAGCGCCATTCGATACAAGATCCAGCCGATCACGACGAAGATCGCGAGGCCCACCCACTCGCCGAAGTTCCAAGCTTCGGGCAGCGCCATGACGTCGGCGTTCTTGGTGACGAAGATCGGGATCGCGAGCACGATGCCCATCAGCGCTTCGCCGGTGATCAAGCCCGCCGAGAACAACACACCACGACGATGCAGACGCTCGATATCGTCGGGCGTGTTCGCATGCGGTGAGGCGCGTTCGACGAAGTGCGCAAGCAAGCCGCCGACGAAGATCGGCATCGTGAGGTCCAGCGGCAGATAAATTCCGATCGCCGCGGCCAGCACCGGCGTGCGGAAGGTGGCGCCACGTTTCTTCAATGTTTCATCGAGCGCGATGATGGCAGCGCCGATGCCGGCGCCGATCCAGATCAAATCCCACGGCAGCTCGCCACCAAACAATCCTTTCGCGACCGATGCAATCAACGTCGCCTGCGGGGCGAGCAGAGATTTTGGATGAGCATCGGTCGGCGGCCCGATGCCGTAGGCCTGCAGCAGCACGTTCAGCAGCGGCGCCATGATCAGCGAGCACGAGAACGAGCCGATGCCGAGCATCAGCTGTTGCCGCCACGGCGTCGCGCCGATGATGTAGCCGGCTTTGAGATCTTGCAGGTTGTCGCCGGCGATCGCAGCGGCACAGCAGACGACTGCACCGATCATGATCGCCGCGATCGGCCCCAACGTGTTCGCGTTGTCTCCGAGCAGTGCCGTCAGCACCAGCGAAGCAAACAAAATCGTGCCGAGCGTGATGCCCGAGACCGGATTGTTCGACGAGCCGACCAGGCCTGCCATGTAGCCGGACACCGAGCTGAACAGGAAGCCCGCGACGATCATGATCAGCGTCATGGGCACCGACACCATGAAGTCGTGGACGATCGCTTGATACAACGCCGCCAGCGGCAAGGTGAAGATCAGAATGCAGATCAGCACCGACTTCATCGGCAGGTCTTGTTCGGTGTGTGCGATCACCGCGCCCGCATTACTGCGGGCCGCGACGAGGCCGCTGCGAATGCCCGAGAGCAGTGAATTACGCAGCGAGATCAGCGTCCAGATGCCGCCGACCAACATCGCACCGACGCCGAGATAACGGATCTGTGTGCTCCAGATCGCGAATGCCGCTCCTTCCGCACCCGCCTGGGCGATTCGCTCCGCCAACGCAGGATTGCCGTCGAGGAACCACGTGCTGTAGATGGGAATGGCAATGTTCCATGACAGCACACTGCCCGAGACGATCACAACGGCGATGTTGAGGCCGACGATATAACCGACGCCGAGCATCGCGGGCGAAAGATTGGTACCGATGTATGCGAGGCCTTTGCCGAAGTAGCCAGCGTATGCGGCTGAATCAGGCATCACTCGCAGACCGCTGCCCGCCAGCAGTTTCGCGAGCCCGCCCAGCGCCGAAGCACCGCCGAGCAACTTGATGCCTTGAGACGGATTCTCACCGGCCTTCAACACCTCGGCCGCGGCTTTGCCTTCCGGGAACGCGAGCTTCTGATCGACGATGAACGAGCGACGCAGCGGCACCGAGAACAGCACACCGAGCAGGCCGCCGAGACCGGCGATTCCCAGCACCCACCAGTACTTGAAATCGGGCCAGTAGCCCATGAGGACCAGCGCAGGAATTGTGAAGATCACGCCGGCCGCGATCGACGAACCGGCCGAAGCGCCGGTCTGCACGATATTGTTTTCTAGAAT
>CAMLEO010000264.1 GCA_946478975.1 uncultured Steroidobacter sp.
AACGAGCTGCGCCCCGCGCCGGGTCCGTGTCGGCGACTTCGTAGTTAGGAAACACATAGCGGAAGCGCAGCCACTCGCGGTCCGCTTCCTCATGTTTGTTTTCTTTGCGCAGCTGACGAATGTCACGCAGCCACTGCTCGGGATCCGAGTAGTTGCGTGGCTCGCTCTGTCGCTCGTCGGCATTACTCGCCGCTCCGGCAGCGGCGGGCGCCGCGACAGTGTTGTGAGGACCAGCGGTTTGTTTCCGCTCGCTCCGCCGCTGGGCTGTGACGACCGCCTCTTGTAACGCATCCTCCGCTTCGAGCTGGCGAGTTCGCGAATACACCGGCGCGGGCGCGGGAGCGGGCTGTGCCGGTGCCATGGCTCGCTTGGCCGTAACATCAACTTCCTCTTCGCGAGCCGGCTTCTCGATCGGCACCTCCACATCTGCGCTGGGCGGTGGCGGACTCACGAACTGCGGAGCAACCGGCGCCGCCGGAGCGATCTCGGCCGGAGGTGCGGCGTCCATCATGATCTCCGACTGCGGAGGCGCGACGGGCACGACATTTACAACATTCGCATCCGAGGCGACGCCCGCCGCAGCTTTGTCCCGAGCATCGTCGGCTTCACGCGGCTGCTCGGCAGCTTCCTGCTTCGGCGGCAGGCCGGCCGGCGCTGAAACGGGCACGCTGAGATATGTTTCTTTGTGAACTCCGCTTTCGATCACGATCGAAACAACCAACACCGCGGAGGCCGCCAGCGCAAGCGGGCCCGCCCATCGCATCCACGTGCGCGACTTCGGCGGCCGTGCCTTGACCGCTTCCTCTGCCTGGCGCAGCACCAGACGATCCAGCTCGCTCGGAACATCGGGGCTGCGCAGCTGACGATACTGCTGCGACACTGCGGACCCTCCTCGCAGATATTCCTCGAGCTGCTGCTCATCGGGCAGATCTTTGTCGGACCCCTCTTTGTCGACCCCACCTTTGTTGAACAAGTCGCTCACGATGACACGCTCGACTGCAGGCTGGGAGATTGATGCTGGCGCAAGGCGCCGCGGAGCTTGCCTAAGGCGTAACGCAGGCGGCTCTTGGCCGTTTCCATCGCGACGCCGGTGATGCGGCCGATATCTTCAAGGCCCAGCCCAGTCTCCTCGTACAACAAAAATACATCGCGCTGTTCCGCTGGCAGTGCATCCAGGGCGCGCTTGAAGTCGGCCCGCAACTGCGATTCCGCCAGCGCCGCGTCGGGACTTTCCTGCGCCGGGCCGGAAAGCTCGTCCGCGAGCGCATCGACATCGAGCGTGCCCCGCTCCTGCGGCCGCCCGACCCGGCGGAACTGATCGACGGCGCAGTTGTGCGCGATATGAAACAAAAACGTGGTGAACTTGGCGCGGGCCTCGTAACGCTCGCGACTGGCGATCACCTTGCTCCACACCTCCTGAAACAAATCGTTGGCCATCTCCGGGCTGTGACACAGCCGCTGCAGGTAACGATACAGCGCACCCTTGTGCCGCTGATACAGCACCTCGAACGCGCGCACGTCGCCGTCGCGATAGCGCAGCATGAGCGTCGTGTCGTCCGGCACAATAGCCGTGACGACCGACGCTCCTGCATCGTTCAGCTCACCCGCGGCGGTGGAGGAAACATCCATGCAGCTAGCTTATCACCGCGAGATCTGTCCCACCTTCGCATCGTTCGCGGGCGCGCCCGGCGTTAAGGTGCGCGCCAGCTCCACCAAGGAAACAAACTCCCGCCGATAGCCGTCGCGGTCCTCGGCGAGAGCGCCTCTCGCCAGCTTGGTCACATCGGCGTAGCTGAAGTCGCCAACGTATTTGCCGCCGCGGAGCAGCTGACCGAAGGCGGCGACGCTGGCGGCGAACCTGAAGTTGGCCGATAACTGGTCCGCCGACGCAATGGCGCTCTTGCGAATCGGATATTCCAGCAGCTGGCTGGTCTCAGCGGCCGGCATCTTGTAACGCAACTTCACATTCGCCAGCTCACCGTTGCCCGCAACCTTGGTCGTCGGCGCGGCGTAGCGCAGAGGATCGACGCTGCCCTTCGCACCGACCGGCACGACTTCATACAACGCGGTGACGCGGTGACCGGCGCCGATCTCGCCCGCGTCCACTTTGTCGTTGTTGAAATCCTCCCGCGCCAGCATGCGATTCTCGTAACCGATCAGCCGATATTCGAGCACTTCGGCCGGATTGAACTCCACCTGGATCTTCACATCCTTGGCGATGGTGAACAGCGTCGAGCTCAGCTCCGACACCAGCACCTTGCGCGCTTCCGACAACGTATCGATGTACGCGTAGTTGCCGTTGCCCGCGTCGGCCAGGCGCTCCATCAGCTGATCGTTGTAATTGCCGGTGCCAAAGCCCAGCGTCGTCAGCTCCACGCCGGTGCCGCGCTCGCGTTCGGCCATATCGACCAGCGCTTCGAAATCCACCGTGCCGACGTTGAAATCGCCGTCGGTCGCGAGCACCACGCGATTGATGCCGCCTTTCATGAACGTCGCGTGCGCGAGTTGATACGCGCGCTCGATGCCAGACGCACCATTGGTCGAGCCGCCCGCCTGCAATCGCGAGACCGCTTCGATGATGCGATGTTTCTGATCGCCCGACGTCGGCTCCAGCACCACGCCCGAGCTGCCCGCAAACACGACCATGGACACACGATCGCGCGCCGTGAGCTGCTCGGTCAGCAAACGAAACGATTTCTGTAACAACGGCAGCTTGTCGGGTTCGTTCATCGAGCCCGACACATCGATGAGAAACACCAGGTTCGCGGCCGGCCGCTGCTCCGCTTGAATCTCGTAGCCTTTGATGCCGACGCTGAGCAACAGTGCCGAGGGATTCCACGGCGCCGGCGCCACTTCGGTGGAAACACGGAACGGCGTTTCACGATTGGTCGGCGGCGCGTAGTCGTAGTCGAAATAGTTGATCATCTCTTCGACGCGCACCGCGTCCTGCGGCGGCAATCGCCCTTCGTTGAGGAAACGACGCACGTTGGCGTATGCACCGGTGTCCACATCGATCGAGAACGTCGAGACGGGATGCTCCGAGACCAGTTGCACTGGATTGTCTTGCTGATGCTGATATCGCTCGGTGTCGTACGGCTGCTGATAAGGAGGAATGAATCCAGGCGCGATCGCGGCGGGCGCGGGCATCGGCGCATAGACGGCTTGTTTGTCCGCTTCCATTGCGCGTTTTTCGGCCGCATGCCGTGAGCGTGGGCCGGCTGCATTGCCCGCTCTTCTTTGGGCCGTAACGACAGCTTCCTGGAGGACGGCCTCCTCGGGCGGCGGCTGAACCGCATCCTGCGCTGGCGTGGACTGCCGGTCGTCGACGGCGACCTGGCGCTCCGACTCCTCCCGCTTCCCCGCGCAGGCCGCGATCACGGCGGCTGCGATCAGCACTGAACCCCGACTGACGACCCGATGCATGGTGCGTTCCCCAGTTCGACGCTGTGTGCGTCACTGGAAGCTATGAACGGCGGGTCGCGCCGATTCGGGTTAAAGGATCTATTCGGGCCCCCACAGCAGCTCGTCCAGCAGCTTGTCCCGGGGCGGCCAGCCGTAGCGGTCCAGGTCCACTCGCCCGCCCACGAAATCGATACCTTCAGCTTCCAGCTGTTGGCGCTGGCGGTCGTAACTGTCACTGCCCTGGGGAAACGAAATGCGCCCGCTGGCGTTGATGACACGAAACCACGGCAGCCCCTTCGAGGCGGGCGTTTGTCGTAATACGGTGCCGACCAAACGTGCCCGCCGCGGCAGGCCTGCAACTTCGGCCACCACTCCGTACGGGCAGACCCGCCCTCGCGGAATTTTCTTCACGGCCGCAATGATTCTGGCCGCGTCGCTGTCGGCAACGACTGGCGGTCGTTTGCTCACCTTGCTGGCGCGAGTAGCTTTTTTTCGCGGGCCTCGCGAGGCAGCGCGGATGTTTGTTTTCTTTTTACGGGCCATGCAGATCGTCTCCGGCGGGAACCTCGGCGGCGGCGCCGTGTTCCCTATCATCATCGCCCGCGGAGAATGACATGGACGACACTTCCTTTGACAGCTTCATGCGTCAGCGTCGCCAGGTGGCGGCCGCCTTCGTCAACGGCGACCCCGCGCCGCTGCGCGAAATTTCCACGTCGGTCGATCCTGCAACGATCTTCGGACCGGGCGGCGGCGTCGAGCAAGGTGCGGCTCACGTGCTTTCGGTGAACGAAGCGGGCTCGCGACAATTTCAGCGGGGCGGAACCACCGAACTGGAAGTCTTACATCATGGGTCGGACGGCAATCTGGCGTACTGGACCGGTTGGCAGCACGCGTCGGTGCGCATGGCAGGTGCAGAGCAGCCGACGCCCATGAAGCTGCGCGTGACCGAAATATTCCGTCGCGAGAACAGCGCCTGGAAACTCGTGCACCGTCACGCCGATCCGCTGGCGGAAGCGAAGCCGAAGCGCTAGATCGGGATGCGATCGTGCACTGTTTCCTGCGAGCGGTCGGCGCGATCGGGATTGCGTCGCCGCTCGCCGCCGGTGAGCGCGATGCCCAGCGACGTCACAAACGGCAGCACGCGCTCCAGGAAGTCGCCGGGCGAGTCGGGCAGCAGATGAAACAACAACGACAACAAGAATCCTGACCACATCGCACCGAGCGTCGCACCCGGGCGCACACGCTTGCCGCACAGTCGCACCAGGAGCAGCGGCCCGAACGACGCGCCGATTGCGGTGTAACCAAACATTGCGTGATCGAACACGGTTGACGGCGCGAACAGCGTCGAGACCGCTACACACACTGCGGCGAGCACCATCGCCGCGCGATTCCATGCCAGCGACAACGGCGCATTCAACTTGCGCGTGTCGATCGCCATAGCGGCAGAGAGCGCGAGCAACTGACTGCCGAGATTCGCAATGATCGCCGCAATCAGCGAAGCGACGATGACAGCGGCGACGCCTGGCGGCAACGCTCGATCCGCGATAGCAAACATCGACAGCTCGGGACGATTCAGCCCTGCGTACAGAATGTTTGCAGCCAGGCCGCACACCAGCACCACGCCCAGCAACAGCGCAATCATTCCCAGTGCCAGCCAGCTCGCGAGGCGCAGCGCCGATTCATCGCGAGCGGCCATGAATCGGGTCGCGATCTGCGGCTGCCCGATGCTGCCCAGGCCGATGCCAAACACGCCCGCCGCGAACGCCAATGCGACCACGCCGCTGCGCCCGCCGAACCAATCGGTTTCAAGCGGCCCCAGCGCCGTGAGCGCAACTTCCAATTGTTCCGTGCCGCCGATCGCGACATACGCCGGCAGCAGCAACAAAGTAGCAAGCAAGCCGATGATGATCACTTGCACGGCATCGCCGATCGCGCACGCGCGCAGACCACCAGAGAATACGCCCACCGCCACCAGCGCCACCGAGGTGAGCGCCATGCTGATGAGATTGAAGCCGAACTCCTGCACCAGCAGCTCGCCTGCGAAACGCATCATCGCGCTCGCCTGCAGCAGCACGCACGCGATGAAAATCACAATCGCCGAACGTGCGACCAGCGGCTGCAGGCGATCGCCGGCATCGACACTCAACATTTGTAACAACGTTGCATGGCCCTGCCCCATCGAAGCCTGCCGCAGGCGAGGAGCGATAAAGAAAAGATTCAGCGCCGCGCCGACGACAAACGCGCCCCAAATCCACGCGGCCGAATAGCCCCATGCGAAAGCGGCACCGGCCAATGTCATCAACAACCAGGCGTTGGCGGTGTTGGCCGTGCAACTCACAGCGAGCAGCCATGCGCCGAGACGCCGGTTTGCGAGCACGAAATCAGCTGCGTTGTGCGTGCGTCGGCCCGCCCACACCGCCACGACCAGCAACAGTGCCGCGAACGACGTCAGCGTCAGCAACACGGTGCCGGAACGATTCATGAACGAACCTTGGTCGCGCGCAACAACGCATACAGCCGCTGCCAGTCGAACGCCGGACCGGGATCGGTCTTGCGCTCGGGCGCGATGTCGCTGTGTCCGGCGATGTGACTCAACGATAACGATGGATAAGCGGCGCACAGCTCCAGGATCAGCGCGCTCAGTACTCGGTACTGCGCGGCCTCGTAAGGAGTCTCGTCCGCGCCTTCCAGTTCGATGCCGATGGAAAAATCGTTGCAACGTTCGCGGCCTTGATAGCTGGACGCGCCGGCGTGCCACGCGCGCCGATGAAACGGAACGTATTGAACGACTTCGCCGTCGCGACGAATCAACGCATGCGAGGACACCTTCAACTGCGAAATGGTCGCGAAGTAAGGATGCTCGTCCGCCGGCAGCGTGTTGGTGAACAGACGATCGATCCACGGGCCGCCGAAGTCGTTCGGCGGCAGGCTGATGCCGTGGACGACGATCAGTTCTGGCAAGATGCCGTCCGGGCGTGCGTCGAAGTTCGGCGATGGCACTTGCCGCGCGCCGCGCAGCAGACCACTCTCCGCGTCCACGCCAGCCCCGACCGCGAGCAGGTACTTGGACAAGCCTTCCGGCGACCGTGTCGAGTGCATACGCTCTTACGTCAACTCCCTGGTGCGTCTGGCCGTACATGATGCAGCGTCGCGCCGCCGGCGTCACGACAGGCACACTGTTTGCTTGACGCAAGCCTACGGACAATTTCTCGCAACGAGGCGAGCATGAGATTGAATCGAATTTATTGCGATGGGCCGCTGAAGGGTGGCGCAGAAACCGACCTGCCTTCCGCCGGTGCCTATCACGTGGCGCGCGTTCTGCGCATGCGCGAAGGAGCGCCGCTGAGCGTGTTCGACGGCAGCGGCCACGAATTCCGTGCTGAAATCACCAAGGTCGACGGCGATCGGGTCACAGTCCAGCTCGGCGATGCCACTCCCGGCACCGCCGAATCGCCGCTGAAGATCACGCTGGTCCAGGGTGTTTCGCGCAGCGAGCGCATGGACTGGACGCTGCAAAAAGCCACCGAACTGGGCGTTGCCGCCATCGCGCCCGTGCTCACCGCGCGCAGCGTCGTGCGCCTCGATGAGAAGCAGGCGGCGAAGAAACAGGCTCACTGGCGGGGCATCGTCGTCGGCGCCTGCGAACAATGCGGCCGCGCCAAGATTCCATCCGTCTCCACGCCCATGACCCTGCGCGAATATTTCGCGAATGTGCGCAAAGACGGCCTGCGTCTGGCCCTGAGCCCCTCCGCCCCCGCCTCGCTGGTCGGCCTGTCCAGCATGCCGAGCAAAGTCGAACTGCTGATCGGCCCCGAAGGCGGCCTCGACGACGACGAGCTGATCGCCGCTCAAAAAGCCGGCTTCATGCCGGTGCGCCTCGGCCATCGCGTGCTCCGAACAGAGACAGCCGCAGTCGTCGCGCTGTCGGTGCTGCAGGGGCTGTGGGGCGATCTGCAGTAGCCCGGACCGTATCTTCGGCACGCAGGACGATTACGCCGGCAACCTGCTCGGCAAAGCGGCGCTTCGAGGTAGACTGCAGCGAGTCCAACGAACGTTGCACCTTGGGGAGAGCTGTAGTGTTCAATCACATCATGATCGGATCGAACGACATCGAGCGCTCGAAGCGCTTTTACGATGCCGTGCTCGGAACTTTGGGCGTGGGCGAGCCGCTGCGGAACGTGGCGAAGACGGGGCACGTCCGCTTGTTTTACCGGCACAACGGCAATTCGCTGTGCCTGACGCAGCCGATCAACGGCGAAGCGGCGACGTTTGCAAACGGCGGCACGATCGGCTTCAAGTGCGAGTCCGCCGAGCAAGTCAAAAACTTTCACGACACGGCCGTCGCGCAGGGCGGTACGTCGATCGAAGATCCGCCGGGAATGCGCGATGGCAGCCTGGGGCCGATGTATCTGGCGTATGTGCGTGACCCGGACGGTCACAAGCTGTGCGCGGTTTATCGCGTGAAATAAAACAAACGATCCGCGAGGATCAGGCCGCCCGGCTTTCCTCGCTGATCATTTCTTCCAGACATTCGAAGTCCGGAATCAGCGGCGACTCGTTGAGCATGCGGACCTGGCACAGGATGGGGCCGCGTTCGGGGAAGCTGCGGCTGGGGTCCGACTTCACGACGTCGTTGTTGACGCGCACCAGCTGCGGGAACCCTTGGGTGACGACGCCGAAGTAGCCGCCGGTCACCTGGCTGGTGAGCGCAACGAAAATGACGATACGCGTGCGGGTGCCGGGCGTGGGCACAGCGTTGCCGCACGCGGCTTCGAAAGAAATAACCGGCACCTGCCGCCCGCTCCAGGAAATCGTGCCGAGATACCACGGCGGCACGCCTTCGACTTTCTCCGGCGCCTGCCACGTGATCACCTCGGCGACGCACGCGCGAGGCACGATCAAACGTTCCTGGGCGAGCGGAATCAGCAGGCTGTACAGCTCATGCGAGGAGACTTCGCCGGAAGACGCACTCACGACACTTTCCTTCTACGGGCCTGCACCAGCGGCTCGATCGCGTCGAGCAGCTGATTTTCCTGGTACGGCTTGCCCAGATAATCGTTGACGCCGATTTCGATCGCGCGGGCGCGATGTTTCTCGCCGGTACGCGACGTGATCATCACGATCGGAATATCGGTCAGGCGCGAGTCGGCGCGCACCTGCGTCGCCAGCTCGTAACCGTCCATGCGCGGCATTTCGATGTCGAGCAGGATCACATCGGGGATGTGTTCCTGCAGGATCGACAACGCATCCACGCCGTCCTTCGCCGTCATCACGCGCATGCCATTGCGTTCCAACAAACGCTGCGTCACGCGGCGCACGGTGATCGAGTCGTCGACGACCAGCGCGAACGTGCGCTTGTCTTCCTTCGGCTGCGTTTCCAGCGTCTGCTTGTTGCGCCACTCGGCGCGCACCAGCGAGTGCATGTCCAAGATGATGACGATGCGACCGTCGCCGAGAATCGTGGCGCCGGCGATGCCGCGAATCGTCGCGATCTGCGGGCCCACCGACTTCACGACCATTTCGCGGCTGCCGACCAGCTCGTCAGTCACAATTGCGGTCGAATGTTCGCCGGCGCGGATCAGGATCAGCGGCACGGAAACATCGAGTTCGGGAAGCTGCGACGGACCGCCGCCAACGAACGCACCGAGGTGCTGCAGGCGATAGATCTGTCCGCCGTAGTTGAACGTCGGATTTTCTTCGGCCAGGTGCTTCACGACTTCCGACTTCGAGATACGCGCCACGCCTTCCACCGCCGGCAGCGGCAGCGCATACAACTCATCGCCGGTGCGCACGATCAACGCTTGCGTGATCGCGAGCGTGAACGGCAGGCGAATCGTGAACTTCACGCCCTGGCCCGGCTGCGACTGCGTGAACAGCGCCCCGCCGAGTTTCTTGATCTCGTTGACCACCACGTCCATGCCGACGCCGCGGCCGGCATGTTGAGTGATGTTGCTCGCGGTGCTGAAGCCCGGCTCCAGGATCAGCTGCATCGCTTCTTCATCGCTGAGCACGCGGCCCGGAGCTAACAAGCCACGCGCCTTCGCACGCTCGCGCACCGCGTTCACATCGATGCCGCGGCCGTCGTCTTCGAGGACGATGACCATCTCCGAGCCTTCGCGATGCAGGCCGACTTTGATCGTGCCCTGCGCCGGCTTGCCGCGCGAAATGCGCTCTTCCGGCGTTTCGATACCATGCACGACCGAGTTGCGCAGCATGTGCTCGAACGGCGGCAGCATGCGCTCCAGCACCTGGCGGTCGAGCTCGCCGTTCGCGCCTTGAACCACCAGCTCCGCACGTTTGTTTGTATCGTTCGCGACCTGCCGCACCAGGCGGCTGAGACGCTGCACGTGCCGCTGGAACGGCACCATGCGCGTACGCATCAGGCCGTTCTGCATTTCAGTCACGACGCGCGACTGTTGCAGCAACAGGTTCTGCGCTTCGCGCGTGAGATTTTCCAGCAGGCCTTCGATCGAGCTCACGTCGCTCACCGATTCGGCGAACGCGCGCGTCAGCTGCTGAATGGTCGAGTAACGATCCAGCTCCAGCGGATCGAAGTCGGCGCGATCCGGATGCTCTTCGTGATGGCGATGCAGGATCTGCGCTTCGGTTTCCAGCTCGATCTTGCGCAGCTGATCTTTCAAACGCGTAACGGTGCGGCCGAGCTCAGCGAGGTTGAATTCGATCGAGCTGACCTGCTGCTCCATGCGCGAGCGGAAGATGC
>CAMLEO010000265.1 GCA_946478975.1 uncultured Steroidobacter sp.
GTCGCAGCCGTGGCCACTGACACTTGAAGAAGTGTTATTTTTACGGCCATGGAACATGGGGAAGCAGCGGCGGACGTCATTACCGGCGGCGTCATCGCCCGCGCAATCGAGCCTGATGCCGGATCAGCTCACGGTCATGGTCATGGTGAGCATGGTAAATGCCGAAACTGCGGGAACGCGCTGAGCGGAGCGTATTGCTCGGCCTGCGGGCAACCGGCGCACCTTCATCGCAGCCTCTCCTCGTTGGGGCACGACATCCTCCATGGCGTGTTCCATTTCGAAGGCAAGGTCTGGCACACCATTCCGGAGCTGCTGTTCCATCCGGGCCGGCTGACCCGCCGGTACATCGACGGCGAGCGCGCGAAGTTCGTGTCGCCGATGGCGCTGTACCTGTTCACCGTCTTCCTGACCTTTGCCGTCTTCTCCTTCACCAGCCACAGCTGGCTCTCGGCCGCGACGGATGCCGCAAAGGAATCGAGCCCGGCGACGGAATGGAAGAGCAACATCGACGATCAGATCGAAGCGATCGACGAAAAGATGGCCGCCATCCAGGAGCGCCTCAACGAGGACGAAAAGCTCACCGCCGACGAGCGCGCCAAACTGCAGCAGCAGCTGGCACACGAAAAGTCCGCGCGCGACGTGATGGACGCGATGGTGAAGGGCGAGTGGGGCAAGATCGCCCAGCTGGAAAAAGATCAAAACGCACGCAAGGAAGCCGAAGCCGCCGCAGCCGCGCAGAAATCCAATAACACCGGCTCGACCTTCAAGACCAGCTGGCCGAAGCTCGACGCCCGCCTCAACGGCCTGCTGCAGGACTTCAAGGACAGCCCCAAGCTGCTCAGCTACAAGATCAAGACCGCCGCTTACAAATATTCATGGGCGCTGATTCCGTTGAGCGTGCCCTTCATGTGGGTCCTGTTCTTCTGGCGCCGGGACATTCACCTGTACGACCACGCGGTGTTCGTCACCTACTCGCTGTGTTTCATGTTGTTGTTCGCCATCATACTAACGGTCTCATCGACCGCAGGACTTCCCAAGGCGATCTGGGTACCGGCACTCGTGGCCGTGCCGCCGATTCACCTCTACAAACAGCTGCGCGTCGCGTACGGACTGTCTCGTTTCGGCACGCTGCTGCGCTTGTTCATGCTGAGCATTCTGATCAGCATCGTTCTGACGCTGTTCGGGATCCTGCTGCTGATGCTGGGATTGCTGTCCTGACCGTCTCTAGCGGCGGCGCCGGGCGAAGTACTCGGCGTACAGCCGCCAGGTCTGGCCGCCATCGTTCGAACCGTCACCGCGCCAGGTGAAGCTGTCCGGCTGGATCTCAGAGAAGATCCAACGGCGCGCCTCGCCTTTGGCATTCGCGCCAATCTGCACGATATCGGCGCCGACCTTGCGCGCGTCGAGGTGCACTCGATTGCGCTTCACCGGATCGATCCACGTGACGCGCCACACGCCTTCTTCGGGATCGTAAACACGCAAGGTCGTGCCGCTGCCGTGGGGCCAACTCCATACATCTTGGATCGCGCGACCTTGCAGCGTGCGGGCGAAGCTCACTTTGATCTTCACCGGCGTCGGAGGCGTCGTCACATATTCGGTGCCGTCGATATCCCAATTGCCCAGCATCGGCGCGTAAATATCCTGATCTGCGGGGATCGAATCGTGCCGAGCCGCGGCTACCAACACATCGATGAAACCTTGCACGCCATGCTCCTTCAGTGAGCCGGAAATGCGTGCAGGGTAGGTCGACTAAATCGCGCTCGCTTTTCGATTCTTAAGTGAAGACGGCGGCACGCCGTACAGGCGCTTGAACGCGGTCGTGAATTGACTGTGGCTGGAAAAACCCAGATCCAAAGCGAGCGCGGCCAGATCGTCAGCGTTCGGCAGTTCGTGCAGGGCCAATGCCAGGCGGAGCTGCGTTTGATATCGATACAGCGGCATGCCTTCCGCTTTGCTGAACGTTTGCGTGAGATGAACAGGCGACGTGCCGATCGTCCGCGCGATTTCGCTCAACGACCAGCGATGATGCGGATCTGCGTGAAGCGCCTGTTTGGCTTGCTGGACCAAACGTCGTGGGGCCGCAGTCACACGCTGCGTCGAGCGGTCGGTACTCAACAGTCGTTGCACGATGCGCAGCGATGTTTCTTCGGCGTGCAGGGGGTTCGAGCGGCCGTGGCGAAGGCGTGCAACTTCGAGCTGCAAGTCGGGCTGAAGGCGTCGCTGCGATTCGCGAAATCTCACCGCACCGGACAACTCGTCGAGCGCGTGATCGTTCACGTCGATCGACAGGCACGCGTCGCCGTCGTCCGTGATGTGATCGATGCGATATTCCTCGTCGGCGTTGAAGAACAGCGCTTGATTGACATCGGCGTGTGCGATTCGCGTTCCGACCCGGCGCACGAAATTGCCGCGATAGGGAATCACGATATGCGAGACCGAGCCGCACTCCGCGGCCCCAACGTGCCGCCCGCGGCATGCGGAGCATTGCACGTCACGCACGCTGAGCAACGGCGTGGCAAAAAGGAGCCGTGAGACGAGCGCCGACATGGCTCCAGTCTAGTGGAACCAGGGCAGAGGGTGTGCATAATCAGCCGCTATGACCATACGAGCAGGCTTGATCGGGTTCGGCCTTGCGGGCCGATATTTTCATGCGTCGTTGATGCGTGCCGCCGGCATTTCGGTAAAGGCCGTCGTCACGCGGCGGGCAGACGCGGTTCGCGAATATTTGGGCAGCGACGTTGCCGTGCTGAGCTCGGCCGACGAGCTGTTCGCGCGCAACGACATCGACCTGATCGCAATCGCCTCGCCCACTCCTCAACATGCGCCTCAAGCGGCCGCAGCGCTGCGGGCTGGCAAACACGTGGTCATCGAGAAACCCGTCTGCCCGACGGCAGCCGAATGCCACGATCTGGCGCAGCTCGCCCGCCATCACAATCGCAAGCTCGCGGTGTTTCAGAACCGGCGCTGGGACAGCGACTTCCTGACCCTGCGCAAACTGATCGACGACGGCCGGCTCGGCACGATCCAGTCGTACTACGCGCGCTGGGACCGGTTCCGTCCGCAAGTCACGGAGCGCTGGCAGGAGAACGACGATCCCGGCCAGGGCGTGTTGTATGACCTGGGCTCACACTTGATCGACCAGGTGCTGGTGCTGTTCGGCGAGCCGGAATGGTTGTGGGCGAACGTGTTCACGCAACGTGACAACAGCAAGATCGTCGACGGCTTCGAAATTCTCATGGGCAAAGGCAAGCTGCGCATTTCTGTGGGCGTGAGCTTGATGACCTGCGACGGCGGCTTCCGCTATCGGGTCAACGGCTCCAAGGCAACGTTTCTCAAAGCCGGGTTGGATCAGCAGGAGCCGCAGTTCAAGGCCGGCATGGAGCCGACCGATCGCGCTTTCGGCATCGAGCCACGGGAGCAGTGGGGATTTCTGGTCGAGGGCGAGAACGCGCCGCGCCAGATCGTCACGCCTGAGCAGGGCCGCTGGCTCACGTTTTACGAGCGCATGCGCGATGCTGTCGAACGCGATCAGCCGGTGCCGGTGTCAGCCGACGAGGCGTATGCCACAATTCGCGTCATCGAGGCCGCGCTCACCAGCAGCGCCATGGGCTGCCGCATCGACCTGCAGCCCGCCGCGCCTCCCGTCAGCCGCTAATTCATAGAGCCGCCGCCATGCCGTCGTTCGACATCGTTTCCGAGCTCAACGCCCACGAAGTCAGCAATGCCGTCGACCAGGCGAACCGCGAAGTGGGCACGCGCTTCGACTTCAAAGGCACCAATGCCAATTACGAGTTGAAAGAGTTCGTGATCACGCTGAACGCGAAGGCGGAGTTTCAGCTCAAGCAGATGCTGGACATTTTGTTCTTGAAGTTGGCCAAGCGCGGCGTCGACGTGGCATGCACCAAGGTCGATGAGCCGGTCGTGCTCGGCCAGACCGCGAAACAAATCGTGACGCTGCGGGAAGGCATCGATACCGAGCTGAGCAAGAAGCTGCAGCGGATGATCAAAGATTCGAAGTTGAAAGTGCAGGCGGCGATTCAAGACAAACAAGTGCGCGTGACCGGCAAGAGCAAGGATGATCTGCAGGAAGTGATTCGCCTGGCGCGCGGCGCGAAGCTGGATATGCCGCTGCAATTCACGAACTTCAGGGATTGAGCATTCGCCGCCTGCGGCAGCGAAAAAATCAATGTGAGCCCCTGCGGCGGCAGGGAGATTGACGCGAGCTCAACCCGGCGTCGGCTTGTGGTCGTACGCCTGCCATTCCTTGCCGACGATCAATCGCGCGCCGCGGCCGAATGTCATATACGACCAGGCCCAATGCACGAGCACCGTCAATCGATTGCGGAAGCCGCTCAAGCGATAGATGTGCACGAGCAGCCAGAACCACCACGCGAACACGCCTTTCAGCTTCAAGCCGCGGAATTCGGCGATCGCGCGGCTGCGGCCGATCGTCGCCATCTGACCTAAATCGAAATATTCAAACGCCGGGCGCGGTGTCAGCGGCCGGCCGGCGACTTCTTTCTTGATGATGTCCGCCGCGTAGACTGCTTCCTGCATGGCTACGAGCGCGACGCCGGGCAATGGCCTGCCGTTCGCGCCAGCGCGGTTGGACATATCACCCAGCACGAAAACTTCCGGATGACCTTCGATTGTGAGATCCGGCGCAGTCATGACTCGTCCGGCGGAATCCACCGGCACGCCGAGCGTCCGACCAATGTCAGCAGCGCGCACGCCGGCAGCCCACAGCACGGTTGCAGCCTCGATCTTTTCATTGCCAACCACGACGCCTTGAGGCGTTACGTCCGTGACTCTCGCGCCCGTCCATACCTGAACGCCCAGCGACTCCAAATCGCGCATGGCGCGAGCCGCGAGCTTGTCGTCGAAGCTGGTGAGAATGCGTGGCCCGGCCTCAACGAGGATCACGCGCGTCTGGCGTGGATCGATGCTGCGAAAATCGCGAGCCAGCGTATAGCGACTCATTTCACCGATCGCGCCCGCAAGCTCGACACCGGTCGGGCCGCCGCCGATGACGATAAAAGTGAGCTGACGGCGGCGTTCTTCGGGATGCGTCTCGCGTTCAGCCACCTCGAAGGCTTCGAGCACTCGGCGGCGGATCTCGGTCGCCTGCGGAAGATTCTTCAAACCTGGCGCGCACTCTTCCCATTCTTCATGCCCGAAATACGCATGCTGCGCGCCGCATGCGAGCAGTAGATAGTCATAAGGAAACTCGCCGCAGTCGGTGACGACCTTGCGATTCGCGATGTCGATGCGTTGGGCGGTGGCCTTCAGGACGCGAACGTTGCGATATTCAGCGAGCAGGCTGCGAATGGGTACGGCAATGTCGGCCGGACTGAGCGCGGCCATCGCCACCTGGTACAACAGCGGTTGAAACAAGTGATGGTTTTCGCGATCGATGACGGTGACCGAGAGGTCAGCGGCGTTGCCGAACCGTTTCGCCGCGTTCAGGCCGGCGAAGCCGGCGCCTACGATCACGACATTTTTTGTTGTCACTAGACAGAAGCCTCGCCCATGTCCAATGCCTGTTGCCGCGGCTCGATGTAGCCGTCGGCCCATTCCACAATGGGGGCGACGCGGGGCGAAACCAACTTCAGCGCGGTGGCGCGATCCACCCAGCGATATTCATTGTGCTCGGCGCGGCCGAGCGCTTCGATGACGGGCAGCGTGACTTCAACGGTGCGCGTCTTGGCAAGGTAATAACGGGCAACCTTGCCGCGGCTGTAGGGGCCGGTCTGCGTGTAAACCTCACCCCAGGCGAAGTCGAGCTCGGTGATCAGGGTTTCTTCGCGCACCTCGCGAATCGCCGCCGCCAGCGGCTCCTCGCCCGGCTCGACCATGCCTTTGGGAAAGTCCCAGTGGTTGTAGGCGCGTAATAAAAGATAACGCCATCCCTCGTGAGTCTCACGAATCACAACCACGCCGGCGGACAGTCTCGTGGGGCGAGGGGGCATGGCCTGAAGTATATGGCTGCATGCCCCGATCAGCCACTCACATCAAGCGGCGGCTTGATATTCCAGCACACCGGCCACCGCGTGGATCACCGACGCGATCCGGATCGCGCTCTGGATCTGCTCGCGGCTGATGCCGCCGATGCGCAGCTTCTTTTCGTGCGAAGTAATGCACATGCCGCAGCCGTTCACCACCGACACCGCCAGCGACAGCAGCTCGAAATCGAGCTTGTCGATGCCCGGGTTGCCGATGATGTTCATGCGCAGGCGCGCCGGCATCGTCGAGTACTCGCCGTCTTCCACCAGGTGGAGGAAACGGTAGTAAATATTGTTCATGCCCATGATGGCGGCAGCCGCGCGGGCACCACCGACGTAAGCGTCGTCCAGCAGCGGCGTCGCCCATGCTTCGATGGCGCGGGTGAGCTGCGGGTTACGGGATGCGATCGCGGTCGACAATGCGACGGCTGCGATCTGTTTTTCGCTCAGGCCGGGCGCGCCCTGCGTCGTGAGCACACTGCCGAGATTGAGCTTCAGATCGCGCGCGTAATCCGGCAGCTGATCGCGGATCGTTTCGAGAGACATGACTGACCTCCAATGATTCGAGCGTGAGTGAGGCCGGCGCGGAGAAATGAATCTCCGCGCGGCCGTATCACCAGTGGGAGCGGAAGGGCGCTTACGCGGCCTTCAGGGTGTCCTCACCCTTCTTCCAGTTGCAGGGGCACAGCTCGTCGGTCTGCAGCGCGTCCAGCACGCGCAGCACTTCTTCAGGGCTGCGGCCGACGTTCAGATCCGTCACGTACACGAAGCGGATCACGCCCTGCGGATCGACGATGAACGTCGCACGCTGGGCAACACCGGCTTCGGCGTCGAGCACGCCGAGAGACGTGGTCAGCTCGCGCTTGATGTCCGAGAGCATCGGGAACGGCAGATTGCGCAGCTCTTCCTTGTCCTTGCGCCAGGCCAGGTGCACGAACTCAGAGTCGGTGCTCACGCCATAGACCACGGCGTCGCGATCCGCGAATTCCTTGTTCAACTTGCCGAACGCGGCGATTTCGGTCGGGCACACGAAGGTGAAGTCCTTCGGCCAGAAGAACACGATCTTCCACTTGCCGCTGTCGCTGTTCGAGTCGAACGGCTGGAACGCATTGTTGAGATCGTTCGACACCACGCCGGTCAACGAGAACTGCGGAAACTTTTGACCAATACCTAACATGAAAAACCTCCGTCAAAGGAACATAGCGCTGGGCTTGGGGCTGGGCGCTTTCTTGGTAAACCAGTAAACCGTACCGAGGCACCTTCAGCGGTGCGCATCGGTGGACAGGTGCAATTGTGCGGGCCTGGGCTGCAATTGCCAATCGATTGTTATGGGAATTTTGATAGACTATGCCTATGAGCCGTTCTTACCCGCCCGCACTGTCATAGGTCGGTCACAATGAACCTGCGTGACCTGCGTTACTTCGTCGCGCTCGCCGATACCAAGCACTTCGGCAAGGCCGCCGAGCGTTCGTTCGTGAGCCAGCCGACCTTGTCGGCACAGCTGAAAAAGCTGGAAAACTACCTGGGCGTGCAATTGATCGAGCGACAGCCGCGTCGCGTAACGCTCACCGAAGCCGGGGCCAAGATCCTACCGCTGGCGCGGCGGATTTTGCAGGAGAGCGACGAGATCATCTCGCTCGCACGCAACGAACATGACCCCTTATCGGGAAAACTCAAGCTCGGATTGATCCCTACCATCGGCCCGTACCTGCTGCCGCTGGTCGCGCGCCGGCTGCGCAAGCAGCTGCCCGATCTCAAGCTGATGCTGTACGAATACCAGACGCAGCAGCTGCTGGAAAAATTACGCGACGGTGAAATCGAAGTCGCGATTCTCGCACTGCCGGTGCCGATGGATGGTCTCGACTCGCGCGAGCTGTATCACGAAGAATTCAACGTCGCGGTGCCCAACAATCATCCGCTGGCCAAGAAATCGAACATCAAGCTCGATGACCTCACCGGCGAAACCCTGCTGCTGCTCGAAGACGGCCACTGTCTGCGCGACCAGGCGCTCGATGTTTGCAGCCGCATCGACGTGAAAGAGAACGAGGACTATCGCGCCACCAGCCTGGAAACATTGCGGCAGATGGTCGCCGCCGGGCTTGGCGTGACTTTGCTGCCTGACCTGGCGACGCGCGGGCCGTTCGGTTCCGGTCAGGGCCTCGCGGTGAAATCATTTGCGAAGCCGGTGCCGACACGCACTGTGGGCGCCGTCTGGCGCAAGAGCACGTCGCGCACGCAAGCGATCGACGCGATGTGCGAAGTCATCAAGACGGCCATGAAAGAATGACACGCGCAGCCATCACAGCAGTGCTGGCGTGCGCGTTGCTCGCGGCTTGCGGGCAATCGGAACCCGTCGACGTGAACGACGCGTGGGCGAACGCCACGCCGGATGGAGCGAGCGTCGCCGCCGTGTATATGCAACTCACGGCCTCGAAGGGGGACACGCTGGTCGCGGCGAGCACGACGGTCGCCGATCACATCGAGATGCACGCCAGCAGCGAAGAAAACGGCGTGATGAAAATGCGCCCGCTCGCGACCGTGGAGCTGAAACAAGGTCAGTCGTTCAGCTTCGCTCCCGGCGGAGCGCACTTCATGCTCATGGACCTGCGCCAGCCGTTGACTGCGGGCATGCGTTTCCCGATGACGCTGGAGCTGCAGCACGCCGGCGCAATCACAGTGCAAGTTCAAGTGGTTGAACTCGGCAGCCGCTAGCCGCATTAATTTCCATGCCCAACGCTCCCACGCTTCCCAGCCCCAGCGATTTACATGAAGACCAGGTCATCGCGTTGCTGCGAACGGGAGCGCACGCCGCGCTGTTGAGCGCCTACTTCGGCGACGACGCTTATCGCGAGCTCGCTCAACTCGCGAAGATCGCGGCCACGCGCCGCAACCCTCGCGGCAAAGTTGTGTTTCTGCTTCCCGGCATCATGGGATCGCGGCTCGGCTCGGTGCGGCGGCAATCGCCGTCGTTGCTGTGGCTGCATCCGGTCGCAATCGCTCAGGGCGGACTGTCGCAGCTCGCGTTGCCCGGTTCTAAATCGCTGCGCGCACTGGGTGTGATGCTGCCTGGCTATTTGAAAATGCGGCTGTGCCTGGAGATCGCCGGGTTTCGTCCGATCTTTCATCCGTTCGACTGGCGTGCCGATTTGGAAACATTGGCGCGCGGGCTGCTGCGATCGATCGAGAAATCCGGCGCGCGCACCGTCTCGGTCGTTGCACACAGCATGGGCGGATTGGTCGCGCGCATCGCGTTGGGCCAGGATAAAGAGAAGCGCATTCGCAAGTTGATTCAGCTGGGCGCGCCGAATGAGGGATCTTTTGCTCCGGTCCAAGCACTGCGCGCGGCGTATCCGACAGTGCGCAAGATTGCGTCGCTCGATCAACACAGCAGCGCTGAAGATCTGGCTCGCACGGTGTTTCTAACATTGCCCGGTCTGTATCAGATGCTGCCCTCGCAGCTCTCGCCCGACGAGCCGAATCTGTTCGACGCCGCGCAATGGCCCGACGATGGCTTGGTCCCCAATCCCAAAATGCTGGCGCGTGCATACAAAGTCCGCACGCGCATGCCGCCAGCGGACGGACGCTGCTCGATCATCGTCGGCGCGAATCAGGAAACAGTGACTTCAGTGACGGTCGGCGAGAATGGTTTCGAATATTCCGTCCGACGCGACGGCGACGGCACCGTGCCGTTGACTCGTGCGCTGTGGCAAGGCGCGGAGACCTGGTTCGCGGACGAGAATCATGGCGCGCTCACCAACAACAGCGACGTGCTGTCGGCGGTCACGAGCATCCTGAACGACGCACCCGTTGCTCGGCTTTCGACAACTCGGCCGCCCGCCTCGACCGACATCGTCCGCAAGGTGACCGATCGCGAGCTGCGCGCGGCAGCGACTCACAAAGTCCATTGGGAGAGCCTGTCGCTCGACAGCCGCCGGCGCATTCTCGATCCGGTGCTGACGCCCGAATTCATCGCCTCATCGGTGGTGGCGGCGCCCGGTACTTAGGTATAGGCTAGCTCGCGAATCGCAGATGAAACTGCGCCGGCAATGTCCCGGCGAGGTGTTGAGTAGTGTAGGGGGCGAGGTAGCGGTGGAACCGACCGATACTGGAAA
>CAMLEO010000266.1 GCA_946478975.1 uncultured Steroidobacter sp.
GGGTTTGATGCGCACGCGGATGACCCAAGTGGGATAGATGTCGTAAGCCGAGAGAAACTTCACCAGCGCCAGCGCATGAAACAAACATTGATCGCGGGCGGCGAAGGTGTGCGGCCGCAGGCGACGGAACACGCCTACCAGCTCGATGGCACGCTCGGCGTCGAACGGGGCGCCGGCGGCATTTTTCTTCTGGCCGATCTCCTCGGCGACGACATACAACGTACGCGAGCGCACCGAGCGGCGGGCCCAGGTGCAGGCGCGGAGGAAATTGACGATGTGACGCCAGCGGATCGGCGACTTGCGTTCGACTTCGTGACCGACGCTCGTGAGCAGGCTGTTCAGATCGATCGCAGTCGGGGTGAATGCGGCCGGCTCGGCGGCGTTCTTGCTCAACAGGCCCGCTTCGACCAGTTTGTCAGCAATGCGGACTGCATCTTCCATCGGCAGCACGTCGAGATCGCGTGTGAAGCTGGAGGACGCCGGCGTCTCCTGCCAGTTCGCAGCCAGCGACGACAACACCCGTGTTTCCTTGCGTCCGACGCCGAAGTAACGATTGCGCCGCAGATCCAGCAGCACGGTTCCGCTTGCCGTCGAGCACGCCCGTACGTGCGAGGGCAGCCAGTACGCTTTTTCGCTCAGCATGAAGTCCACGACGTTACGTAAAAGACAGAGCCCACGTCGCTCGGTGTCTCGCCGTGGACCCTGTCGAGGTGTTATCAGCGATGCTTTATTTGACGGCTTTTCAGAGGTCTTTCGCCCCTAGCAAAAACACTGAATCGAACCAGATCGGCCATTCGCTCCACTGTTTGGTTTCGACCGTCGCATCGCCGAGATCGAACAGTTCGATGTCGTTGTCGTCTTCGGTCCTTTCACGTACTTCGCTCATGGTCCTTTTTCCCTCGATGAAGCACTCGCCCTCCTGCGCCGCTAACGCTGCGTCGTTTGGGCGTCTTCGTCAATATATTTTGCACTTCATCGGAGGATATTTCTTGACACGCACGAGCGTGGGGAAGATTTCTGCCGTTTCGTAGTACCTCGGCCAAGCCGCCGGAAATAAACCAAAATCCAACGTCTGTCACAGCGGCGCCAGGCGCTTGACGCCAGCTGTGCGCGTTCTCGGTACGCAAGCTTGCTGAACGTGTGGCATGGTCGCCGGTCCGAACACCGGATCAGTCGAGGGAACGACCGATGACGACCCTGCCCGAGCCGACGCGGCACCCTGCGCTCATGGATGAGGAGCAGCGCCTGCCGACGCGTAACGATGCCAGCACCTTCCGCTTGCAGCAGCAGTTCATGCGCGCACACGGCGCACCCACAGGACAGCTGACAACTTTGATCACGAGCTCGATCGAAGGCGGCGCGTTCTTGTGTAGTCACCGGCGCCAGCAATAGCCCGGGGGCGGCGCCGAACTCAGCGCCGCCCCGTCACCGCCCATCCCTGAGCCACCCGTTGCGTCTACAGTGATTGTTGTTGCCGGTCCTCGTCGTCGCCGTCGTGAACGTCGGCGCCGCCATCCCAATAGTGAACCCTCGTGCCGCCGCCGATCGGGACCAGCGGCGAGATGTCGTGCATGGCCGTGATCTTGAACAGCTCCGGTCGACGCGTGCGATAGCGGCTGATCGCCATCGATAGCGTCGATGGATCGCGTCGCAAGCAGCGCGCCACTTCGCTGAGCGTGGCGACACCGCGTTCGGTCGCATACCACGCGATCAACGCACGCACCAGTGTGAACTCGCGCTGACGCGAATTCGACAGCACCAGGTCGCGCTCCACACCCATGCGACACGTGACCGTATGGATGATCTGATCGAGCGACGCCTTGCTGCGATAGGTTCGAGAGTTGCGCGGCAGGTTCTCCATGAACTCGGTGCTGCCGATGACGCGCAGATCGTTGGAGCCGACGCGCTCGAACTGCACGACATCTTCGGGCTCCGGACAACGCGACATGAACGCGTCGTACTCAGTGCCTTCGTCTTTGCCTTCCAGCAGACGCGTGACGGTGCGAGTGGTCAACCACGGAGTCACGGTTTGCTTCGCGTAACTGCTGTGACTGGTGCACGCGGCGGCGCCCGGATTTTCGGCCAGCCCGCCCAGCACCGGAATGTAGTGCAGGTAGTGCAGCAGCTTCAGCAGATAGTGCTTCGGATCGATCAGCACCGCTTTATAGCGCTGGCGGAAGAAATGTCCGGACTCGCCGATACGCCGATGCATGCTGCGTGCGTAGCGGCTGGTGAGACCCTGCATGATGCGGCCGACGGAGATTTCGTCGATCTGCAGGATCAGGTGAATGGCTTGCGGCGTCCAGCAGTAGCCATGCACTCGTGCGTTCGTGCGTCGCAGCCCGGTCGCGAGCAGGCGCTCGAACAGCGCATAGTCCTCGCTCTGCGAAAAAATCGGGTGGTGGGCGTTGCCATGTTGGACGACATAGTAAGTGCCGCCTGCAACATGAAGACGTTGGCGTCGAGACATCCTGCTGACCTCCTGGTGAGCTCGTGGGTCGCGATCGGGTCGGACCGCGATCTCACATTTCCGTGCAGGAGGAATTTAGTCCCCGCGCCAGGGACATGCTTATATATATTTTGTTGTGTCAACGCTCCATCAAAACGCGCGATGACAGTGCGCGCAAACGCTCCGGATAGCTGTTTTTCAGGGGCGCGGCGCTGCCGGTGAGCTTGTGATATTCGGCGTCCCACGGCATGACGATCATACTGCGCTCGCCCCTAACTACCTTGGGCAACACGACAACGATGTCGCGCCGCGCTTCGGCGGCGAAGATTGCGTCGAGAGAAACGTGCTGTCGCACGCTGGCGTCGAGTTCCATCAGGTTCAACAACGTCGGCGGCGACAGCGTCATCGCAGCGTCACGCGTAGCTGCTATGAATGCAGCCGGCGTCATCCACGCCATCTCGGTCGCTTCGATCGCATCGATCGCGGGTACTTGTTCCGGCGGCAGACGCGCCACGAAAAAACGTGTATCGAAGCGCTTCGCGACCGCCGACGGCGTGATCCAGTGCGACCAATAAACCAAGCTCTGTGCCTGCAGGCGCAGGTGTTCTTCCTGCAAAAACGTGGCAAACAGCTCGGGTTGTGAGACGATTGCGCGCCTCCGCTCGTGCATGCGCGCCAACACTTCACCTCGAACATCGTGCCCGTCAGCGGTCTTCGCCAGCAGGACACCGGTTTCTTCGAATGTTTCGCGGCATGCGGCCACGACCAGGCCGAAGCACAGCGACTGCGGCAGCACTTCCCCCTGCACATCGACGAAGCGCTCGCAGCCCAGTTTTTCCGGCTCCGCAATCAGTGCGAGCGCTGCGCTGGACGTATCGGCGGGGCACAGCGTGCCGCCCGGAAACACCCACATGCCGCCCATGAACGCCATCTGCTCGTGCCTGCGAGTGAGCAGGACTTCGATTTCGCCACGGTATTCCCGCAGCAGAATGACCGTGGCGGCGTGACGAGGCTCAGCGGGTTGTTGCGGTCGAGTGGTCACGATGTCGGGCGGCTCCCATGAAGCGCGTGAACCTGATCGCGCTGTCGTTGATCGCGATTTTGCTGGCAGCCGTGGTATTCGCGCCAGTCCCAGGGGACACGCGATGGATTCGAACTTTGCACAACTCCGCGCATGCGCCGATCTTCGGCTGCGTGTCGCTGTTGGTGCTGCTCGTGGCTCGCACGCATCCACGCCTGCAGACGCTGCATTTGCTCGGACAATACGTGCTTGCGCTCGCAGCCGCGTTCGCATTGGGCATCGTTACGGAGCTGCTGCAGATTCCAGTCGGGCGCGATGCGAGCGTTGAGGATGCGCTTCACGACACGATCGGTGCGCTGGCTTTTCTCGGCCTGTTCGCTGTCATCGATACGCGGATACGCAGTGTTCCCCGAAACAAGCCGATTCGTTTCGCAGCCGCGGTCGTGGGGCTTGTGTCGTTGGGAATTGCCGTTGCGCCGGTAACTCGTGCGGCGATCGAGTATCGACAGCGCGATGAGCGATTTCCGGTGCTGGCCGATTTCTCACAGCGCTACGACCGCTACTTCATCTTCCAGCAGTCCTCAGACTTTTCACCGATGCAACTGCCGGCGCCGTGGGCGCACGCGAAGGACGAATCGGCGATGCGCGTGCGGCTGCTCGATGGCGCATATCCGGGCATGAACTTCATCGAGCTGCCGCCGGACTGGAGCGCCTACCGGACGCTGGCGGTGGATCTCACCAATCCGACGCCGATGAATCTGCAACTGGTGCTGCGTATTCACGACGCCGGGCACAACAACCAGCCTGAAGATCGATTCAGCAAGCGCTTCGAGCTGCCGCCCGGCACTCGCGAAATACTCCGCGTGCGATTGGAGGATGTCGCCGCCGCTCCGAAATCGCGACGCCTCGACCTGCACCAGGTTGCAGGTCTGATCATCTACCGCGCCGACGATTCACCGCCGGCGAGCGAGTTGTATCTGTCGAGAGTGTGGCTGGAGTAACTACAGAGCGATCACGGAGCGGATCGATTCACCGCGCTTCATCAGCTCGAAGCCTTCGTTGATTTGTTCGAGCTTCAGGCGATGGGTGACGAGCGAGTCGAGGTCGATTTTTTTCTCGACGTACCAATCGACGATCTCCGGCAGCTTGGTGAGCCGCGCGCCGCCCATGTAGCAGCCGGTCCAGTGACGGCCCATCATCAGGTTGCCCGGATATGCCGAAACCTCCGCGCCATGTGGGGCCACGCCAATCACGTAGCTCGATCCCCAGGCGGGATTGGTGCATTCGAAGGCCTGCCGCATGATCTGCGGGTTGCCAATGCATTCGAAGCTATAGTCGGCGCCGCCGCCGGTCAGTTTCATCAAGTGACTGGTGAGCTTCTCGACCGTGTTGGGATTGACGAATTCGTTGGCGCCGAACTGGCGCGCGATTGTTTCTTTCGCCGGATTGGTGTCTACGCCGATGATTTTCCTGGCGCCGGCCAGGCGTGCACCTTGCACCACATTGAGCCCGATACCCCCGAGGCCGAACACCACCACCGAGCTGCCTGCCTCGATCTTCGCTGCAAACAACGCAGCGCCGAGGCCGGTGGTCGCGCCGCAGCCGATATAACAGATGGGATCGAACGGCGCATCGTCACGAACTTTCGCCAGCATATCGACGGGGAGCACCGAGTAATCGGCGAACGTGCCCAGCCCCCACAGCTGCGTCACCGGCTTGCCATCCAGCGAAAAGCGCGATTCGCGCGGCTTCAGGCGGGCGAACGCTTCGACACACAAGTTGGTTTTGGACGAGTGGCAGTAGCCGCACTTTTCGCAGTGAGGAATCAAAAACGGAATCACGTGATCGCCGACTTTGAATTTGGTGACGCCCGGGCCGCATTCCACCACCACGCCGGCGGCTTCATGGCCGAGCAGCGCCGGAAACGCCCAGGGCACCTTGCCTTCGAGCACGTGCAGATCGGAATGGCACAGCCCGGTGGCCTTGATGTGAACCAGCACTTCGCCTTGCCGCGGCCCCTCCAGCTGCAGCGTTTCGATGGTGAACGGCTGGTTGGGTGCATGAACGACGGCGGCGCGAACTTCCAAAGGCACGATGCGGTTCCTGTGCTCGTTGCGATGGGGCGCGAGCGTACGCACTTACGACAGGATTGTGCAATCCATTTGCAGATCTCACGGAGTAAGATTCCGCTCCTTCCGTACAGCCAAATCAGCCAAACGAACGGTGGGTCGCATGATTACGCTCAATATCAATGGCCAGCAGGTTCAAACGGATGCCGAGCCCGATACGCCGCTGCTGTGGGTGTTGCGTGATCATCTGAACATGACCGGCAGCAAGTTCGGCTGCGGCAAGGCGCTGTGCGGTGCCTGCACCGTGCACATCGATGGCAACGCGACGCGCAGCTGCGTGCTGCCGGTGTCTGCCGTCACAAACAGCAAGATCACGACTATCGAAGGCGTCGGTCAATCCAAGATCGGCAAAGCCGTGCAGGACGCGTGGATCGCCGAAAACGTTCCGCAGTGTGGATACTGCCAGTCGGGCCAGATCATGAGCGCGACCGCGCTGCTCACCGGCAATCACAAGCCCACCGACGCCGATATCGATGCCGCGATGTCCGGCAACGTGTGTCGATGTGCGACGTATGTGCGCATTCGTTCGGCCATCAAACGCGCCGCGAGCACGCTGGCTTGAGGAGAGACACCATGAGTGCCATTGAAAAAGATCCAGCGATGCAAACGCAGCTGCAGGCGACCCGTCGTGAAGTTCTGCAAGCCGCCGGTGTGCTCACCGTGGCCATGTGGCTGCCGAACGGTGCCGCGCAGGCGAATGATGTCGATGTGAAAAACGTCGGCACGTTGGCGCCGAACGCGTTCGTGCGCATCGATAAAGAAGGCATCGTCACCGTCGTTTCCAAGCACGTCGAGATGGGGCAGGGCGCGTACACCGGCCTCGCCACCATCGTTGCCGAAGAGCTCGATGCCGATTGGAACCAGGTGCGCGTGGTCGGCTCGCCGGCGAATGCCAAGCTTTACGGCAATCTGGCGTGGGGCGGCACGGTTCAAGGTACGGGCGGCAGCACGGCGATTGCGAATTCGTACGATCAGTTGAAAGTGGCCGGTGCCACAGCGCGCGCCATGCTCGTGACCGCAGCTGCGAATCGCTGGAAAGTGCCGGCGAACGAAATCACTGTTTCTAACGGCGTGCTCCAGCACAAGTCCGGCAAGTCGGCTCGCTTCGGCGAATTGGTGGAAGATGCGGCAAAGCTGCCGGTGCCGGCCGATGTGAAGCCGAAAGATCCCTCGACGTACAACCGCATTGGCAAGAGCGCGGCTCGTGTCGACAGCCGCGACAAGTCGACTGGCAAAGCAACCTTCACGCAGGACATCAAGCTGCCCGGCATGTTGACTGCCGTGGTTGCGCATCCGCCGCGCTTCGGTGCCAAGGTGAAGAGCTTCGATGCCACGAAGGCCAAAGAGATCAAGGGCGTGAAGTCCGTGGTTGCGTTCGAGACGCCAGCGCGTGCGGGCGTCGCCGTGCTCGCAACCGATTTCTGGGCGGCGAAAAAGGGCCGCGATGCTTTGAATATCCAATGGGACGATTCGACCGCTTTCAAGCAGAGCTCGGAAGATCTGCTCAAGGAATATCGCGAGCTGGCGCGCAAGCCCGGCGAGGTCGCGAAGGAAGAAGGCGATGTCGAGAAGGCGTTCGCGTCGGCCGCGCGCACCTTCGAAGCGACTTATGAATTTCCGTATCTCGCGCACGCGACCATGGAGCCGATGAACTGCGTCGCGCAGATCGGCAAGGACAGCTGCGAGATCTGGAACGGCGAGCAGTTCCACACCGTCGATCAGATGATGGTCGCGAAGCTGCTGGGCCTGCCGCCTGCGAGCGTGAAGATCAATCAGATCTACGCCGGTGGCAGCTTCGGCCGTCGTGCGAATCCGCTGGCCGATTACGTGGTCGAGACAGTTGCCATCGCGAAGGCGGCGGGCAGCACCGATCCGGTGAAGCTGGTGTGGACGCGTGAAGACGACATGCGCGCCGGCTACTACCGGCCGATGTATGTTCATTGGATGAAGGCGGGCGTCGATGCGCAAGGCAAGATCGTGGCCTGGCAGCATCGCATCGTTGGCCAGGCGATCCTCGCCGGCACGCCGTTCGACAGCAAGACGCCGATCGATCCCACCACCGTAGAGGGGGCGCAGAACCTGCCGTATCACATTCCTAACTTCAAGGTGGAAGTGCATACGACCAAGCCGCAGGTGCCGGTGCTGTGGTGGCGCTCGGTCGGCTCGACGCACACGGCGTACGCCACCGAATGTTTCTTCGACGACATCGCGCGCGAGACCAAGCAGGATCCGTACGAGATGCGTCGTCCGCTGCTGGAGAAACATCCGCGTCACCTGGCGGTGCTCGACCTGGTGGCCGAGAAGTCGGGTTGGAAGAAACAACGACCCGCCGATGAAGTGTGGGGGCTGGCGCTGCATGAGTCGTTCAACACCGTCGTCGGCCAGGTGGCAAAGGTGCAGAAGACGGCGAACGGGCCGAAGCTGATGCACGTCGTGTGCACGGTCGACTGCGGCGTGGCGGTCAATCCGAACATCATCGCCATGCAGATGGAGTCCGGCATCGGTTACGGCCTGTCGGCGATCCTGATGGGCGCGGTGACGTTCAAGGACGGGCAGGTCGAGCAAAGCAACTTCGACGATTACCCGGTGTTGCGCATCAACCAGATGCCCTCGATCGAAACGCACATCGTGCCGTCGAAGGCCAAGCCCACCGGCGTCGGCGAGCCCGGCACCCCGGTGATCGGCCCCGCACTCGCGAATGCGCTGGTGCGCATCGACGGCAAGCCGGTTCGCTCGCTGCCGATGTCATCGCAGGGCGTGACCCTGGTTTAGTCGCACTGTCAAAGGCCCCTCCCGGTCGTCGGGAGGGGCCTTTGCCATTTCTGGGCTCGTCGGCGGCGAGTAAGGTACCCTGGGCGTCTTGGCCACGAGGCGACTATGACTTTGACGACACTGTTCGATCCCCTGCCGCTCGCGCACGGGCCGGCGATGAAGAATCGCTTCATGCTGGCGCCGCTGACCAACTTACAGAGTCACCCTGACGGGCGACTGTCGGACGCCGAATATCATTGGCTGACGATGCGTGCGAGAGGCGGCTTTGCGCTGACTTCGACGTGCGCGGCTCACGTGCAAGCGGTGGGGCAGGGATTCCCAGGGCAGCTGGGCGTGTTCGGCGACCAGCATCTGGAAGGGCTCACGCGCCTGGCGGCCGGCATCAAAGCGCATGGGTCGCTCGCCTCGGTTCAGCTGCATCACGCTGGCAATCGCTCGCCGAAAACATTGGTCGGCGTGCCAGTGTGTCCCTCCGATCATGAGAAGAGCGGCGCACGCGCACTGTCGCTCGCCGAGGTGGAACAACTGCGCGATGACTTCATCGCCGCCGCGAAGCGTGCCGAACGAGCGGGGTTCGACGGCGTTGAGATCCACGGCGCGCATGGATACATCCTCGCGCAGTTCCTGTCTCCCGAAATCAACAAGCGCACCGATCGCTATGGCGGCAGCCTCGAAAATCGAGCACGCATCGTGTTCGAAATCATCGATGGCATCCGCGCCCAGTGCCGATCGGACTTTCAGCTCGGCCTGCGGCTGTCGCCCGAGCGCTTCGGCCTGAGGTTGCTGGAGATCCGCGAAGTCGCCGCAGAAATTCTGCGCCAGGCCAGGATCGATTATCTGGATATGTCGCTGTGGGACGTAACGGCGGAGCCGGCTGACGACGCGCTCAAGGGTCGCACGCTCATGAGTTATTTCACCGATCTGCCTCGCGGCCAGGTGCGCCTCGGCGCGGCCGGCAAAGTGATGACTGCCGCGACCGCTCGTGGCGTCTTGGAAGGCGGCTGCGATTTCGTCATCGTCGGTCGCGGCGCAATCCTGTGTCACGATTTTCCCGAGCGCGTGCGACGGGATCCGAACTATCAATCGCCGCCGTTGCCGGTCACGGAACAGCACTTGCGAGAGCAGGGGCTGAGCGATCCCTTCATTGGATACTTCCGTAGCAATTGGCCCGGCTTCGTGGCGGAGAACGTGGCATGAGGATCGCGACTTACAACGTCAACAGCGTGCACGCGCGGCTGCCCAGCCTCACGCGTTGGTTGCAAGAAACCGCGCCGGACGTCGTCTGCCTGCAAGAGCTCAAAACGCCGCAGGAAAAATTTCCGGAAGCGGCAATTCGCGAAGCCGGCTACGGCGTGATCTGGCACGGGCAGAAGAGTTACAACGGCGTCGCCATCCTCACCAAAGGCTGCGAGCCGGTCGAAACCCGCCGCGTACTGCCCGGCGATCCGGAAGATCTGCACAGCCGTTATATCGAAGCGACCGTGCACGGCATCACCGTCGGATGTTTGTATTTGCCCAACGGCAACCCCGCGCCGGGGCCAAAGTTCGATTACAAACTGCGCTGGCTGGAGCGCCTGATCGTGCACGCGGCCGAGCTGGTCGGCAGCTCAACACCGGTCGTGCTCACGGGCGACTACAACGTCATTCCCACCGAAAAGGATGTTTATAAACCCGAGCGCTGGGTGGACGACGCATTGTTTCGGGTCGAGACCC
>CAMLEO010000267.1 GCA_946478975.1 uncultured Steroidobacter sp.
CGCGGTGGTCGTCCGTTACTCGGCCCGCATCAACGGACTGGACGCGATTGCGCTGACGAAACTCGATGTGCTCGATGGCCTGCCGCAGGTGCAGCTGTGCACCGGTTACAAAACGGCGACCGGCACGATGACCGAGTTTCCGGCCGACCTGCGGCTGCTGGCGGGCGCCGAACCGGTGTACGAAACGATGCCCGGCTGGCAGTCGCCGACGAAGGGCGTGACGACGTTCGAGCGGATGCCTGCAGAGGCGCAGCGATACATCCGTCGTCTGGAAGAGACGAGCGGCGTCGCGTGCGCGATCATTTCAACAGGATCGGACCGCGCCGAAACGATCGTCCGGGGCGATTCGGTGGTGGCCGGGTGGCTGCGCTGATTACTGCTTCTTCTTGTCGATGAACTTGCCGACACCCTTGGCGTCGGCATCATAGAACTCGATGCCGGCGCGGTACTGCACGCCCGACTTCGGCATCTCGAACGCCGCCCATGCGACACCCGCGCTGAACCGCAGCGGCCTTGAGGTATCGGGCAGCGACATGCGCACGCGCTGGTTCGGCTTGAGGATGGTCGGCGACACGACCTGGGCACCGACGACCGACAGGTCCACCAGCACGGCCGGGTTGCCGTCGACCAGCACTTCCACGTTGTCGACGATCTTGAAACGCGGTGCGCGGCGCGTGCCGCGCTGATCCAGCGGCGCGGCCGGAACCGGCGGCGGCGCCGGAGCCGGCGGCGTCTCGACCGGCGCCGGAGCGGCCTCGGCGGCGGCAGCCGACTCTTCCGCGTCGGCAGCGACGATCTTGATTTCGCACTTGCTGAGCGACGGGTCGGCCTTGAGCCGGTTGATCAGCGCCGCGCCGCGCGAGGTGGACGCAAACGTTCGTTCGAGGGCGACCACAGCCGGACGCTGCCGGGTGATGGCTTCGAGAGCACGCAGGGCATCCCTGTCCGCGAAAGTCAGCGCGTCCTTGAACTCGCCGCGCTCCTTCAACGGGCCGAGATGCTCGGAGGCAGCGATCAGAACTGTCGACACGAGAAACCGCAGTATAGCAATCCCTCGGGTTGATACGGGACACGCTGGCCGCCCCTTTGCTCAATCGCCCGGCAGCGGGTTACGAAGATGTGCGGTCGGCCAAAAGTGGAAAACGTTGTCATACACCGCCGGATCGAGCAGCACGGTCGCGGACATGCCGAAGTGATTGCCCAACTCTGTCACGTCGATTCCACCTTCGGTGAACGCGTGCCAGCACAAGTCGCCTATGCGCCGGGCCGCTGAGAGGTAATGCTGCGCTGGAAAAAGTTTATTCACCTCCAGCAGGCCGAGAATCACATAGCTGTGAGTCCAGATGTCCCAGGTGCGTTGGCTCGGCGCGCCGTCCCAGGTGCGCAACGGCGGCGGCTGCTTGCGAGTGAAGCGGCGCTCCGCTGCATACGTTCCGAGATAGCCGTCCTCGCCTTGCACGCCGACGAGAAAATCAGCGACTCGCAACACCTTCTCACGCAGCATGCCGTCGCCGGTGCGGTGAGCAGCGCGGGCCGCGGCGTACAGCCACTTGCCCGCGTGCTCACCGTACCAATCGCCCTCGTGGTTGCAGTCACGATGCGCGGGAGCAAACAACGCAATCGCCGGGCTGTGCTCATCGACGATGAATCGATGCAGCCTGCCGGACACATTCGCGGCCAGCGCCTCGCCGAGCACTCCATCGAACTCGACTTGCGCAGCGTCCGCAAATTGCACGCGTGATCTCATGTGCTCAGCCGGCGTCCACGACGCAGCGGAAGCCCAGCATGCCGGAGCGGTCCTTGCCCGGCGCCATCAGCAAATATTTGCCGTGTTGATCGAGCTGGTACGCCTGCGGGAAATACCAGTGTGACGTTTGCGGTTGATAAGAGCTGCCACCGCGAACCGCCGCGGCACGCGTGTGCTCATCGTGAAACTCGTCAGTCCATTGCCACACGTTGCCAACCAGATCCATCACGCCAAAGGGGCTTGCACCCTGCGGATGCGCGTCGACGTCGGCGGGTGCCGGCATCTCGCGAGCTTTGCTTTGGGCCGGCATGTTGGCGATGTTCCAATCATTGCCCCATGGATACAAACGTCCATCAGTGCCCTGCGCGGCGTATTGCCATTCCCATTCATGAGGAAGTCGCTTGCCGGCCCAGGCCGCATACGCGCGAGCATCTTCGATAGACACCCACGTCACCGGCTTGTTCTCCCAGCCGCGACGAGGCGCGCCATCCACCCAATCGCGCAGGAAATTGTGAGCATCGCGCGGCCGATAGCCGGACGCATCGATGAACTTCTTGTACTGCGCGTTGGTCACCGGGTACTGGTCGATGTGGAACGACTTCACGTGCATGCGGTGGCGATGAGCGCGACGCGCGGAATTCTCCCAGGGATACTGGAAATCCAGCCCTTTCCAGGTGTAGCCCTCGATCTCGATGCCGGTCACGACGAAATCGAAATCGGCGGCCGGAATCGCCACCATCCCTTCCGGCGCCTTCGTCACCGGACGAGTCGGCGCGATCTCCACCATCTGCTGCGGAATCGCCTGCCACACGTTCGATAACGATTGCAGCGGAACCTGGTTGTACTTCTTCATCTGCGCGAGCAGCGCGTCGAGTCCATCGACCTTTGCTCCATTCTCCAACGCGAGCACCGCGCCGTAACCGCGCGTTTCGAGCGTCAGTGAGATGTATGCCTGGCCGTCAGCGATGCGTGGATTGATGCGCTCACCATTCCAGACATCGAAGTAACTGCGACCTTCACGATGCGGCACGATCAATTGCTCGCCGGTCATGTCGTATTCGTTACGATTGACGATGCTCCACAGCGTTACATCGCTGCTGGGGAACTTGCTGGCAAAGACGCCCTGCTGCGGCGTCAGCGCGTACGGTTCCCAATCGAGACTCGTGAACAAATCCGCGAACTTTCGCAGCAGTGTCGCGAGACGACGCAGTGCCTCGCCATCGCGTGCGGTGAATTGATTCCACACGCCCCACACGTTCTCCCAGGCCACGTAACCGATGCCGTTGAAAAACATATAGTGAAAATCGTCGGTGCGATCGCGAGCCCAGCGATTCTCGATATTGATCACATGCCGCGGCTCCAGCCATTTGAGCTTGCTGACCGCCGGAATGATTTCGGTCGACGCCTTGCCCCAGCTCTGGTTGTTCCACATCAGCTGCTCGTCTGCATACGGCACCGACTCGGGCTGGAACGCGAGCGGATGCCCGATCGCGTCGGAGGCGACGCGGAACGAGCGAGGAACACCGTTGTATGTATCGCCGTTGACGCCGTCGGCGCCGACCAGCCTGGCGAGCTTCGCGACAGCCTCCCAATCGGGCACGCCTTCGCCCTTGGTGCCGTTGTCCCATGCCATCGTGGGAATGAACACTTTCACGCCCCGGCGATGAAAGTCATCGACCGCCTGCTTCAAGCCTTCGATTCCACCGGGCAGGTCGCTCGCCAGCGCAGTTTGATTGCGATCGTCGATGCCGATGTTGGTGTAGACGTACCAGATGAGCACGCTGTCCACGCCGCCGAAACGCCGCTCCAGGTCGTCGAGATATTTATCGACCGTGTACTTGCCGGCGACCGGATCGTAGAAATATCGGTCCTCGACCATCATCTGCGTATGCACGTAATTGCGCTGGGTCCAACGGAACTCGGGCTTGCGATACTCCGCATCGTCGTAGCCCATGCGGATCAGATGCTCGGTGCGCCACACCTTCATCTCGGCCAGCCACGTCGGCACCGCGCCGTTCACATCGATGCGCCATTGCCCGATGTTGATCATCGGCCAGCCCGGCGCTTTGCCGGGCGTCGGCAAATGAGCGCCGACAGTGTGCGGAAGTGCGTATTCGCCGATCTGAGTAACGGGAGCGCGTTGCGGCTTCATGAGTTCGAAATCAGGAATGTTGAGACAAAAAAACTTGGAGCTCGGCGTGGGTCGGAATGCTCGATTGCGCGCCGGGCCGAGTGCAGGCAAGCGCGCCAGCTGCGTTCGCCGTGCGTAATGCATCGGACATACTCGCGCCACGATCCAGCGATGCGACCAGCACGCCGCAGAATGTATCGCCCGCCGCCGTTGTATCTACCGGCATCACAGCGAAGGCGTCTTGCATGAGAAGCTCACCATCGACACGCGCACAGCAGCCGCGATCGCCGAGCGTCACCACGATGCATGGCACGTCGATTCGCTGCATGCATTGTTCGATGCTGCCTTCGTGCGCCGACACTGTCGCGAGTTCGCCTTTGTTGACGACCAGCACGTCGAGCAAGCTCAGCAATTCATCCGGCAGCGGACGCGCCGGCGCGGCATTCAAAACAACTTTGACGCCTTGCTCGCGAGCAGCCTTTGCATAAGCCATCACTGTTTCGAGCGGCGTTTCGAGCTGCAACAACAAGTGCGAGCAGCCCGCCAGCGGCGGCAAATGCTCCGCACGCAAAGCATTGTTTGCTCCAGGCGCGACAGTGATTGCATTCTCCGCATCATCGGACACGCAGATAAAAGCGGTGCCGGTCGGCTGATCCGCCACGCGTACGACGTGCATCTCGACGCTTGCCCCGCGCAGCGATTCCTCGATCGGCTGTGCGAACGGGTCGTTACCGAGCGCAAGTAACATTTGCGTGCGTGCATTGCCGGCGCGAGCACAGGCGATAGCCTGGTTGGCGCCCTTGCCGCCGGGATAGGTTTTAAAGTCTCGTCCGAGCACAGTCTCACCGGGCGCCGGAACGTGCGGTGCCTGGACCACGAAATCGAGATTGGCGGAGCCTGCGACCAGAATCATGCGCGTCTTCAGTGAGTCAGCGATTGATAGAGCCGATTGTAGAACGGCACGGTCAGCTTGGGCGGGTCCAGCGGCAGTCCTTGCGGAAGATGCTGCACCATCAGCAATGCAATCAGCTGTTCTTTGCGGTCTATGATGAAATACGTGCCGGCGGCGCCAAACCAGCCGAATTGCCCGGAGCTGCCCAGCCGGCCTCGCCGCTGCTCGTCGATTACAACATAGCCGCCGAGACCGAAGCCCTCGCCGGGTCGGAATTCGATTTGCGGTGGATGAAGATGCGCCAGTTGGTTCGACATCATCAGCTCTACTGTGCTGGCGCTCAGGATTCTTACGCCATCCAGTTCACCCCCGTTCAACAACATCTGACAGAACCGTGCGTAATCGGAGGCCGTCGAATACAGCCCGCCTGCCCCGCTCGGATACGGATTGATCGGTTCGCCCGCTGCCACGCCCGCGTAATCGGGCGCCGCAATCAGTCGCCCCTCTGGATCCGTGGATGTCATTTGCGCGCTCCGATGTCGCTGTGGCTTCGGTACGGAGAAGCCGGTATCAAGCATGCGCAATGGTTTGAAGATGCGCTCTTGCAGAAATTGATCGAACGGTTGCCCGGACCATACTTCGATCAAGCGGCTGAGTACGACCGTGTTCATGCCATCGTAGTTGAAATGCGTGCCGGGCTCGGTGGCCAAGGGCAGCGTGCTCAGCTTTGTGACATAGCTGCGTATGTCGCGCGCACCTTGCCCAGGGTTCTCACCGCCGACAGCGAAACCCGCCGCGTGAATGAACAAGTCACGCACGGTGATCGGCGGCATGGCGCGCATTTCCGGCAGGTACTTGCCGATGGCATCGTCGAGCTGAAACTTTCCTCGTTCCATCAGCATCAGCGCTGCGACGGAGGTGATCGGCTTGGTCATCGAATATATGCGAAAGATCGCGTCGGTCGGCATCGCTTCGGCGCTGTCCAATTGGCGTCGTCCATGAGCTTGCAAAGAAACAATTGCGCCGTGGCGGGCGATCAGTGTCACGGCGCCGAGATAGTGTTGTGCCTCGATGGACTCAGCGACGATCTCATCGGCTGCGGCAAACGGTAACGGTTCGGCTGAGTGCGACACCGCGGCGAACGCAAGCATCCAGCTCGCGCTCGCCTTGGCAATGATTCCTGTCATCAGCGCTCAGAACTTCATCGTGTACGTCAGCGATGTCACACGGCCGCGGCCCGACCAGTAGTTGCGGAAGCCCGGCACCTGCGACCAAGTAAGGATATAGAACTTGTCGGTGACGTTCTCGACGCCGAAGGTCAGCAGGCCTTTGCCGACCTGATAATTCGCGCCGAGATCGAACAACGTGTAACCGCTCGTATGCTCCTCGCCGGCGCGGCCCTCGTTCAGATCGCGGCCGATGTAGGAAGTCGAGCTGACGGTCACATCGCCGGCCTCGGTGAACTGCCACGTCAGCGACGTGCCCACCTTGTCGGGGCTGATGTCGTTGATACCCATCTCGCGATCGAGCGGGCCAGTGTCGGTGCTGCGCGTCTTGCCTTCGGTGTGCGAATACAGCGCGGTCGCCTTGAGCGTGTCGGTGAGTTTGAATTCGCTGGTGAATTCGTAACCTTTGATCTCCACCGGCCGGCGCAGCATGATGAAGTCTTCGGACAGCGGATCGACTGCGAGTGACACGCCGAAGTCCGAGTTCGATTCGTAATACGATGCACCGACGCTGGCACGCGAACCCCGCCAGTTGAAGCCCACTTCGGTGTTGTCGACGACGATGGGTTGCAGATCCAGGATGCCTGCGACCGACTGCCGCGGATCGTTCGGGCAACCGTCGGGCTGCGTGCCTTCCGGGTTGTCGTGCGAGCACTGCACGTTACGCAGCGGAATGCCGACATTGGGCAGCGTAAAACCTTTGCTGTACGAAGCAAACGTCGACCAGCCCGGCGCGACGCGCCAGACGATGCCGGCGTTCGGCAGATTTTCCTGGTAGCTCAGCGTGCCGCCGTCGACGGGACGTCGGTCGCGGAACCAGGTGGTGACGTAGTCGTCGACGTGCAGATCGCCATCTTCACGGCGCACACCGGCGGCGAGCGTCACCGGACCCAGGTCATACGAGAACTGCACATACGGCGCGACGCTCGTGTACTTCATCGGCGGCACCCACACGCGATTGGTGAGTGCCAGCTTCTGCTCGGCAACGTCTTCGACCCAATCGACGCCGACGTTCATTTCCAGGCCTTCGACCGTGAAAATATTCGGACGCGCCCAGGCCGTGCGCAGCCCTTTCTTCTCGGTGTGAATTTCGGACTGATCGATCAGCGTCCCGATGGGCGCAATCAGCGGATCCTGGCGGTCGGCGCCGTCTTCGGCGACGAAACGCATCTGCTGATCGGCGTGATACGCGTTGAGCGTGAGCGCGCCGCTCAGGAAATCGTTGTGCGTGTAGGTGAGGTTTTCCTGCTTGAAGTTGTTGAACTCGGTCTTCGAGCCCAGCGGCCGGCCACGCACCGATGTATTCGGCACGCCGGTCGTGCGGTCGCCGTCGACCAGCAGGTAATTGCCTTTGCCGGTGATGTTGAAACGGCTGATGCTGAGCTGCAGGCGCTGTGAGTCGTTGGCGCCGAAGTTCATGCCGCCCTTCACGAAGTAGTTCTTCGACTCCGAGTCCGCGACCGAGCCGCTGGTGTTCAGGCCGATGGCGCGGCCGCTGCCGTCGTACGTCATGCCGCGATCGACGAACGATGCCGCCGCGAGCAGATCGTAGTTGTCCTGCTTGTGAGTCAAGGTCGCGCCGACCTTCCAATCGTCGCCGTCGTTTTCGAACTGGCTGCTGTAACGAGTCGTGAGCTCGACTTCCGTGCCTTCGACCTTCGGTGAGCGCGAAATGTAATTGATGATGCCGCCGGCCGCGCCGACGCCTTCGGACGCCGACGGACCGTTGATGACTTCGATGCGCTCGACGATGCCCATGTCGGTGAACGTGCCGTTGCGGGTGCCTTCACGCAGCGGCGAGCCCTGTGGCACACCATCGAACAAGCGCAGAGCGATGCGGCCGCGCAGGTTCTCGCCGGTGTTGCTCATGGCCTGGGATGATTCGGAGTACCCGGGGACCGTGCGTGACAACACAGCGGTCGCATCCATCGTCACGGCTTGCGTCTGGGCCAGCTCTTCTTCGCCGATGACGGTGATCGCGCCGGGAATCTTGTCGACGGACTTGGGAACGCGTGTGCCGGTGACGATGACTTCCGTGATCTGTTCTTGTTTTGGCACGTCTTGCGCGCTGGCGAGCGTGACGAACAACAGCGAGCCGAAGCCGGCTGTGAGCGGAATGCGATGCATCTTTTGGACTCCCCCGAGTATGCGAGAGCTGCGTTGTGTGTATGCCCTCATGGCTCGGAAGTCTGTGCCAATGCCAAGGGAAACCAATCCGCACCCGCTATATTCAAACGTTACTTTTTATTGCTTGTGCTGCCTCTTCCATGAATGCATTCACCAGCCGCGCGCGAATCGAAGCTCGCGACCAGACGATGCCAATGCGTCGTGGCTCGAACTCATGCGGCAGCGGAATTCGCGCCAGCTGCAATCCTTCCGGCCACGGCCGCGCCCAATCGGGCACCAGCGATACACCGAGGCCGCGATCCACCATCACCGCAATCGCATTCAGCGCATTCAACTCAAACCGCTCGCGAGGGGTAATTCCGACCATGCGCAGATACTCGTCTGCTTTGCGCCCGCCCCATTGATTGCGGTCATAGCGAATGAGCGGTTGAGTCGCGAGCAGCTCGTGCGGATCGCGATCCGCCATGCTTTGCGGAGCGAGCACCACCAGCGGCTCCTCTCGCAACAACAACCATCCGCAGCTCTTGGGCAGCACGAATGGTGCTTCCAGAACAACGGCTGCATCCAGCTCACCGCTTTCCACAGCGCGATACAACTCGGCCGAGTAGCCCGGCTTGATGAACACACTGATTTGCGGGAAGCGCTCGACGGTGCGCACGAGGATGTCGGGCAACACACCGGTGAGCGCCGTCGTGCCGGCGCCCAAGCGCAGCTCACCGGCGGTGCTGCCGTCGTCGTTAGCAACGGTGCGCAGATCTTCAGCGGCGCGAAGTATTTCGCGAGCACGTTCGAGAATGCGTGCGCCGGCTTCAGTGACGCTGACGGTTCGCCCGGCTCTAGCGATCAAAGGCGTGCCGATCTGCCGTTCGAGGGTTCGTATCTGTTGAGCGACGGCGGCCGGCGTGATGTTCAAGAGGCGAGCCGCGGCGGCCATGGACCCGTGGTCCACGATGTAAACGAACGTGCGTAGGAACTGCGTATCCAAAACGTTACTCGTTCGACGTCAGCGCGTCCGCCTGCGGTGCCATCGGCTCACGCTGCCCATAAATCGTCAGCCCCGCCAGCGCCCGCTCGCCCGGCGGCGGGAAAAACAAACTCGCCACGTACCCCACTCCGATGCACAACAGGATCGAGATGGCCAGGTAGAAATAGGGATGCACCAGCTTCATCGACCACGCGATGGTCGTGAGCACGATGGCGACGGCGATGCCAATCGCCACACCTTGCCAGTTCGCGCGACGAGTGAACATGCCTAACGTGTAAGCCCCCGCGAAGCCGCCGCCGAGCAGGCCGGCGAGCTCGATGGAAACATCGAACAGCGAGTGAATGTCATAGCGCGACAGGATCAATGCCAGGCCCATGCCGACTACACCGGTCGCAACCGTCATCCACTCGGCAAAGCGCACGCTCACTTTCGGATCGGGGTTGCGCACCCATTTCTCGTAGAAGTCCACCGAGGCAAGCGTCGCGACACTGTTCATGATGCCCGACAATGTTGCCATCGCCGCGGCCAGAATGCCCGCGATGATCAAGCCACGCACGCCCATCGGCAGCTCGGCCGCGATGAACAGCGGAAAAATCGAGTCGATGGGCAGCAGCGGGTTGAGCCGATCGGGATGCGTTTTGTAAAACGCATACAGCGCGGTGCCGACCATGTAGAACATGAAGCCGCCGGGAATCATGATTGCCGCGAACGTCCACACCGAGCGGCCGGCCTCCCGCGCCGATTCGGTGGACAGCACCCGTTGCATGAGCACCTGGTCCTTCGGGAACGTCAGCACCACGTCGAACAGCACCAGGAACACGAAGCCCCACACCGTGGCCTTGGTGAGATCGAAGCTGAAGTCGAACAGCCTGGTTTTATCTTCGGCGTGGGCGATCTGGATCATCTCGCCGACGCCGCCTTTCATCATGACGGCGATGAAGGCGATGGCGAACACGAT
>CAMLEO010000268.1 GCA_946478975.1 uncultured Steroidobacter sp.
GTCCGGCGGCGAAGGCCCGCAACTCAGCGCCGATCAGCAAAACCTGCTGACCCGCTGCGACGGCCTGCAAATGAACAACACGGCCGCCAACCAGGTCGCGGCGCTCGATGAAATCGTCGCCGACGATTTCGCGGTCGCTCGCACTCAGACGCTGTTGTTCGCGAACACGCAGTACGCGGGCGTGATGGATCGTTTGATGGCGTTGCGTGGTGGCGCGAAGGGATTGAGTCTCGCGGGCCTGAACATCATCGTCGACGGCAGCCCGGTGCCTCTGGCTCAACTGCAGGAAATGGTGAAAGGGGTGCTCGGCGGCGGCGCCAGCGCCGACGAACCGGGCGGACTGCTCGACGACAAGTGGGGCCTGTGGGCGCGCGGTAATTACAGCTTCGGCGAGAAGGATCGCAATTCCAAGAGCCCGGCGTTCGATGCCGGTCAGTGGGCCATGGTCGGCGGCGTCGACTATCGCTTCAACGATCAGCTCGTCGGCGGCGTGTCGCTGGCCTATGGCAAGTCGAGCATCGACTTCGAAGGCGGCGCGGGCGGATTGGACACCGACACGTGGGCGGCTTCGTTGTACGGCTCGTCGTATGTCTCGAAGAAGTTCTATCTCGACGCCGTCGTGAACATCGCCAACGCCGACTACGGCGCCGATCGCAATATCACTTATGTGGACGGCACCGGCCTGGTCGATGTCGACGCGCGTGGTGATACCGGCGGCATGACGTACAGCGCCGGCATTTCCGGCGGCCGTGACTTCCTGTTCGGCGGCTTCACGGTGTCGCCGACCTTGGGCCTGTTCTATATCGATGCCACCATCGATAAATTCACCGAGCACGGCGCGGCCGGCTTGAATCTCATCTACGACGAACAGTCGTTCCAATCGTTCACCGGCAACCTCGGCTTCCGTGTGACCTACGCTTGGAATATGCCGTGGGGCGTTTTGATCCCTCACCTGCGCGTCGATTACGTCCGCGAGTTCAAGGATGACGTCGATGTGTTCGGTGTGCGCTTCGCGGCCGATCCGAACGCCATGAGCGCGCCGCCGATCCTGGTGGAAACGGACAATCCCGATGAATCCTATTGGCGCCTGGCCACGGGTTTCTCGACGCAGTTCGTGGGCGGCATCTCCGGCTACATGGAATATCAGCGCCTGGAGAGCTTCCAGTTCATCAGCTTCCAGGACGTGAGCCTGGGCCTGCGTTTCCAAAAGAGTTTCTGACCGTTTCCGGTGGAGCAAATCGACATGCGTACGCAGCCGTTGTGGGGGAGATTCGCGGCAGGCTCGGTGCTGAGCCTGCTGGTGGTTGCCTCGACAGCGGCTCCGACCGCGGCGGAAAAGGCCGCTGCGACCAAAGGCATGGTGAAGCGCTCGGAGCTGGAGATCGTCGACTGTCTGCTGCCGGGCCAGGTGCGGCAGCTCGGTAACAGCAGCTATCTCACGCAACGGCGTCCGGTCCGCACGACGGCTTCGGAGTGCTCGATTCGCGGCGGCGAATACGTTGCGTACGATCGTGCCGACTTGCAGTCAGCGCTGCGCATTTGGATGCAGGCTGCAGAAGGCGGCGATCTCGAAGCGCAGACGAACGTTGGTGAGATCTACGAGCGCGGCCTCGGCGTCGCGCCGAACTACGAAGCGGCTGCGATGTGGTATCAAAAGGCGGCTGACAAAAATCACGCTCGCGCGCTGTTCAATCTCGGCACGTTGTATGAGCAGGGCCTCGGTGTGCAGCAGGATCAGCTCAAGGCGCTGAATCTTTATCGCCAGGCGTGGGGTGTGCCGGAAGACAGCATCATCTTTGCGTCCGCCGCTCAACGCGAGCAGGACACATTGCGCAAGGAGCTCGACGCCGCGATCGCCGAGAAGGACGCTCAGCTCAAGCTGCTGCAGAAACAGCTGAAGGACATGCAAGAGCAGCTCGCGAAAAAGCCCGCTGCCGAGCAGACCGCCGGCAACACCGCGGAAATCGAAGCGCTCAAGAAATGGATCGTGCAGCTCGAGGCCGAACGTCGCAAGAGCACTGAGCGATTGGCCGGCATTCCCAAGACGCGTACGCCGCAGGGTACGACCGAGTTGGCGCAGCTGCCGCCGGTCGCGGATGAGCGCACGGTTGCGGGCATGAACTTCGGCCGCTTCTACGCCATCGTCATCGGCAATCAGAATTATCAGAGCATCGAGAGCCTCGCGACTCCGAAGTACGACGCAGCTCGGGCCGCCCGCATTCTCGCGGATCGCTACGGCTTCAATGTTTCCATTCTGGAAGACGCCAACGACATCACGATGTTGAAGGCGATCAACGATCTCAACGCGGTGCTCAAGCCCGACGACAACCTGCTCATCTATTACGCCGGCCACGGCGCGCGCTTGCAGAATGCCAAGAGCGAAAGCGGCTACTGGCTGCCGGTAAATGCCGAGCCGCCGCCGAAAGATACATTCTGGGTGCCGAACGAGCAGATCACCGGCCATCTCGGCCGTCTGCCCGCGAAGCGCGTGCTGGTGGTCGCGGACTCTTGTTACGCCGGTTTGCTGTCCACCGATCCGAGCCTGCTGTTCATGGACGACAAGATCACGTACTCCAAGGACTATCTGAAGTTCAAGTTACCCCGGCGCGCGCGTTTGCTGTTGTCCTCGGGCGGCGACAAGCCGGTGCTCGACGAAGGCAGCGGCGGCAACTCCGTGTTCGCTCGCGCATTCCTCGACGAGCTGGAAAACAATCAGGGCATTCTTTCCAGCCCCGAATTGTTCAGCCGCATTCGCAAGCGCGTGGAAGTCGCCGCACGCAACAACAAGTTCGTGCAGACACCGGAGTTCAAGTCGATCAAAGGCGCCGGGCATGAGCTCGGCGACTTCTTCTTCGTGCCTCGAAGCAAGAGCTAGCGATCAGCCGCGGCCCACGACGCCGCCGCCGTCGATGACGATCGTTTGGCCAGTCATGAATGAGCCGCTCGGGCCGGCGAGGAACACCGCCGCGCCGGCGATTTCATCCGGCTCGCCAATGCGACGTAGCGGATACATCTTGATGACTTGCGCGTAAACCTTCGGGTCTTCCCACAGGGCTTTGGCAAAGTCGGTGCGAATCAAGCCGGGAGCGATGCAGTTGGCGCGAATGTTTTTCGGACCCCACTCGGCGCAGATGTTGCGAGCGAGCGCCATGTCCGCCGCCTTGGAAAGGCCATAAACGCCGAGCGTCGGCGAGCCGAGCAGGCCGGCGACGGAAGAAATGATCACGACCGAGCCGCCGCCTCGTTGCGCCATCTGCGGCAGCACCATGTTGCACAACCAGAAGTTACTGCGCACGTTGCTGCTCATGACTTTGTCGTACGCGTCGTCCGGCATGTCGATCGACGGACCGTAGTAAGGATTGACGGCAGCGTTGCACACCAGGATATCGATCGCGCCGTAGTGCTTGATGGAGTTGTCGACCAGCGACTGCAGATCTTCCTTGCGGCTGATGTTGCAAGCGAAGGCGACCGCTTCACCGCCTTTGCTCTTGATGGCATTCACCACTTCTTCGCAAGCATCGAGCTTGCGGCTGGTGACGACGACCTTCGCGCCGTGCTCCGCCATGCGTTCTGCAATCGCGCGACCGATGCCGCGACTGGAGCCGGTGATCACCGCGACTTTGCCGGTGAGGTCGAACAATGATGAGGCCATGAGCGATTCCCCTGTACGAGCGGACGATGTGTTTCTTCTGCAGAGATTCCGATGATAACCAACACGATCGCGGCGCTCCTATCGCTACATCGGCAGCACACATACGCATCGCGCCCTGCGGAACTCGGTCAGAAATCTTCGCAGCAGCTTGTGGGATCTGTGCGCCATGTCGCTAAACGGCAGCAGATTTGTGCCGATGTAACGGACTGAGACGGAGGAACCGCCTACTCACACCGAACGTTCTTAGCTTCGAATGACGAGTCGAGGTAGTTATGAAATCCACACAGCGATGGGGCAAGCATGTACGTGAGCTGGTCAGCGCCAGCCTGGACCCGATGATCTATGCGCTGCAATGGGCTCACGATCCGCGCTGCTTGCAAAACGGTTGGAAACATCGCCGCGTCGGCGCGACGATTGAACGTAATAACTCCGTCTGCCGCCTGTGGGTGTCCCGTCGCACATGGGATTAGCGCTCGTGTGAGCGAATTTCTGGGGAAAGTGCCCCTTAACTGAACAATTTTGATGTGAGCGCGGCAGGTAGGCTGCGCTCATGAACACCGAAATCCTAGTCAATCCAAATGCCTCCACCGGAACCCGGCATTGGTTCTGGCGTTTAGTCCACAAATGGAGTAACTTTCCTCCTAGTCCATTAGCGGACAAGGCTCCATTAGAGGACAGGTCCATGTTCCAGCCGCGCAGTGTCGAGAGCGCCGGATTCGACCCGGACGAGTTGGGCTCCGCAGCCCTGACCGCCTTCTTCAACATTACCTCCGCCTGGCACCTGGGCGCCGAGGAAGAGCGGGTCCTGCTGGGCGCACCTCCGCGCTCCACCTTCTTCAAATGGAAAAGCGACCGCGCCGCGCGCCTGTCTTCAGACACGATCGAGCGCATCAGCTATGTAATGGGCATCTATAAGGCGCTCCACATCCTGCTGCCGACCAACGAAATGGCCGACGGCTGGGTCAAGAAGCCGAATACGGCGCAAGGCTTCGGCGGCAAATCCGCCTTGGACAAGATGCTCGCCGGTCGCGTCATCGACCTGGCCGACGTACGCCGCTATTTGGACGCTCAACGCGGATGACGGCGCAGGATCCGCGCGCAGTCACACTCCGTTGGCAAAAAATCTATCGCATCGTCGCCACCCGGCACCCGCCGGTGAACGTGTTCGAAGGGATTCTGCCAGCGCGCCAAATGGAGTTGGGATGGTTCATCGAGGGGCTCACGAACGATCGCTTGCGCGATGAGAACGGCGAAGCGCCGGTGATGCCGGACGCCGAGCGCGTGCGCGGGCACGGTGCCAGCATCCTCATGGCTCCGTTTACTCACATTGGACCCAGCCGCTTCAGCGACGGCAGCTACGGCGTTTATTATGCCGCGCGCTCGCTGGAAACTGCCGTTCGCGAGACGGCCTATCATCGCGGCAACTTTCTGGCCTCAACCAAGGAAAGCCCGTGCGAGATCGACATGCGTGCGTATGTCGGCCGACCGGTGCAACCTTTCCTGGATATTCGCGGGCCGCGTTTCGATCATCTTCATCACCCGGACGACTACGCCACACCGCAGGCATTCGCCAAGCCGCTGCGCGAAGAAGGTCATTGGGGACTGGTCTATCGCAGCGTGCGCCACGTGGGCGGCGAATGTATTGCGGCGTTCAAGCCGCAAGCGGTGAGCATTCCGATGGCCGCTGCGGCGCTCGCTTATGTTTGGGACGGCGAGCGCATCACCAAGGTCTACGAAAAGTCGGAAGTGCTGTTCGATCTCACCGGAAGCGGCTGAGGATCTTGTCCAGGCCTTTGCTGCCGGGCGTGAGCGCTTCGTACGGCAGCTGATTCAACGGCGTCGCCGTGGTCGCGTTCACCTCGTGAAATTCCGGGCTGTTGCTGTCGATGTAGATCAGCCCGGTCACGAACTCATTCTGTGCCAGCTTCTCGCGCAAGTAATTGAACGCGTGCCCGCGATGGGTCGGGTCGTAGGACGGATCCAGTTTGCGCAACATGATGCGGCTGCCGTCGTGCATGGTGACGGGCATCGCTTCACCCTGCGCATACTTCGTGGTGATCTCCTGAGCCGGCGGCACGAAGTCGGCGTGCACGACCTCATCGTAATGATCGCGCACGAACTGATAGCTCTTGGTCGAGCCGACGTGATCGTTGAAGGTCACGCACGGCGACATCACATCGATCAATGCGAAACCGCGATGCTTCAGTCCCGCCTGGATCAGCGGCACCAATTGTTCCTTGTCGCCGGAGAAGCTGCGAGCGATGAACGTACAGCCGAGCGTCAACGCGGTTGTCACCGGATCCACCGGCGGCTGTTGATTCTCTTCGCCCTTTTTCGCCTTGGTGCCGATGTCGGCGGAAGCGGAGAACTGACCCTTGGTGAGCCCGTACACGCCGTTGTTCTCGATCACATATAGCATGTTGAGATTGCGACGAATGGCATGCGCGAACTGGCCGAAGCCGATGGACAGCGTATCGCCGTCTCCGGAGATGCCGACATAGTAAAGGTCACGATTGGCGGCGATCGCTCCCGTTGCAATCGACGGCATGCGGCCGTGGACCGAATTGAAGCCGTGCGCGCCGCTGACGAAATACGCCGTCGTTTTGGACGAGCAGCCGATACCGGACAGCTTCACTAACTGCTCCGGCCGCATCGACATTTCCCAACAGGCTTCGATCATCGCCGCGGTAATCGAGTCGTGGCCGCAGCCGGCGCACAGCGTCGACATCGCGCCTTCGTAATCCCGGCGCGTGAGTCCCAGCTCGTTCTTCGGCAGCCCGGGGTGAGCGATCTTGGGCTTGGCAATGAAGCTCATGAGAATCTCCCCTCGGCCACTCGCGCGACTCTTGGCTCGCTCATCGTTGAGGATGGACCGACGGCTGCAAGCACGCCTTCGACTATGACGCTCGAAGCCATCGGCAGGCCGCTGTAGTACAGGATCGAACGCAGCTTCGCTTTCTCCACCGCCGTTTCCAAGGTCAGCAAGCTGCGCAGCTGAGCGTCCCGGTTTTGTTCGACGACAAAGATCTGCTGGTGCGAGGCCAGGAACTCTTCCACCTCGGCGCCGAATGGAAATCCACGCACGCGCATGTAATCGATCTGCATGCCGCGGCCACGGAGCAGATCCAGTGCTTCGCGAACTGCGCCATCACAGCTGCCCAGCGACACCAGCCCCAGTCCCTGCCCGCCTTTGCCATCGATCACGGCCTTGGGCACGAGCGATTTCGCCGTTTCGAATTTGCGTTTCAGCCGGTCGAGAACGATCTGGTACTCGGTGGAATCTTCGGTATAGCCGCCGTACTGCGTGTGGCCCGAGCCTCGCGTGAAATACGCGCCTTTCGGATGCGTGCCGGGCAGCGTGCGATAGGGAATGCCATCGCCGTCCTTGTCGAAGTAGCGATAAAACTTTTCGATCTGCTCGATTTGTTCTCGGTTGAGCACCTTGCCGCGGTCAGGTTTGTACGCGTCGTCCCATTGCAAGGTCGGGCACATCCAGTCGTTCATGCCGATGTCCAGGTCCGACATGACGAACACCGGCGTCTGCAGCCGCTCGGCGAGATCGAACGCCTGCGCGGCCATATAGAAACATTCCTCGGGACTGTTCGGGAACAGCAGCACGTGACGCGTATCGCCATGCGACGCGTAGGCCGCAAGCATCAAGTCACATTGCTGGGTACGCGTCGGCATGCCCGTCGACGGACCGACGCGCTGGATATCGAAAATCACTGCCGGCACTTCCGCGTAGTACGCGAGCCCGATGAACTCGTTCATCAGCGAAATGCCGGGGCCGCTGGTGGGCGTGAAGGAGCGGGCGCCATTCCAAGCGGCGCCGATCACCGCGCCGATTGCGGCGAGCTCGTCTTCGCATTGAACGATCAGGTAATTGCGCTTGCCGGTCTGCGGATCGACGCGCCACTTGTTGCAAAAACTCTTGAAGCCATCCATCAGCGACGTGGATGGCGTGATCGGATACCACGCACCGACGGTCGCGCCGGCATACAAACATCCGAGCGCTGCCGCGGTGTTGCCGTCGATCAAAATGTGATTCGACGTCTTGTCCATGCGCGAGACTCGCAGCGGCAACGGGCACTCGAAGTGTTCCTTCGCGTAGTTGTAGCCGAGCTCCAGCGCTCGCACGTTGGAATCGAGCAGCGACTTCTTGTTCGCATAGCTCTCGCCGAGCAGCTTGCGCATTTCTTCGAGATCGATCTCCAGCAGCGCGCCCAGCAGACCCGCATACATGATGTTCTTCAGCAGAATGCGGGCACGCACGCCCTGGAATGTTTCGTTACAGATGCGAGCGAGCGGCGCGCCGAGAATGGTGATGTCATCGCGCTTCAGCAGCGACGGGCGGGGCCACGTGGAGTCATAGATCAAATATCCGCCCGGGCTCACGTCCTTGACGTCTTTCGCGTAGGTTTCGGCGTTCATCGCCACCATCAGGTCGACGCGGCCGGAGCGGGCGACGTGGCCATCGCGCGTGACACGGATTTCGTACCACGTCGGCAGTCCCTGGATGTTCGAAGGAAAATAGTTCTTGCCCATCACCGGAATGCCCATCCGGAAAATGGACTTCATCAGCAGGGAGTTGGCGCTCGCCGAGCCGGTCCCGTTGACATTGGCGAGCTTGATGACGAAATCGTTCAGGCGATCCGGCGCTGGTGAGGCGTGAGGCATGGAGTGGTCTCGTCGCTCGCATAAGGGATGCGGATTTTGGATTTCTGCATATCCCACGCTGCCGTCGGGCAGCGCTCGGCGCACAGTCCGCAATGTACGCAGACGTCTTCGTCTTTGACCATCACACGCGCCGTCTGTTGCAACGGCGCGGATACGAACAGCGGTTGGCTGGGCCGTAGCGAGGGCGCTTTCAAGCGAGTCCGCAGCTCCGCTTCCGTGCCGTTGGCCGTCATCGTCAGGCAGTCCACTGGGCAAATATCGATGCACGCATCGCACTCGATACACAACTTGGCATCGAACACGGTCTGCACGTCGCAATTCAGGCAGCGCTGCACTTCCGCCGCCGCTTGTTCCGCGGTGAAGCCCAGCTCCACTTCGATGTTGATCTTCTTGAAGCGCTCTTTCAGGTCGACGTGCGGCATCAGCCGACGTTCGACGGCGTTGTACTCATTTTTGTAGGCCCACTCGTGCAAGCCCATTTTGCGGCTGGACAAATTCATCAGCGCAGGCAGGCGCTCGCGCACGTCCAGCTCGTGACAAAACTTGTGCAGCGAAATCGCCGCCTGGTGGCCGTGCTCGACCGCCCAGATGATGTTCTTGGGGCCGAACGCGGCATCGCCGCCGAAGAAAACATTCGGGCGCGTCGATTGGAACGTCACCTTGTCGATCTTGGGCACGTGCCATTGATCGAACTCGATGCCGAGATCGTTCTCGATCCAGGGAAACGCGTTTTCCTGGCCGATCGCAAGGATCACGTCGTCGCAGGGGAAGAATTTCTCGCCAGTGATGCGCTCGGCGGTAATGCGGCCGCGAGCGTCGAGATCATATTCCATGACATCGAACATCATCCCGGCGAGCGCGCCGTCCCGGATCACGAACGCCTTCGGCGCGTGATTGACGACGATCTCTACATTCTCGGCTTCGGCGTCCTCCAGCTCCCATTCCGACGCCTTGAAGAAACCGCGCGGCTTGCGAGCCATGACTTTTACATCCGTCGCGCCGAGGCGCAGCGACGTGCGGCAGCAGTCCATCGCGGTGTTGCCGACACCGATGATGAGCACGCGACGACCGATCGACTTCACATGATCGAAAGCGACCGACTCCAGCCAGTCGATGCCGATGTGAATGCGACCGATCGCCGCGGGATCCTGGCGGCCTGGCAAATTCAAATCCTTGCCTTTGGGCGCACCGCTGCCTACGAATACCGCGTCAAACCCACCGGTGGCGAGCAATTGTTTCAGGCTCGTCACCGGTGAGCCCAGCCGCAGATCCACCCCCAAATCGATGATGTAGCCGATTTCTTCGCTGAGTACGCGCTCCGGCAAGCGGAACGACGGAATATTGGTGCGCATGAGGCCGCCGGGCGTGCCCCACTTTTCGAACATGACGATCTCGTAGCCGAGCGGCATCAGATCGTTCGCGACTGTGAGCGACGCCGGGCCCGCGCCGATGCAGGCGACGCGCTTGCCGTTTTTTTGTCGCGGAGCCTTGGGTAAACGAGAACGGATGTCGTCGTCGCGGTGATCGGCGGCGACGCGCTTCAGGCGGCAGATCGCGACCGGTTCAGCTTCGACGCGGCCCCGGCGGCACGCGGGCTCGCACGGGCGGTCGCAGACGCGACCGAGAATGCCGGGAAAAACGTTGGACTCGCGGTTGACCAGGTAGGCGTCGCTGAATCGCCCCTGCGCGATGAGCCGGATGTACTCGGGAACGTTCGTATGCGCTGGGCACGC
>CAMLEO010000269.1 GCA_946478975.1 uncultured Steroidobacter sp.
TGCCCGTCTGTGTCGCCTTCACCTTCAAGCTGTCGCGATGAGCGTTGGTCACCAGCGCCACGCGTACATTCTTCTCACGCAACGCTCGCAGGAACGCTTCCGCGCCGGGCAGGAAGCGCACGTGCTCGCGGATCTCGTGCTTCAGCCCCGCGATGTCGATCGACAGCTCGCGCGTCCAGAAATCGGTGCAGTACCAGTCGAGCGTGCCCTGCTTGCCCAACAACATCGCGTGGAGGACCGTGCGCGCCCTCTCGAGCGTTAATCCATGGCGCTCGGCATACCTTTCGGGCAAAAACTCTGCCCAAAAATAATTGTCAAATCGTAGGTCGAGCAGGGTGCCGTCCATATCGAGCAATACGGTGTCGATGGCTTCCCAGGGCGGCAGGACGGACACGGCTTCGGCCGCGGAGATCGGGGAGGTGCTCAAGCGTATTCTCGGGCTTCGTCGGGCGATGGCGGCCGTATGATAGGGCCAGACTCACGGGGGATCACGGTCAATGGAACTAGGTTGGGGCGCTCTGGTACTGCTGCTAGCGGCTGCCGCGGTCGTCTGGTTCTTACAGGACAGCCTGGCAGTCCGTGAACGCGCCAATGCTGCCGCGATGGAGGCATGCAAGCGCTTGAGCCTGCAATTCCTGGACGGCACTGTCGCATTCGCGCGACTGCAGTTCACGCGCGAGCGCGGTCAGCTCGCCCTCCGTCGCACGTACGTGTTTGATTACACCGCCAACAGCATCGAGCGCCGTCAAGGATTCGTCATCCTGCTCGGCCGTCGTATCGAGTCCGTCGGTTACGCACCGGGCGAAGAACAGCGCGCCCAGCGGACCGAACAACCGCCGGTGACCGTTTCCATGTCCACGACGCTGGCAGCGCCGCCGGCCGAGACAGCGTCCAAACCCGTTTCGCCGGCGCCCTCGAATAACAGTGCAGTGGTCCTGGACCTCGCGGAATGGCGCGCGCGACGGCGCGGGACCGAGCAGCAAGCTTCACCACGGCGTGCCGGCAATTCGGAAGGGAATGGCCAGGATAGTCATCCGTAAGGCCATCAGGAGTCCGATGCGCTAAAGTACGCGCCGATGAGCGAAACGGAAAACAACGTCGAGACCGCAACATTCCGACGCCTCGAGCGCCTGCGTGAGCTGCGCATCGAGCATCGCGACCTGGACGATGTCATCCACCGGCTGCAAATGGACCTGTATGTCAATGAAGTGCAACTGCGGCGGCTCAAGAAACGAAAACTGATGCTGAAGGATCAAATCGCCCGCCTCGAAAGCGAATTGATCCCCGACCTCAACGCTTGATTCCTCATCATGCAGGAACTGCTGCATAACGCGGGCCTGGCTCTGGAGGCCCTGCTCACCCCTGCGTCGCTATTCCAGCTGGCGGCTGTCGCGCTGGCCATCCTGTTCGCGTGGTGGTTCGGTCGCCAGGTGCGCAGTACCGAGAAAGGCAAGCTCGCGCTGGTCCAGACCGGCTTTCAGGCGCGCGTCACCGAAGCGCTGCTGATCACGAGCCCGCATCTCGCGGCCGTGGTGTTGATCGCCGCGTTCGGCGGCGCCTTGCACGCGCTGAAGACCGAGAGCCACCTGGTTGATCTGGCGATCACGCTCGCCGGCCTGCTGCTGCTGATCCGCCTCGCCGTGTATGTGGTGCGCGTGTCGCTCGGTAATCGCACCAAAGGCTGGGGCAACATCATCACCTGGAGCATCTGGGGCGTGCTCGCCCTGCACGTGCTCGGCTGGTTCGAGCCGGTGGTGCAGGCGTTCGACAGCGTCGGCATCAACGCCGGCAAAGAGCGCATCACGCTGTGGTCGGTGATCAAGATCCTGTTCACCGTCGGCGCTTTCATCCTGGTCGCGGTGTGGATCGCGCGCTGGCTGGAACGCCGGCTGATGTCGATGCAGGGCCTGGCGCTGAGCATGCGCATCGGCATCGCCAAGTTCTCGCAGGCGTTCCTGATCAGCCTGTCCATCCTGCTGGGCTTGAATGCCGCGGGCCTGGATCTCACCACGTTGAATATCTTCACCGGCGCGATCGGCATCGGCCTCGGCTTCGGCCTGCAGGCGATCACTGCGAACTTCGTCAGCGGCTTCGTGCTGCTGATGGATCGTTCCATCAAGCCCGGCGACGTCATCAGCTTTACCGGCACCATGGGCACGACCACCGAAGGGTTCGGCTGGGTGCAGGAGCTGCGCGGCCGTTACGTCGTGGTGCGCGATCGAGACGGCGTCGAGACGCTGGTGCCGAATCAGAACTTGATCACCAACCCGGTGATCAACTGGAGCTACACCGATCCGCGCGTGCGCCTGAAACTGCCGGTGCGCGTGAGTTATCACAGCGATCCGGAGAAGGCGCTCGCAGTGCTGTTGATGGCGGCCGAAGATCAGCCCCGCATCCTGCGCGATCCCAAGCCGGTGTCGCGGATGATGGGCTTCAACGATTACGGCATCGACCTGGAGCTGCGCTTCTGGATCGCCGACCCGCAGGAAGGCGTGAACAACGTGCGCTCCGATGTGAACCGCGCGATCTGGCGGCTGTTTAAAGAGCACGGCATCATCATTCCGGTCGCGCAGCACGAAGTCCGTCTGCAGATGCAGGACCGCGGCCCCCTCGCGCACGACGTGTAACGCTCATGAGCGACAGCGCCACCCTGCCCGCCGGCATCCCCGACGAGGCCATCGAGCTACGTTTCATTCGCTCCGGCGGTCCGGGCGGCCAGAACGTCAACAAGGTCGCAAGCGCCGTCCAGCTCCGCTGCGACCTCAAACTCTGGCCGTCGTTGCCCGAGCGCGTTCGCGACCGCCTGCGCACCCTCGCCGGCCGCCGCCTGACCGCCGACGACGTGATCGTCATCAGCGCCCAGCGCTTCCGCACTCAAGAGCACAACAAGCGCGACGCCTTCGAACGTCTCGAAGAAATGGTCAGGCAGGCGCGCATCGAACCTCGCATCCGCAAGGCCACCAAGCCCACCCGGGCATCAAAGGAACGCCGCCTGCAAGGAAAGCAGCAGCGCAGCGACATCAAGAAGGCGCGAAAGGTTACGAACGACTGGTGACCGCACCTGGAGCGCAGCTTCAGACCCAGCGAATCACAGCCCGCGAAAGAACGGCCCGGCCTTCGCTTCCAGGAGCTTTACCAGCAGCGGGTCCATGAATTCGAACTCGTCCGGGATATCGAGGCAGATGATGCGCTTGTCCCGAAGATGAGCTGAGAATTTCCGGGTGAGCTTGTTTCGATGGGCCTTCTCCATCACGAAGATCACATCGCACCAGTCGAGCAGCTCCGCACACACCGGCGTGTCGGCTTCAGGATTCAGCCCCGCGGAGGCGACTTCGAAGCCCGGGCGGTTGGAAAACACCTGCTCCGCGGTCGGGCTGCGCAGTCGGTTTTGACTGCAGATGAAAAGCACGCGCTTCATACGAATGGACTAGTATCGCAAACGGCGCGAAAAAACATCCCACCAGCAGAATGGGGCCGCAAATGTCGCAGATCAATATCGCCGCCGTGATGGTCGCCGCGGTGTCGAGTTTTCTCGTGGGTGGGTTGTGGTATTCACCGGCGCTGTTTGGGAAGGTTTGGAACCGGGAGAACGGTTCAGACCCCAAAGCGGGCGAAGGCAGTCATCCGGCGAAAGTGTTCGGCGTCAGCTTTGTTTTCTCGCTCATCGCCGCCTCCGCGTTCTCGATCTGGCTCGGCCCAGCGCCCGCGCTCACTGATGCGATCGAGCACGGCCTGCTCGCAGGCTTTGGCATGGTCGCGGCGAGCTTCGGCATCAACTATCAATTCGCCAATCGCAGCACCACGCTGTGGCTGATCGACGGCGGCTATCACACCGTCCAGTTTCTATTGTTCGGCGTCATTCTCGGGCTGTGGCATTAGAGCGCAACTGCAATCCCCAGGCGCCATTGCGCATCCAGCTTGCGGTTGTAGTCGAGCAGGCTTTCGCCGTAGCCGGCGAAATATTGCAGGGTGAGCCAGCCGGTGAGGTCGCCGCCGCTCAGTTTGGAGAGCGGGTAGGAAACATTGGCTTCGACGCTGCCGTAATCGCTGCGTTCGCCTTTGCGGAGCGTGGTCCAGAAGTCGAGGCCGCCTTTGGCGCCGAAGCCGAAGATCCAATCGACGTAGCCGCGATAGTCTTTCAGGTCGGGGTTCTCATCGTCAGCAATGTAGTTGTGAATCAGCGGCGCGGCGAAAAAGCGCAGGCCTGCAGGATCGCCGAGCGTGATCGCGGGCCGCACGTAGAGCATGTTGAAGCTGCGCGAATCTTCCTCTTTCTTGCCGTTGGATTCGTGACCGAAACCGCTCTCCACGCCCACGCGCAAGCGACCGTCGAAGAAACGCGCGAGGTCGTAGTTCGCATAGAACAGTCGCGGCCGGAAGCTCGAATCTCGGAATGGCTTCGACAAATCGCCCAGGTCCCACAGCGACGTTTGCGAATACGAAAGATATAGATCGTCGATCCACGGCAGCCGACGCGCGAGCGGGCCGCTGCCGTCGAACAGCTGATAGCGCAGGCTGATCTGGAACTTGGCATTCAACCCGCCGTCGCCGCCGACGATGAAATAAACCGGCTCGTACACCGACACCGCCAGCGGCGGCGGTTTATCGACCAGCGCCGTCGTGTACGACTCATTGTTTGCCGGCGCCGCCTCGGTTTTAGCCAGCTCTCCGGCATGGATCGTATCGCTGCCCGGCGCGGGCTGGAGGATTTGCAGAGCCACTGAATTCGAAGCGAGCCCCGTCGGCACCAGCGTCGCCACGCCCTGCGCGCCTTGCGGCAACGATCCTTTCAATTTCACACGCGCAAATCCGCCTGGCGCCACAGTCAGCGCGCCGCTGCGCTCCGGCGTGAGCTCGATGATCGAAATTGCCGCCGGCGTCTCGAAGCGCACATGAAGCGGCGCCGGCAAATCGATCGTCAGCGGACTGGACTCGCTGTTGGTGATCGTGAGATCGAGCTGGAACGGCCTGCCCGAAACAACCTGCGCGTCGGGCGTCGACAGAGTGATGTCCGCGTGCGCACCCAGGCTCGCGAGCGACAGCATCGCGAGCAACCATTTGCGAATGTTCATCTATGCGTCACCTGCAGCACGCTGTTGCGGATCTGCTCGTGCAGCACCAGCTGCGCGTCATCGGCGACGGCCGGCAGCATGTCGGTGTAGGTCAGGCGCCCCTCGGCGTTCACGCCCAGCACGTTACGGGCGCGCAGCAGATCGATGAAGCTCTTGAACAGCACCTTGTCGAAGAACTCCGGCGAGTTCAGCTCGTACAGCAGCGACATGCGCTGCGCCATCAGCTGACATTGCGACTCCAGCGCATCCTGGCTGATGCGGCCGCTGCCATGTTTGAGCAGCACTGCGATCACCAGGTAGTAGCGCTCGATGATTTGCACCGTGATATGGGCCAGCAGCGACAGCTGCACCGCTTCGGCCGAGCCAGTTGGCGGACGACGCCATTGCGCGCCCGCCTCCACCGCTTCGAGCAAGCCGTGATTGGAAAGATCGTCGAGCGTCTCCAGCACGGCCGCGCTCACTTCTTCTTCCGTCCAGCGTAGAAACAGCTCGTCGCGCACGTATGGATAAATGCGCCACATCAGGCGCTGGATGTCCTGGGTGTGCATGGTGCGGTTGTTCAGGAAACAGCAGGCAATCAGCGACGGCAGCGCCATCAGGTGCAGCACGTTGTTACGGAAGTACGTCATCAGCACGGAATTTTCTTCCGTCATCTGCATGACATCGCCGAGCGGATGTTTCAAACGCTGAATCACGCCCATGCGCTCGCCATGACGCACGATCGATGCGCCGTCGGTCTCGGTGACCCACACCAGCGAAGAATACGGCGCCTGGCGCAGCAGCGATGCATACAGCTCAAACTGCCGCACCAGATCGGTTTCCAGCATCGACTGCTTCGGCGTAGCGAGCAGGGCCAGGGCGATGAGATTCATCGGCGCGACACAGGCCGCGCTGTTGATGCTCGTCATGATCCGCGTCGCCAGCTCATCGACTGCAGTCGCGAGCCACGCCGGACGCTCAACCTTCTCCACCGCGCGGCGGTTGTCCGGATCGTGACGTTTCAACACTTCGTCGAGATGAATGGCTTCGCCGAAGCTCACGTGCACCTTGCCGAAGTGTTTGCGCAGCGTCGGGATCGCACGCAGCATGGTGAAGATCGATTCCTTTTCCTTGGGCTTGCCCAGCATCTCGTTGACGTAGGTCTTGCCCTCGACCACGCGCTCGTAGCCGAAATACACCGGCAGGAAAACGATCGGGCGACGCGGATCGCGCAGGTAGCTGCGCAACGTCATCGACAGCATGCCGGTCTTCGGTTGTAACAAACGGCCGGTGCGGCTGCGGCCACCTTCGATGAAGTACTCGATGGAATGGCCGCGCGCCATCATCAAGCCCAGATACTTCATGAAGACCATGGTGTAGAGCGCGTTGCCCTTGAAACTGCGACGCATGAAGAACGCGCCGCCCTTGCGCAGGAAGCGCCCGACGCCTGCCATGTTCAAGTTCACGCCGGCGGCGATGTGCGGGATCGCGTAGCCTTTGTAATAGATGACATACGACAGCAGCAGATAGTCGATGTGACTGCGATGGCACGGCACGTAGATGACTTCGTTGCCGTCGATCACTCGTTGCAATTGCTCGACGTGATGCAGCTCGACGCCGTCGTACAAGCGCGTCCAGAACCAGCTCAAGCCCTTCGCCATGAAGGCGACGAAGATGTGCGAATAGTTGGCCGCGATCTCGTTGATGTAATCCTGCGCCAGCTTCAACGCATCACGACGAGAAATCTTCTTCGACCTCATCTCGTCCGCCATCGCGCGACGAATGGGAGCGGCACGCAGCAGCTGTGCGGTCATGGTTCGACGATGCGACAGGTCCGGCCCGATGGCCGCCGCACGTTGTCTCGCCAGCACGGTCCGCAACGAACGCGTGATTCGACGAACGGCGCGTGATTTGTCCGGGCCTTCGTTGACTGCGGCGCGCAGCGACAGAGGCTCGCCGAACTGCACGAACAGATTGCGGCCGTTCACCATGATGGAAAGCATGCGCTGGAACCGACCGACGCGCTCCCAGTTCTCCGACAGCAGAATGCGCAGCCACGAGTGCTTGCGATCGGGCGCCCGGCCCCACAGAACCGTGACAGGCACCAGGTCGACATCGAGCGTGGGATCTTCGATCGCGGCATCGACCAGCGTGCGCATTTCGTTCGAGATGCGATAGTCGGTGCGATCGCCCCAGAAGCCCGCGCGACGTTCGAGAAACAACACCGACTGCGATGGCAGCGGCTTCTTCAACGCTTGCGACGGCGACGGCAGCCCGTGAGCCGCGCATACTTTTTCCAGCACCACGATGTCCGCGGCGCCGTACTCGTTCAGCACATAACAGATCGGTCGTTCAGGCTGCGCGTAGCGTGTGCGCACATCCTCGGGCAGCACGTGCGGGCGCGCCCACACGGAAACCGGGGCACGCAGCAGTCCCAGCCAGAGTCTGTCGAATCCGGAGATATCGGCCATTGCAGTGAAGTCGGCGACGCGCTACTCGGCGGTCGGGTTCTCTTTTTCCTGCAGGGTCCGGTCCGTGTTGTCCTTCTCCTGCTGCAGTGTCTGCTCGACGCTGCGAGCCTTGTCGATCTCGCGCTGATACGGTTGCTCGGCGGCCGGCGGCGGATCCGCGGGTTTTTGCTCCGAGCCGCACGCCGCCAGCACGAGCAGCAGCGAGACCAGGGACGCCGCGCTCAATATTCTGCTTTTGTTCATGACGGGAACCTCCTGTCGATGCGGGTGCGGATAGTAGCAGGACGCGCGCACACGCCTCAGGCGCTCGCTAACAACCTTTGCAGGAACCGGTCCAGCAAGGCGCGAATATCGTCGATGTTTGCGCTCAGCCGATGATCGGAATCCAGAATGTGAAGCGCGCATTTGTATTGGCGCGCGAAGCGGATGCTGTTGTCCACCGGCACGATATCGTCGTTCCAGCCGTGCACGATGTCGACCGGGCAGGCCGGCGGCGTCGGCGTGAAGCGTTCATATCCGGGCATGAAGAACGCCGGCGCGAGCAGGAACAGCCCTCGCGTCATCACCTGCGTCGAGACGGTGGTGCAAACGTGCGCACCGAGGCTCGATCCGACCAGGATCAACTCGCCCGGCAGCTTCTTGCACACGTCGAGCAATTTCTCCACGCGCGCCAGCGGGTCGGGCATGTTGCGATAGTCGACCGACTCCACCGTCAGTCCATGCCGGCGCGCGACTTCGGCCATGGCGACGATTTTCGTGCCCCAGGGCTCGCCGTCCTGGCCGTGCGAGAACACGATGTATTGATCGCTCACTCGAACAGCTCTCCCGGATTGTTCGTTACATTCTTCGGTGCGGGGCGGGTATTGAAATCGAACGCCGCCGGATCGGCCAGGTGCGAGGGCACCACGTTGCGCACGCTTGCGAAGATCGATTCGGTACGCCCCGGATACTGACGCTCCCACTCGCGCAGCATCTTCTTGATCTCCACGCGCTGCATGTTTTCCTGCGAGCCGCACAGCGAGCACGGAATCAACGGAAACTCGCGGGCGCGCGCATAACGTTCGATGTCGGACTCGGCCACATACGCCAGCGGCCGGATCACGACGTGCCGCCCGTCCTCGGAATGCAGCTTCGGCGGCATCGCCTTCAGCTTGCCGCCGAAGAACATGTTCAGGAACAACGTTTCCACGATGTCATCGCGATGATGGCCGAGTGCAATCTTGGTCACGCCGTTTTCGGCCGCGTATCGATACAGCGCGCCTCGCCGCAAGCGCGAGCACAGGCCGCACATGGTCTTGCCTTCGGGGATGACGCGCTTCACGACGCTGTAGGTGTCCTGCTCGATGATATGAAACGGCACACCCAGCGCTTTGAGATATGCAGGCAGCACGTGTTCGGGGAAGCCCGGCTGCTTTTGATCCAGATTGACCGCGACCAGCTCGAAGTCCACCGGCGCGCTCCGCTGCAACGACATCAGGATGTCCAGCAGCGTGTAGGAATCCTTGCCGCCCGACAGGCACACCATCACTTTGTCGCCCGCTTCGATCATGCGGAAATCTTCAATGGCCTTGCCGACCAGGCCGCGCAGCCTGGCCTGCAGCCGCTTGAAGTTGTTCGAATAATGATCTACGTATGGGGGCACTGCGGACATGATCAGATTTCCAGATATTTCCCTTCGATATACCGCAACCACGAGGCCGCGGACAGCGGCTTGCCGGTCGCGTTGCGAATCAGGTCCGGCGTGCTGACGCTGGCGGCGAGCGAATGCACGTTCTGCCGCAGCCAGTCGAACAGGCCGCTGAACTTGCCGGCCGCAATCTCCTCGTCGAGCTCGGGCCGCTCGGCGCGCAAGCTTTCATATAACTGGCCGGCGATCACCGCGCCGATGGCATACGAGGGGAAATAGCCGAACGAGCCCACCGCCCAATGCACGTCCTGCAGGCAGCCTTCGGCGTCGTTCGCCGGACGCACGCCCAGTCTATCGGCCATGCGAGTGTTCCAGGCTTCAGGCAAGTCACGAATCTTGAGCTCGCCGCGCAAAATTTCCTGCTCCACTTCATAACGCAGCATGATGTGCACCGGATAGGTCACCTCGTCGGCGTCGACGCGGATCATGCTCCGGCGCACGCGCGTGAGCAGCCGGTACAAATTCTCCACTTCCCATTCCGGCCCGCTGACGCCGAACGCTTTTTCCATCTGCGGCTTCAGATAGCGCAGGAACGGGCGGTTGCGACAGATCAGCATCTCCATCAGCAGCGACTGGCTTTCCTGCATGGCCATGCCGCGATCGCGCCCGACCGGCTGGCCGCGCCAGGCTTCCGGCAGGCCGACGTCGTACATCGCATGGCCGGTCTCGTGCAGCACGCCCATCAGGCCAGTGAGCGGATCGCTCGGGCTGAAGCGCGTGGTGATGCGAATGTCGCCGGGAATGCCGCCGGTGAATGGATGCTCGCTTTCGTCCAGCCGCCCGCGATCGAACGGAA
>CAMLEO010000270.1 GCA_946478975.1 uncultured Steroidobacter sp.
TCGAGCGCCTGGACTTCATCGAGCAGCGATTCCGTGGTCGGCTGCGACAGATCGAAGAACTCACCCAGCGAGCGGCGTGCAGCGGCGAGCGCCGTTCGATAACCCTGCTCGTCGTGACGTGCCACGGCGGTTCGCGCAGCGAACAGTTGCAACTGCAGGTGCTGACGTTGCAGCAGCGCTTCTTCAGCGGTGATCACACGACCGGAGCGATCGTCATCGACTTTACGCACCACGATCAGGTTCGACAGCGTCCTCGCCAGGATCGCGCTGGCGCGAGCAAACATTCCTTCCGGGAGCGAGTTGCGGTCCAGCGCCTGGTGTTCCGTGGCCAGGATGCCTTTCACAGCAGCAGTGCCGGCATGTTCTTCAGCGGTGAGCAAGCGAGCGAGAATGCCGGTCGTGTCCGGCTGGGGCACGGCACGCAGCGATTGCAGCTCTCTCGCGATCTCCTGCCGCACCGGTGCAAACGCCTGGTCACGCAGCGAGGCCAGCCGTGCGTCCGCCGATTCGAGCGCGACGATCGCAGTTTCAACATCCCGATCCAACGTCAGCCGGCGCTGCGCCAGCTCCAGAAGAAACAAAGCTTCGGCACGCGACCAGGCGCGCTCCGGACCTTCGGCGCGACCTCGCAGCTCTTCGACCGACGAGGCGAGCTCCTGCAACTGTTGAGGCGCGTCCTTGAGCTCGTCGAGACGACGATTCAAATCCCGATGTGCCTGGCGCTCCCGGCTGGCCTGGCTCTTCAGTTCAGCTCGCAACAGTTCCTTGTCGGCGTTCGCTGCCACGACCGTTTGATTGGCGACATCGAGCTTGTCGCGAATCGAATCGGTACGAATGAGCGCGTAGATCGCGGCGGCCAGGGCCAGTACCGCGATAGCCGTGGTCAATCGGCTGTAAGTATGCGCACGACGCCCCTTGGAGGAGTCGCCGGAGGGCGAAGAGATGATGGTTTCCGGACCGCTGGCGGCCATGATGCAAACGAATGATGACGGCGCTGGTGGACCGCTATCCTAACACGCGGCCCGCCAATCACCGGCCTTCAGCCGCTGCGTGCGCGTGTCCGCCAGCGGGCCAGGGCGCCGATCATCGAAGCATCATCGGCGCCGTTCGCGACGATCACTGCGCCTTTCAAGCCGCTCTCGGCGGCTGCCTCGCCGATGCGTCGGCTTGCGACCAGCAGCGGGGTTTCGCGCAGCAGCTGCCGGCCGCGCTCTGAGAGCATTTCATGCAGGTTGTGCAAAGTTTCGATACTGGTCGCTGTGACCACGTCGATGCCTTCATTCATCCAGCGCTGTTCGAGCGCGTTCCGGACTGCCTCGGTGACGACCGGCCGCACGCGCTGATACACCTCGCGCGTTTCGACGATCAGGCCGCGAGCCGCGAATGTCTCTTGCAACAGCTCGCGACCGCCCGCTCCGCGGACGATCAGCACACGCGCGCCGCTGGCAAGTGTTAAATCCGGATGCGCGAGCAGTGCCTCGCTGTTGAAACCCGCTTCAGGAACGATATCGGGCGGCAGCGATGTTTGTGCCAGGGCAGCTGCAGTCGCTTTGCCGATGGCGGCGATGCGCGTCGTTGGACCCTTCTCGATCAAACGCACCCCGTGCGCGACTGCGTTCACGCTCACGAATACGACCAGATCATGTCCGCTCGCTGTGCTCGCCGCGATCGCTTCGATCTCCACGGTTGGAAATGCGATCGCCGTGCCGCCGCGCTGTGTGATCTGCTCACACAAGCTCGCGGCTTGCGATGCCGGCCGCGTGACCAGCACCGTCAGCTCCGCCAGAGGCGGCATCACCTTTGGAATCACTTCGACTCCTGGCGCAGCCGGAACAGCAATTCCTCGGCGCCGTCTTTCAGCAGCTTGCCCGCCAATGCGACACCGATGCGGTCGGCGTCGGCGACTCTGCCGCTGTTGGAGCCTCGATACATCTCACGGCCGTCCGGCGAACCAATGACTCCATGCAATTCCAGTTGATCGCCTTGGAGTGTGGCGAAGCCGGCGATCGGCGACTGGCAGCTTCCTTCCAGCCGATGCGCGAAGGCGCGCTCGGCGGTACAACATTGCCACGCCTTCGCATCGTTCAATGCAGACACGTAGCGAATGTTTGTAGCGTCGTCCTCCCGGCACTCGATGCCGATGATGCCCTGGCCGACGGCCGGCACCGACTCCTGCGGTTCGAAATATTGAGTGATGCGATTTTCCAGGCCCAGGCGCGTCAGGCCCGCGGCGGCCAGAATGATTGCGTCGAGCTGCTCTTCTTCCAGCTTGCGCAGCCGCGTGTCGACGTTGCCGCGTAACGTGACGATTTCCAGATCCGGCCGCGCATGTTTCAACTGGCATTGCCGGCGCAGGCTCGACGTGCCGACGCGTGCGCCTTGCGGCAGGCTCGCGAAAGTTTTGTGACGTAAAGAAACAAAAGCATCGCGAGCATCGGCGCGTGGGAGCATCGCTGCCAGGATCATTCCCGGCGGCAGCTCGCTCGGCACGTCCTTCATCGAATGCACGGCGATGTCGGCGCGATGCTCGCTCATCGCCAGTTCCAGCTCTTTGATGAACAGGCCTTTGCCGCCGATGTTTGCCAGCGGCCGATCGAGAATGCGATCGCCCTGCGTGGTCATCGGCACCAGCTCGACCTTCAACCCCGGATGCGCCGTGCGCAGCAGCCCGGCCACGTGCTCTGCCTGCCACAACGCCAGGCGGCTCTGCCGGGTGGCGACACGTAATATATGCTTGGGCAATGTATGTTCGGAAATACTCATGAGTTCATTGACTCCGCCGACACGAGGCTGGCCTTTTCGGCGCGACGGATTTCCAGCATGAAACGAATCAGCGCAATGATCAGCGCCAGCACCACGGGGCCGAGGAACAAGCCGATCGCGCCGAACGCAGCGAGCCCGCCGAGCACGCCGATGAATATGGTCAGCGTGCCGACATTCGCGCGGCCGGAGACCAGCATCGGGCGCACGACGTTATCGACCAGAGAAACCAGTACCGCGCCCCAGATCATCATGAAAATCGCCGCGCCCCAGCGGCCCTGAACCGCCAGCACGATCGCCGCCGGCCCCCAAACAAAGGCAGTGCCGCCAAACGGCAGCAAGGCCAGCAATGCCGCGATCACGCCGAAAACCACCGGCGACGGCAGATGCACGATCAGGAACGCAATGCCCGTCAGCGCGCCCTGAATCAAGGCTGTGAGACCCGTGCCATACACCATCGCGCGCGTGACCGCGGCCAGGTGATCGAACAGTTTCGCTTTGTGACTTTCCGCCATCGGAATCAGCTCGCGCAGCGTGCTCATCATTTCGCCGCCGTCGCGGATGAAAAAGAACTGCATGAACAGCATCAGCACGAAGCCGACCACCGTGCCGACGGCGCCGATGAACGCACGGGTGCCGAGCGATGCCAGCGATTGCAACGCTTCTCGCGAGCCCTGCGCGATCCAGCTGCGGACCTGCGCCAGGTCGACATCGAACATCGTGTTGAGCCAGTCCAGTCCGCGCTGCACCCAGGGAACATTCGTCAGATTCAGTACGTTGCCCATCGTCTGGTCGCCGACGCGGTCCTGGACGATCCGCGCCAGGTCGCCGATCTGGGCCGCGAAGGCAGCGCTCAGCGCGGTGAGCGGGCCGATGATGACGATGAACGTCAGCACGGTCAGCAGTGCCGCCGACCATTGGGGTTTACCACGCAGCCGGGCCGCCAGCCGCAAATGCAGTGGATACAGCAAGAACGCGATGAAAATCGCCCACAGCAGCGGCCCCGCGAACGGCTGGACGATCTTGAACAGCGCTATGCCGAGCACCAGGCACGTCACCAACGCAAAAGTGCGCGCGTAAAAACGATCCCGCACCGGAGCGACGCGTGGCAGTTCGCGTACTGGCGCGACGCGTGGCGGTTGGGTCATGGGGCAATGCACTCCTTGTGGCCGCAGGCGGCATCTGCCGCAATGCTAGCACCGCTGCCGACCGCCGGTTTTGTTTGTCTTGCGTTACCATCGAACCCTTGAGATCGATCATGATCAATCATGGGAAGCTTGTGAGGAGCAACGTATGAATGCCCGAGTTGAAGTCAACACCGATCAGCTGGTCGCGGACCTGAAGACGGTCATGCAGGACGCCGAGGCGTTGCTGAAGGCCACCTCGGCGCTCACCGGCGAGAAGATCCAGGAAGTTCGGGCGCGTGCCGAAGAGTCGCTGCGCCAGGCCCGGACGCGCCTCACCGAGGTGGAAGAGGAAGCCATGCGCCGCGCCCGGGAAATTGCCGAAGCCGCCGATGAGTACGTGCACGAGAATCCGTGGCAGTCGGTTGCCGTCGCTGCCGGTGTCGGCCTGGTGCTCGGCCTGATCATCGGTCGTCGCTAACGCCAGCGCCCATGGCACTGGACACGCACGATCCGGAAGTCCACGGCGGGCCGCGGCCCGTCGCCGGCCTGTTTCAGTCGATCAACAATTTCCTGGCGACGTTCGTCGCCATCGTGCACACACGACTGGAGCTGCTGACGACCGAGCTGCAGGAAGAGGTCCGCCAGGTCGGCGCGATCCTGCTGTGGGCGTTCATCGCCGCGTTCGCCGCCATGATGGGCCTGTTCCTGGGCGCGCTGGCGGTGATCTTCATATTCTGGGATACGCACCGGCTGGCCGCGTCGCTGGCGATGATCGGCCTGTTCATCGGCGTCGCCGTGGTGGCGGGCCTGATCCTGCGTCACAAGCTCACCACCAAGCCGCCGCTGCTCGACGATACATTGGCGGAGCTGGCCAAGGACCGCGATCAGCTGCGGGCGCGTTTGTGAGCAGCGAACGTTTCAATCAGCTCGCCGCCAAGCATTCCAACTTGCGTTTGCGTGCCTCCGTGCAGCGGCGCGAGTTGGGAGCGACGATGAATGACATCGAGCATCAGCTCAGCGGCATCGACCGCGGCCTCGCTCGCGCCACGCGCGTGTTGAAGAATCCAGCCGTGATCGTCGGCGGCGTTGCGCTGGTTGCGATGGTCGGGCCGAAGCGGCTGATGCGCTGGATCACCAAAGGCGCGGTGTTGTATTCCACGGCTAAACGTTTCATCCGGCTACGCCGGATGGTTCAATGACTTTCGCCGCGAATCCTTCTTAATAGCTCCGATGCGTGACGGCGGCTCACTTCGAGCACGGCGCCGCAGTCCCGCACTCGTACCACGTAGTGACCCGAGTCCGTGCGCTCGACGGCGGAAATGTATTTTTCCGCGATCAGCGCGTTGCGATGAATGCGCAGGAATTCCGGCGCGAATTCTTCGGCCAGAGATTTTAGTGATTCGTCGATCAGGCTCTCGCCGCCTTTGTGGCGCACGGTGACGTACTTCTGATCGGCGAGGAAATAATAGATATCGTGCAGCGGGATCAAACGCAGCTGCTCGCCGAGCCGCGCGCAGATCTGCTCACGCTTGTGCTCGATGCGCGCCGATTCCGCCACCTTGACCAGGCGCGTCGGTGAGATGCGAGCCGCGTGGCGAAGTGCATGCGCGAGTTTTTCTTTGCGCACCGGCTTCAGCAAATAACCCACGGCCTCGGTCTCGAAAGCCTCAACGGCGTATTGATCGTAAGCGGTCGTGAAGATGACCGCGGGCGGATCTTCGAGCGTATCGATGTGTCGTGCGACTTGAATGCCGGACAGGCCGGGCATGCGCACGTCCAGCAGCACTACGTCGGGCCGCAGTTCGCCGCACGAAGCGAGTGCCTGCTCGCCGTTGTCAGCTTCACCCACGACTTCGCAGTCGTCCAGTTCCGCGACCAGGCGGCGCAGCCGCTCGCGCGCGGGCGATTCGTCATCGACGATGAGCAGTTTCATTGCTGGCGGTTAGCGGTTAGGGGTTGGTGCAGAGTGAACCTGTGGATCATCACGGGCATTTTACTAACCCCTAACCGCTAACCGCCAACCGCATCCTCCCGAGCATACGGAAAGATCAGCCGGGCGCAAAATTCAGCCTCGGTCTGCTCGGTCTCCAGCCGGCCGCGGCCGGGCCAGGCCAGCGCCAGCCGCTGGCGGATGTTTTCGAGCGCCATGCGATTGCCTTCGCGCTCGGAGTAGCCGCTCTGCGCCAGGATCGGGTTGCGCACTTCGATGTGAACCAGGGATTCGTCGCGCCGTCCGAGGATCGAAACCTCGCCGCCGCGAGGCAATGTTTCGATGCCGTGATACACGGCGTTTTCCAGCAGCGGCTGAATCATCAGGCTCGGCACCAGCGCGCGCATCGGCAAGTCATCGATCTCCCAGCGCACGGTCAGTCGATCGCCGAGGCGCAGCTGTTCGATGCGCTGGTGAGTGCGCGCGATCTCGATTTCTTCTTTCAAGGTAATGCGCGTGCTGGCATCGCTCAAACTGGCACGAAACAGATCCGCCAGGTCCTCCACCGCCTGCTCGGCGCGTTCCGGGCTGGTGCGCGTGAGCGCGGCGATGGTGTTCATGCTGTTGAACAAAAAGTGCGGACGAATGCGGGCTTGCAAGGCGCGAATGCGCGCCAGCGCCTCTTGTTCGATGCTGCGCTTCCATTCGGCGCTGACATAGAAATAACGCAGCGCCAGTGCGCTGACGATGAAGCCGACGCCGATGTTTCTCAGCACGAAGCCGGCATGCTGCTGCGGAAAGAAACTCACATTGCCGGCCGCCTCGGTGCCCCAGATCTGCGACTCCGGCCCCCAGATCTGCCCGACGCGAAACACGATCTCCGAAACGATGCCGATGTTGGCGACGAGCAGCGCGATCGCGACCATGGCTGCGCGCGCCGGCGACATTGTTTGCAACCACGGACGCGCTCGACACAACAGCGCCGCGCAGGTGAGCCCGATCCACAATAGAAACATCGAGCCGCCGGCAAGGTCGGCCCAGAAATTATCGTGCAGGGCCTGCCGTGCCAGCGCGATCACCAGCGCCACCAGCTCCGCAATCAAAACGACGGCGAAGACCGCAGGCGAGGCGCAGAAATCCGGAAGAAAGAACGTCGGCGCGCTGGCCGGCGAAACGGGGGACCCGGACGATGGCAACGAGGCGCGAGTATCTGGAGCGGACGCCGCCATGTGCGGTGAGCGTTACGGCTTGTTTTTCGGCGCGTCGCTCAGGCCATCTTTGGCAGCTGCGAACAGCGCGTCCTTGAGCCGGAACAGCGTGGAAATGTCTTCGTCGCCGTGACCTTGGTCGATGAGCCGGCGGTAGTGAACCAGCGTCATCTCGATCAGCGGCAATTGCACGCCGTGGCGAGCGGCCATCGCGCGGCAGATCTTCAGATCTTTTTCATGCAGCTTGACCCGGAAGCCGGGCGGATAGCTGTCGCGCAGAATGTTTGGTGCGCGATTCACGAAGTACCAGCTGGAGCCGGCGCCCTTGCCGAGCGTTTCGATCAGGCGGTCGAGCGGCAGGTCCTCGGACTTCGCAAACGCCATCGCTTCGGCGACGGCCTGAATCACACCGGCGCACATGATCTGATTGGTGGCTTTCGCGGCCTGACCGGAGCCGCTGGCGCCGAAATGCGTAACGGTCTTGCCCATCGCTTGCAGCACGGGCCTGGCGCGTTCGAACGCTTGTTCGTCGCCGCCGACCATGATGGCGAGCGTGCCGTCGCGCGCGCCTTCGGTGCCGCCGCTGACCGGCGCGTCGAGAAAATGAGCTCCGGCATTGCGCACGCGGTGAGCAGCGATGCGAGCGGTATCAGCACTGACGGTGGAGCAATCGATGACGATGGTGTCGCGCTGGAGGGTTGGCAGCAGCTCGTCGATCACATGGAGCACGTCCGCGTCGGCGGAGACGCACACGACGATGACGTCGCACAGCGCGGAGATGTCGGGAAGCTTTTCGACCGCGCGGCAGCCTGTTTCCTGCGCGAGTGCAGTCGCTTTCTCGGCCGTGCGATTCCAGGCGGCGCTCAGCAGGCCGTGCTTGTGGAGGTTGCGCGCCATGCCCAGGCCCATCGCGCCCAAGCCGACGAATCCTGCGCGCAAGGTCACTGGCACAGCACGTCCATCGAAGCTTTCGCCGAGGCCCGCGCGGCGTCGAGCTCGTCGGAAGTGAGATAGCGGCGCTCGCCGTCGGCGCCCTGTTCGTACAGCTTTTGCGAGTTCATGTACTTATCGTAACGCTCGCGAGCTTTAGCGCAACGTTCGGCTTTGTCCTTGGCGGAGAACTGCGCGGCATCCTTTTGATCGGCGGCCTGATTGCGGGCTTGCTGCTGCTGTTGAGAGGCGGCGGTCTGCTGTTTCTGCTCGGCTGCCTGGCGCTCCTGCACGGCGACGGTATCGGTCCGCTGCGATTTCACGTTCAGGCGCTCGGCCGGCAGTTCCGGCGGCTTGTCCGTGTAGTGGATGTTGCCTTTCTCGTCCTTGTACTTGTACACGTCCGCGGCAGCCGTGCCGGCGGCGGCCAGCGTGGCCCCAGTGAATGTCACCAACAGGAAGGACTTGAGCATGGCGTCTCCGCTGCTTACTTAGATCGCCCGGGAGTCGGTTTCGCCGGTGCGAATGCGCACCGCCTGGCCCAGCGACATCACAAAAATCTTGCCGTCGCCGATGCGGCCGGTGTTCGCGACCGAGACGATGGTTTCCAGCACCTGGTCGAGCCGGTCGTCTTCGATGGCCACTTCGATCTTGCACTTGGGCAGGAAGTCGACGACGTACTCGGCACCCCGGTACAGCTCAGTGTGCCCGCGCTGGCGGCCGAAGCCTTTGACTTCCGTCACCGTTACGCCAGCGACTCCCGCTTCGGACAGTGCCTCGCGCACCTCGTCCACTTTGAACGGCTTGATGATGGCGGTGACCAGTTTCACGCCAAAAAACCTGGGGCAATGCCGTGTTACGTAATTCGGGCGCGAGTGTATCAGGAAGGGTCCGGAGCAGGGATTAAGACAGTCCCCGTGACTACACAGGACTGAGCACTGGTTCACGTTGCTCGCCAGCCGCAAAAGAAAACGGGCGCCGAAGCGCCCGTTTTCAAGGTCTATCGACAGGAGTTCGGCTTAGAGGCTGTAGCCCCGCTCGCCGTGCTCGGTGGTGTCCAGACCTTCGGTTTCGACTTCGTCGCTGACGCGCAGGCCGATCACCACATCGACCAGCTTGAACGCGATGAAGGCAACGGCGCCCGACCACACGATCGTCGTGAGCACGCCCCACAGTTGCGAAGTCACCTGCGCACCCATGCCGGCGTAGCCCCAGGTGCCCGCGACGTAGTCATAGATGCCGGTGCCGCCGAGCGAGGGGCTGTTGAACACGCCCGTCAGCAGTGCGCCGAGGATGCCGCCGACGCAGTGGACGCCGAACACGTCCAGCGAGTCGTCGTAACCGAGCGCCGCCTTGAGCTTGGTCACCGAGAACAAGCAGATCACGCCGGCCAGCAAGCCGATGACGAGCGCGCCCATCGGGCCGACCCAACCGCACGCCGGAGTAATCGCAACGAGGCCCGCGACCGCGCCAGAAGCTGCACCCAGCATCGTCGGGGTGCCACGGAAAATCCACTCAGCAAACGTCCACGCACAGACCGCGGCGGCGGTGGCGAGGAAGGTGTTGATGAACACCTGGCCGGCGAAGCCATTCGCTTCCAGGTTCGAACCGACGTTGAAGCCGAACCAACCCACCCACAGCAGCGCCGAGCCGACCATGATCAGCGGCACGTTGTGCGGCGTCATTGCAGTCGTGCCATAGCCTTTGCGCTTGCCGACCAGCAGACAGCCGACGAGACCCGCGATGCCGGCGTTGATGTGCACAACCGTGCCGCCCGCGAAGTCGAGCGCGCCTTTTTGGAACAAGAAGCCGGCAGTCTTCGTGGCAGCCTCGGCAGCAGCCGCGTCCGTGTACGCATCCGGACCCGCCCACCACCAGACCATGTGCGCGATCGGCAGGTAGGCGAACGAGAACCACAGCACCATGAACAGCATGATCGCGGAGAACTTCATACGCTCGGCGAAGGCACCGACGATCAGGCAGGGCGTGATCGCGGCAAACGTCATCTGGAACGCGGCGTACACATATTCAGGCAGGTAG